>CAXUJF010000001.1:0-4848 GCA_964250865.1 uncultured Streptosporangiaceae bacterium
GGATGAGTTCACGAGCCGGATGGGCGGCAGCCCATGACACGGTTCGCCGGGACCCCGGCCTGACCCATCAAGCACTCTCTGTCCCATCCAGGCGCAAGCCGGCCGGCAGGGCCGTCCACCAGTGCCCGCACCGGTTTGCTCCCGCTGTGGCCGTAGCGGGCGCGGGCGCGGGGCTGCCAGACTATGGCCGTGGTTGCCTACCAGAGCAGTCAGTGGCATGACCTGTTCGCGGTGGGAGCCGAGTCTGCTGCCACGCTGGTCGGTCTGCTGTTCGTCGCCGTGTCGATCAATGTCAAGCAGATCCTCGACGCGCCTTTTCTCCCAGCGCTCGCCGCGCGAGCGCTGGGAGTCCTGCTCAGCCTGCTCCTGATGTCGGTCCTCGTGCTCACCCCCGGGCAATCACGGCAGGCTCTCGGCGCGGAGCTCACGGCGCTCGGCGTGGTACTGGCCACCGCCGTGATGATCTCAGCCGTACGAGCGCACTTTCCGGTCACCAAATGGCGATGGACCATCCCGATCATTTTGCTCGCGCTGGCCTCATCCGTGCCGATGATCATTGCCGGCGTGACGGTGCTGGCCGGTGCGGGCGGCGGTCTTTACTGGGCCCTGGGGGAGCTCCTCCTTGGCTTCAGTATCGCGATCTATAACGCCTGGATCCTGCTTATCGAAATCCTGCGGTGACCAGCCGATGCGTCGCTTGCCAGCGGCAAAGGCCGCGGCTCAGCGGAAGTCGCCAAACAGCGGGAGCGCCCGCGGGGCGGAAGACGCGCTGGCTGAACCGCCCGGCCCCACAGCGCGGGCAGCTCTACAGCTCATCGGAGAGGCGGCTGACGGCGAGCACCGGAGCCACCTCTGCCCTGAGCCTGGCCGGCCTGCCCATGCACGCCGTCCCGCGCGCCGCGGCTGCCCGGCTGTCCCGCAGCGTCAGCCCAGCCCGTCCGCCGGGGCAGTCACCGTCCTGCCGCGCCGCCAGCGTCCTGCCGCGCCGCCAGGCCGCCGCCCACGGCACCCGCCAAGCCTGCCCGCAGTCGCAGCAAACTCGTCCGCATCCGGCGGGAATCCAGGGTACGCGCATCCCGCCATGCTGACCCACCGGACTGTGCCCGGTCTAGACGAGTACTGGTCACGCTGGAAGCGCCGCCAGGCCAGCGCTCAGTAACCCTCACAATTGAAGATCGTTAGCAGAACCATCGGTGACCGATGGTCAGCCCGACTGGCCGCCACCGGGGCCACCACCGCGGCCGGCACCAACTGGGCCACCGCCACCACCCCGGCCGCGGTAGTGCCGCCCCGCCCGGGCGGGCGAAACCTTTTGTAATCCGGCAGGCTTCTTCCGGCGATCTTGGCATTCGGCATGCCATTCAGGCCGGATGGCAGTTGCCTGTCACTCCCTCTGACCGCGTCTGGCTAGGGCACGGTAGGGGATGGTGCGGGAATGATCCCGGGGCAGAGATCTTGGGCAGCCAGATTCACCAGGCTGTTCGCGTCGCCTGGTGACAAGCCGGAGTTGGTTCCGGCGATGGTGCTGGCGATGTAGCCCACGGTTGAACCGGTGCTGAGCATCCCGCACACGTCGTTGCCGATCTTCAGGACCCTTCCCCTCTGAGGCTTGGCGAAATTGTATCGGGCGATCACCTGGTCCACGAATTCCTGCTGGGCGCTGGTCAGAAATGACCTCAGGGCCAGCGGGACGGGCCCGGGCGCTGTTTCCGCCGCGGGCTTGCTCTCGGATGAGCCGCCCCATGAAATACAGCAGATGACGCCGGCCAGGATGACGAGTGCGCCCGCCCCTATGAGGGTGTCTTTGCTGGTATAAGCCTGCTTTTCCGGCTCAGCTGACAGTCTCAGCGGCTGTCCGGGCGGACGCGGGGACGGCACCCGGTCGCTTACGGTACCTCCGGATTGCTGATGGCGAATGGAGGATGACGAGGGGGGCCTGCGAGTGGCTGGCTCCGCTGATGGTCGGTGATCACGTGACCTGTGCTTTGCTGCGGGCCGCGATGCGTCGCGGGCAAGTCGGCTGCCATCGCCCTGGGTGCCGAGGCTGCGACCGTCGTTCAGGCGGCCTGGTTGCCGTCCACGAGTGCCCGCTGGGATCGCTGCTTCATCCTGGCTCTCTGGGAAAAACATGCCGGTCCTATTTCGGTCAGAGGTGCTGTGTCCTCAAAGGACCCCTCATCGGGGCAGTTCTCCGCCACGGCCAGTGCGTCAGTGAGCCACACGTGCGACCACAGCAGGCCAGGCATTCCCCCGCGGCCGGCCAGAGCTTGTGCCGTCACCGCCATGACCGCAGCCCGGCGGGCTGGCTCCTGGTAACCGCCCGGAGCGCGCTGCCTGCAGATCCAGCCAGGAAGTCCGCGGATCACGAGGCCGTGGCCCAGATGACTCCCCACATCGCGGCAGGCCGCCGCCTACCGGCGGCCTGAGCCGTGGGTCTCACGGCTGCTCGCTGGGAATCGTCATGGGCCCCCCTTGGCCTGCTGGCTGTTTCTCAACTGAGAGTATGATGCGGGCAGCGTATGGCCAGCAGCAACCTGACCGAAACTATGAACCTCGTGACAGTTGTCATACGGCAAAATTGAACGTCGCGGTAAACCGGCAGCATGATCGTTTCGTCCGCGAGCGTCGCAGGACGCAGAGGACCCGGGCGACGGCATGATGCGGGGGCGCCATGGCGATGCTCTTGGCCCGAATCCGGCACCGGCGCGGGACACCCGCTGGACGGTGTTCTCATCGACCCAGCCGATGCCGAGCAGGCCGTGCCGGGGGACGAGGGCCCGGAGCATCCCGGCCAGCGCTGACCGCCTGGTCAGAAAGGGGTGGCTCGATGGGCTTGCTGATTCCGGCGCGGTAGGCGACCCGGCGAACAATATTCCGGCACCAGCCCGGGCCCACCGGCCGCCCTGCCCCACCGGCTTATTCGGCGACCGTGACCTGCCGCTTGTCGAAGGCGACGTAGCCGGTGTAGTCCTTGCCGACCCGGTCGAAGGACGCCGGATAGGGGTTGGGGTAGCTCCACGCCGCGTCGTGGTGAGCCGTGCCGGCCACCGAGATGTCGTGGTACTGGGCGGCGCCTTTCCACGGGCAGGTGTAGGGCGTCGGGCTGTCGCTGAATGCGCCGGCGCTGAGGGAGGTGGGTGGGAAGTAGTAGTTGCCCTCGATGGTGATCAGGTCGGACTCGGGGGCATCAGCGACGACCGTGCCGTCGATAGTGGCCTTCATGTGCGTTCCCTTCTGGCTGGCAAGTGGTGTCCTGCGTCAACTCCGCGCTGGCCATGCGCCTTCCCGGCCGACACGGCCGCGCACCCAGCGAGGTACGCTCACGGTAACCGCAGATCAGCGCCGCAAACGCAAGTGCCGATCTAATACCCCGTATGCGCGCCTTGTCGGCGCATTTGAAAGGCCGCAGGCCACGAGACCGGCGGATCCGGTGCGGCATTGAGGCACCCTCATGCTGCGATGAGGAACGTTTGGTAACGCGGCACATGTCCAGGACTGGCGGATTTGCGCAAATGAGCCATGTGAGCTGTGCTCGGCTTTGAATTTTCTGATCAGCGTTATTTCATGTCCTGCCCCGATCGTGACGTCCCTGGACGGTCATCTTTCGCCGGCGATAAGCGGCTTGGGCGGCGAGCCACGATGGCTCCTGCTGCGGCGTTCATCATGGGCCTGAGCTCATTGGCACCCATCACATAGGGCACAAAAGGCCAGGCATAGCGGTCAGCATCTCGGGACGGTGACGAGTGGCCATCGTGACGTCCTCCCGCGCGTCAGACGGTCCTCAAAGTGTCCAGCACGGGCCGGGGAGCAAGCAGTTCCTCGGCAACTAGGGCCGCGGCGCCCTTTATCCCGGCGTCTTGTCCGAGCGACGCCTTGAGGATCTGCAAGTGCCCGGCGGCCAGCGGTAGCGCCCGGCCGTGCACCTCCTTGCGGATGCCCGCCAGGTAATCCTGGGCCTCGGCCAGCTCACCCCCGATCACGACCGCCGCGGGGTCCAGCAGGTTCACCACGCCAGCCAAGACTCGGCCCAGTTCACGACCGGCGGACCGGAGCATCGCCGTGGCGTCCTGCTGACCCTGCCGGGCCTGTTGGACCACGTCGGCGGCGGTCTCCGTGGGCAGTCCGCGCTCCCGCAAGATTTGCGCGATGGCGTGGCCACTGGCTACGGCGGCCACGCACCCCACGTTCCCGCATGTGCAGACGGCGGTGCAGCCGTCCACGGCGATGTGCCCGAGTGCCCCGGCAGCACCGACCGTGCCGCGGTAAAGCTTGCCGTCCAGAATCAAGCCGGAGCCGATACCCTCCGACGCCCTTACGTAGAGCATGTTGCCGACGACGCGTTCCAGGTTCTGGTACTCGGCCAAGGCCATGACATTCGCGTCATTGTCCACGTAGGCGGGGAGCGCGAACGTCTCACCGAGTTTCTCCCGGATGGGGCAGTCGTGCCAACCGGGCATGACGGTCGGCTCGATCGGCCGCCCGGTCAGATGCTCGACTGGGGCCGGGACGGAAACCCCGATCCCGCTGAGCGACGACTCGTCGGCCCGGGCGTCGGCGATCAGGGCGCGGAACTCGGCCTCGATCAGCGGCAACACCACCCCGGGCCCATCTGCCACGCGGAGTTCGCGGACCCGTCGGTTCACCACGGCCCCGGCGAAGTTCACCAGGCCCACAACGAGCTGCGACGGGTCGACCGCCGCGGTAAGGACCAGCTTCCGCGAACCGTCGAACTCCAGGAGGGCCGGGGGACGGCCACCCGACGAGGCGCTGGTACCGCCCTCGCGGACGTAGCCCGCCTCGATGAGCGCGTCGACACGCTGCGCCACCGTCGACCGCGACAGGCCCGTC
>CAXUJF010000001.1:4858-34654 GCA_964250865.1 uncultured Streptosporangiaceae bacterium
GGCCCCCGGCCCCGGCCGGCCCCCGGGGCCGGCGCCGCCGGGGGGGGGGGGGCGCCGGTCCGGATCAGGGTCAGCAGATGCTCTGCGCCGATGGCGCTGGGCGGCGGAAGGACCGAGGCCGCGCCCTGCCGGGTCGTTGGTTCAGCCCTTCTCCGCGCCAAGAACCAGCCCTCCTCGCAGGAACCTTTCCACAGCAAAGAACAGCAGGATAATAGGCACGGTCAGGATGACCGAACCGGCCATGAGCACCGGTGGAGCGACGGTGATGTCGCTGGAGAGTTCGGCCAAGCCCAGTGAGACTGTCCAGTTCCCGGGCTTGGCCACCAGGAAGAGAAGCGCGAAGAGATACTCGTTCCAGGCGATCATAAACACGTACACGCCCACACTGACCAGCGCCGGGACGGACAGCGGCAATGTGACGTACCGGATGATCTGCCATCGGGAACATCCGTCCATTCGGGCAGCTTCCTCGACGCTCACCGGCACAGTGTCAAAGTACTCTCTCAGCATGTATGCCGCTACGGGAAGCGTCTGCGCAATATAGACGATGGCCACCGGCGGAAGCGCGCCGAGAAGATGCGCTTTGGTGAAGAAAACATAGAGCGGAATGGCCAGCAGGATGCTCGGGAATAGGTAGACGACGAGAAATGCGCCGGAGATCAGCCTGCTGCCCGGGAAGACGTACCGGGCGAGCGCGTACGCGCCGGGCACCGCGACGATAATCGTGCCAGCCACCGTCAGCGTGGCCAGCAACAGGCTGTTCTCGATGAACGGTACAAACCCCTGTCCGCCTGCGGAGCTTGAGGACAGGACGGTTCGGAACGGGACCAGCGACAGCCGGCCGATCGGGAGCAGAATTGCCAGCGGGTGAAGGACGACATCCTGGTTGTTGTGAATCGCCAGCATTACCATGTAGTAGAACGGCAGGATGCAGACGGCGCACAGAACTACCAGGAAAAGCCGGCCGGCATACCGGAAGAACGGCTCTTGAAATCGGTCGGAACGTGGATTTATCAGCGATTGCGAGCCGATCATGACGCCACCCGGCTTCGCCGCTGGACCGTCGTGAACATGATCGCGAACAGGCCAAGCAGAACGGCTAGCAGCAATGCCTCGGCGCTCGATGCGCCCACGTTCGTATAGGCGGTAAGGAACTGGTAGACGCGGATGCTGACAACCTGGGTTCCAGCTCCTCCGCCGGTTAGCAGATAGACGTCATCGAACTTGTTAAACGTCCAGATGAACCGAAGCAGCACCAGAAGCAGGGTGACGTTACGGAGCTGCGGATAAATGATGTACCTAAACCGTTGTATGGTCGTCGCACCGTCCACTTTTGCCGCTTCCTCCAACTCGGGCGGCAGAGCCTGGACCCGGGCGCTGTAGAAGAGGAAGGCAAACGGGAAATAACGCCAGGTGTCGAAGAGGATGACCATGACGAGCGCGGTAGGGACGGGGATGGCGTTTCCGGTGAGCGGCAAGTGCCCGGTCTGCTGGCTCAGGAACGGAATCGCGTGCTTCCACCCGAGCCAGCTGACCCCGATACGGTTGACCACACCCAGCGTCGGGCTCAGCATGACCTGCCACACGTAGGCGGCAGCGACCACGGGGGCCACATAGGGCAGGAGCATCACCCCACGGACCAGAAAGCGGCCGGGAAACCGCTTGCGCAGAGCCAGGGCGGCGGCCAATCCCAAGATGACCGACAGGACCGTGCCGAAGACACTGTAGGCCAGGGTGGCGAGGATGCCGCTCACGAAGCCTGGGTCCTTGATGACCTGCTCCAGGTTGGCCAGCGTGTAGGGGCCCAGAACGCCCGCCGACCTGATGTTGAGCAGTGTGACCCGCTGAAACGCCAGGAGCAGTGTCCAGACGGCGGGAACGATCACGATGAGCAGCAGGATGCAGACGGTGGGAATGGACATAGCCAAGCCCCACCGTGCGTCCGCGCTGCGGAGTGACCGGCCCCGGGCCGGCCGGGCCCCGGGAGATCGGGTCTCGGCGGGCCGCGGCCGACTCGGCAGGTGAACGGTCATGACTCCTCCTGTCTTACGCCCGGCTTGCGGGCGTAAGATCGTTCTGCCGCAATGCCGGGCACGCTCGCGCGGTACGCCACCGGGCGAGCGTGCCCGGCCCGGTGCTAGAGGTTGGACTGGATGTTCTTGACCTGGCTGACCGCCTGCTGAGCCGCGGCAGAGGGAGACAACGAGCCGCTGATCATGGAGCTGATTGCGTTGGGGACCGGTTGCGATGCGAGGGTAGCCCCGAGCAGGGCACCCTGACCGAACGGCAGACCCCACTCGGTGATCTCGCTCGTTCCGCCGAGCAGGTTGGTGATAGTCGAAGCCGAGTAATAGGCGGACGTCGGCTTGCCAGCGCCCAGGGCGATCGGCAACGAGGACCACTGCTTGCTGATCGGCCCGGCGCTGGTCGAGGTCCGGACGGGCAGCTTGCCCGGCGGGTCGAGCGACAGCCAGGAGCCGTATCCCTGGTTCATCATGAAGGTAACGAGCTTCTCCGCGGCGGCCTTTCTCGGTGAAGTCTGGGTGATGACCCAGCTGGAAAGCTGACCGTAATCGGTGGCCGCGGTGGAGCCACCGCTGATGGAGGTGACAATCCCGCTGTTCTTGGCCAGATACGCCGAGTCGGACTTGCACTGCGGGCAGCTCGGTACTGAACCCTGCTCCTGGCCGGCGAGCACGGGCAGAATGTAGGACGACCAGATGACCATCCCGGCCTTGCCCGCCAGATACTCCTGAGAGGTCGTGTCGACGGTCTGGCTACCCGTGACCGAGTCGTTCTTGATCAGCTTGTCGTAGAAGCTGAACGCCTGCTGGCACTGTGACGACCCCAGGGTCACGTTTCCCTTGGCGTTGACGAGCTGGCATCCGTTCGCCAGGCTGGCGTACTCAAATGTCTGTTCAGTGAACGCGTCGTTCGCATCAGTGGCCGCCACTATGCCGATGTATCCATGGGACTTCAGGGCTGCGGCATCGGACAAGATGGACGCGTAGGTGGTTGGCGCGGGCAGGCTGTATTTGCTGAAGAGATCTCGCCGGTAGACCAGCAACTGCACCCAGCTGTCGCTCGGTACGCCGACGAGCGTGCCGTTCTGGGTGGCGAGTTGCAGCGCCTTGGCCTGGAAGGTCGAGCGCCCGAGCTTGTTCACGACCGATTCCGCGGCCGCGGAGTCGGCGATCTTCTCCTTCGCGAGCTGGTCGGCGTCGGACACCGGGAGAGCGCCGATGACATCCGGCAGATTTCCGGCCGCGGCCGAGCTGGTGACCAGCGTGGAGAACTGGCCCTCCGCCACGCCCACCAGCTTGACAGGGATGCCGGTCGAGGCGGTGAACTGGGCGAAGATCTTCCGCTGTTCCGTCAGCCGCTGTGGATCGTTCTCCTCGCTCCACACGGTCAGGGTCTTACTCGAAGAGGCATGTTTGCTGCCCGAGGAGCTGCAGCCGGCGAGGGCTAGGCCGCCAACTGTGGCCACGGCCAGCATGACCGCTACCGCCCGGCGTTGTCTGAACATGGTGTTCTCTCCTTTGAGGCTGTCGATGGCGTCTGCGTTCGACCTCGCGGCGGCAAGCCAGCAGGCTGAGCGGCCATCTTGGCCGACCATAGCGACACTTATGTATGTTGACAAGACATAAGATGCCTATTTACAGTTCAAAGCTGACGCTTGCGTGGCACCTATGGCACGAGATGGAGAGACCTTGGGCGGCCCTCGGGATAGTGCGGCGGAGGGACGCAGACCGGTGCAGTGTGAGGTTGAGTTCAGCCGTCCCGGGGCGGTCCGGTTGATCCCGATGGAGGACCCGCGGCCGGGCCCGGGCGAGGTTCTGATCTCGACTCTCCACTCCGGCATCTCCGCCGGAACGGAGCTGACCGCCTTCACCGGGACCAACCCGTATCTTCACCGGCACTGGGACGAGCGGCGACGGCTCTTCGTGGGCGGCACCCCCACTTTCCCCTACCCGCTGCGCGGCTGGGGGTATGAGGAGGTGGGCCAGGTGACCGAGGCTGGCCCGGGGACCGCCACTGATCTCATCGGCGCCGTCGTATGGGGCATATGGGGCCACCGCTCCGCGGGCATCCTGTCTGCGGACACCGCCCGCGAGCAGGTGCTCGGTGACCGCGTTCGGCCCGTATGCGGAGTCTTCGCCCGGCCCGGCGCGGTCGCGCTCAACGCCCTGCTCGATGCCAATCCCCGGCTAGGAGAGATTCTGGTCATCTTCGGGCAGGGGGTAATCGGGCTCCTGCTGACCGCGCTGGCCAGCTCGGTCGGCGCCCGGGTCATCGCGGTGGATCCCGTCCCGGACCGCCTCGCGCTGGCCAGCCGCCTCGGCGCCGCGACCGTAATCCGCGACCCTGCTGCAGCGGCAGAACAAGTCCGCGGTCTGACCGGGAACCGCGGCGCCCCGGTGGCCGTCGACCTGAGCGGGAACGGGGCTGCCCTGAATGAGGCCATACGGACCGTCGGCGTGAACGGGACCGTGGTCGCGGCCGGCTTCTACCAGGGATCACTCGGCGCGGTCCGCCTGGGCGAAGAGTTTCACCACAACCGGGTCCGGCTTATCAGCTCGCAGATCGGCGCGGTGGATCCTTTCCTGACCGGCCGCTGGGACAAGGACCGGCTCCACCGCGAGGTGATGGCCCGCATCGCCGACGGGCGCCTCGACCCGACGCCCCTGGTGTCCCACCACATACCCGCCGAGAACTGCCAGAACGCCTACGAGCTACTCACCTCTGGAGACCCGCGTGTCCTACAGGTTGTCCTCGACTTCGGCAATCGACGTTCCCCGGCTGTCGGTTCAGGAGCAGCTCATCCCCGGTGACTCACTGCAGGAAAAGTTCGAGACGATCACAGCGCTCGGCTACCAGGGCATAGAACTGCGGTCCCGCGGCGAGTTCCAGTTCGCCGAACGGGAGAAGGAGCTTCAGGGCGCTGTGCGGGACGGCGTGGTCATCTCCTCGGCCTGCGTGGACATGCGCTGCTTCATCGGGGACCTGACGCCGAACCGGCGCCGCGAGGCCCGCGAGAACCTCAAGTCCCAGCTGGGCGTCATCGCCCGGTGCGGCGGCCAAGGGGTCGTAGCGCCAGCCAGCTACGGCCTGCTGTCCCGGCGCCTGCCGCCCTACACCACACCGCGGCCGGCCGAGGAGGACCTCGAGATCGTGGCCGATGCCCTGACCGAGCTGGGCCAGGTGGCCCAGCAGGAGGGTGCGTTCCTGTTCCTGGAGCCGCTCAATCGTTACGAGGACTTCATCCTCAACACGCTGGCGCAGGGAATCGACGTGATCGGCCGGGCTGGCGCAGGCGGCGGGGTCAGGCTGTGCGCTGATTTCTATCACATGAACATCGAAGAAGAGGACGTCGCCCAGTCCATCGTGCAGGCCGGGGAGTACCTGGGTCACGTGCACGTCAGCGAGTCCAACCGGCACGAGCCCGGGACCGGCCACACTGACTGGCTCGGCGGCATGGCGGCTCTGCTGGCCGTTGGATACGGCGGATGGCTCGCGCTGGAATGCCGCCCGCGCGAGGACCTCATGTCATGCCTGGTCACATGTCACGAGACCGTCGTCCGGGCCCAAGCCGCGGTGGCGTACCCAGGAGCCGGGCAGTGAGCGCCCTGCCGTCCGCCCCGTCGCCGACTCCGGGAAAGTGGGACGGGCACCTCGAGACATGGCGCGATGCCCTGCGGACCCTGCTCCTGAACTGGCGTGGCATGTCCACGGTCCCGTCCCGGCACCTCTACCCGCACCAGTGGAGCTGGGACTCCGCCTTCATCAGCATCGGGCTAGCTCGCTGGCATCAGCCGCGGGCCGAATCCGAGCTGCTCACCGTGTTCGCCGGCCAATGGGCCAATGGGATGCTGCCGCACATCATCTTCAACCGCTCCATCCCCGACGAGGCTTACTTCCCCGGGCCGTCGTTCTGGCACGCGCCGGGCCCGCCGCAGGGCCCACCGTTGGCGACATCGGGGATCACGCAGCCTCCGGTGCATGCGGGCGCGGCGCTGGAGGTCTACCGGCGGGCCGCGGACAAACAGCGGGCCCGTGCTTTCCTCGCGCGGCTCTACCCCCGGCTGGTGCAGCAGCTGGCCTACCTGGCGACGGCCCGGGACATCAGCGGTGACGGATTGCTGTCCATCGTGCATCCCTGGGAGAGCGGCCTGGACAACAGTCCCTCGTGGGACGCCGCCCTGAGTGGCCTGCCTGCCGACAGCACCTACTTGGTGCCCCGGCGGCCGGGCAGCGCCGTGGTGGACCCGCGCGAGCGACCAGGCGGCCGGGAGTACTCGCTCTACGTGTTCCTGTCCGAGCGGTACCGGGACTCCGGCTACAGCGACGCCTATCTGCGCCACGAGCACCCATTTGTTGTCGAGGATCCGCTCTTCAACGCCTGCTACATCTGGTCGCTGGACGCCATGGCCGTCATTGCGAAACTGCTCGGCCACGAGGGCGGCCCCTTCCTGGACCAGGCCAGACTGGTCCAGGAAGCCCTGGTCGCCAGGCTCTGGAACGATGCGGCAGGCGTCTTCCAGGCACGTGACGTCCGCCGTGACCAGCTCTCGTCCGCCGTGACCGTGGGCGGTCTGGTGCCGCTCCTCGTTCCCGGCCTGCCCGGCCGCCAAGCCGATGCGCTCCGCAAGGTCCTTCTGTCCGACCGTTTCCGCTTGCCGGACATGCGATTCGGTGTCCCGACCAACGACCTGACCGCGGCCACCTTCGACGCTCGGCTCTACTGGCGCGGCCCCACCTGGGTCAATACCAACTGGCTGCTCTGGAAGGGTCTGCGGCAGCATGGCTACGGTGAGGAAGCTGACCTGGTGCGCGCCGGAGTGCTAGCGGCAGCAGAAACGGCCGGCCTCCACGAATATTTCGACCCATTCGACGGGACTGGCCGGGGCAGTGCCGCCTTCGGCTGGACCGCCGCACTGATCATAGACATGGCAGCGACCGGGAGCGGCCTGCCCGCGGAGGGCAACGGTCCCGGGGATAGGCCTTGAACAGCCGGAACGAGGTGCGCTGGGGCATTCTCGGCGCCGGGCACATCGCGCACGACTTCGCGCTTGACATCATCCGTACGGCGGGCCACCGGGTAGAGACCATCGCGTCCAGGGATCAGGCCCGGGCGGGCCACCTGCGCGAGATGGTGGGCGCCCCGCGGACCAGCCCTTCCTACCAGGCGCTGCTGGAGGATCCCGCCGTCGACGTCGTGTACGTCGCGACTGTCAACAGCGTCCACCGCCGCCACGCGCTATGGGCGCTGGAGGCCGGCAAGCACGTAGTCGTGGAGAAGCCCTTGGCCATGGACGCGGCGCAGGCCCGGGAGATCGCCGACCGGGCGGCGGCGGCGGGCCGGTTCTGCATGGAAGGCATGTGGATGCGCATGCACCCGCTGATCCGCCGTGCCCAGAGTCTGGTGCAGAGCGGTGCCATCGGCAACCTGCTCGGTGTCCGTGCGGAGCTGTCGACCGCGCACCCCTTCGCGTCGGCCGACCGTCTGTTCGACCCTGCCGCGGGCGGCGGAGCCCTCCTGGACCTCGGTATCTACCCGGCCCATTTTGCCTGGATGGTCCTGGGAGCGCCGGATGGCATCGCCGCAACCACGACGTGGGCCGCCAGCGGCACGGACGACGGTGTCGCTATACAGTGGGCCTACCCGGAAGGAACGTTCGCCCAGCTGTACGCGGGCTTCCGTGGTCCCTCGGCCCTGGGCGGCATCCTTAGCGGTAGCTCCGGAACGCTACACCTCGGGCCGCGGCTGAACCGGCCCAGCGAGCTCACGTTGCAGGCCGACTGCTCCGACCCCGTCACCGAGACGGCATATTCGCCCGGAAACGGCTTCGGGTTCGAGATCGCGGAAGTCGGTCGGTGTATCCGGGCTGGGCTCACCGAAAGCCCGCTTGCGCCGCTCAGCGACACCATCGGGGTGCTGGCCGCGCTCGACCGGGTGCGCCGGGAGTCGCTGGCCCGACCGGACCCGGCTCGGGCGAGCATGACGGGGGTCGTCTACCCGTCCGCGACTGCAAATGGCGAGTAAGACCCAAACGCTCGCGCAGTCGCGCGTATCGATGGCGTCGGGCGGCAGGGACTGTGATCCCACGCCGTGCTTCTGACCGACGGGCATCGTTACAGTTCTGCGGCGCCGCTCTTCTCCCATTTCCCGAGTACGGCGACGCGGTCAACGAAATGCAGCGCCTCGTCTGTGAGTTAGAGGTGGTCGTGTCGTTCGACTCCGGCGGCGGCCCTTCGACATCGGGGTCGCTGGTATCTCACCCTTGTCCTCTAAGCCACTGGAAAGCTGGTATCGACCGCTAACGCTGCGGTAAGCACGCCCTGGGCGACCGGCCATGGCATCAGGAGGTTCTGGTCATCCGTACAGGTCAAGACGGTGCCCAGGGGCAGGTTTACCGCCTCCAGGTAAGACGCCAGGACGGCAGAAGTGCGCTAAGCTCGCCTGCGCCAGTGCGAGCGTTGGTCTTCCTCACAACGACAGATTCAATGCTGTAGCATCGGTGTGCACGACTTGAGAGCCGAGCGGGTAACCGCAAAACCCAGGTCAGACAGCTGAATACTCGCCCCGTTAGCTCAGTCGGCAGAGCGTCTCCATGGTAAGGAGAAGGTCTACGGTTCGATTCCGTAACGGGGCTCCAGCTCACGAGGCTTTCCGGACCTCAGGGTTCATGATCCAGTGACTAACCAAGTGACTACGGCGTAGTGGATACATCCGCTGCGCCGCTTCCGTCTTCGGGGCCGTCACCGAAGACGGTGTCCAGCACGCTCGCGCCGCCGCGGATGGCGGGGACGATGACGTGCCGGTACACGGTCTCGGTGACGTGGGTGAAGTTGTGCATACGGTGTCGCTGATCTCGGTCCCGGCGAGCTCGGTCCAGGCTAGGTGCTGCCGTACGGCGTCGCCGAGTTCTTCGTACCGTTTGGCCGCCAGTGGATCAGCGACGCGCGAGCCGCCGGCCTGCCCCACGTGCACTCCTTCACCCGCGGCCTGGAACGGGACCTCCAGGCCGCCACCGCCGCACTGACCCTCCCGCACCACAACGGCCGCACCGAGGGCGTCAACACCAAAACCGAGATGATCAAAAGACAGATGTACGGACGCGCCGGCTTCACCCTGCTGCGCCAACGCATCCTCCTCGGATTAAGTCACATACGGTTACCATCGAAAATGCGACAGCCTTTAATCCACAGTCCCCACCCTGGGCCTGCAGCGATTCCGGTGGCGGGGTCACTGTCGCGGCCAGGATCTGGCACACCACCGCATCGGTCAGCACGGAGCCCATCCGCAGCCAGCAGCACGATCCTGGCCCGCTCCACCAACCGCGCCGGGGCCCCCTTCGACCGGGCCCGCCGCTCCAGCTCAACCCGGTCGCTATCGGGCACCGTCAGCACGACCACACGATCGGCATATGCCATTATCCCGCACCCACATCAAAAACTAAACCAAGACACTCGTCACAACACTAGGGCACAGTTACTCTCGCAGGCCGAGTTGCCAGATGCTGCGGTCGACCATCGGCCCGGGATCCATCCGGTTCAGGCGGCCTCCGCAGAATGTTAGAGGCCGAGCCGGGCCCATCGTATGCACTCCAAGCACCTCGATAAGCGCAAATAGATGATCTCCGGCTTCCGTCACACTGGCGGGGCAGCCAAACACGGTCAGCGGGGCCCCGGCAAAGACCGGAACGTTGAACTGGTCCTCGACCTCCCAAGCGACGCCATCGAACCGGGACCCAGCTGGCCGTTCGAAGGCGGTCACAAGATCCAGCTGTGACTCGTGCAGCAAGCTGCAGCTCACCTGGTCGGCCGCCAGCAGCAAGGAGACCGTACGGGAGCTGCGCTCGCCAAGGTAGCCGACAAGGACCGGGTCAACCGAGACGGAGGTGAACGTTCCTACGACCATGCCCACCGGCTCGCTATCGTGCATGGCGGCCACGATCACGACGCTAGTGGGTACCCTGGACATGGCTGCACGGAACGTTTTCCTGTCGGGGGCGGCGATGACAGGGTTCGAATTCAAAGTGTTCTCTCATTCTGTCTCTCGATGGATCCGTCGCCCCCTCTGCTACGAGAGCGGAGCTCGGTGGCCACATGCCTGAGAAAGCCGTCGTTATAAGTGTTCTCTGCGCATTCGACTGGGCGTATCTGAGGATGACTTTGCCTGCGCGCTGCCAAATGCCGACGAAATACCTGTTCCGGTACCTCTCTGTCGAATACGACGAAAGTCCATTTAAAGGGTCGCGAAGTTGCCCACCGCACTGGTGCAAGCAGCGGCTAACGATCTTTGACGGCGCGGTGGGGTATGGATCGCGGCCTGACGGCGGGAGGTGTTGTCGGCGGGAAAAGGACGCCGGCGGACCTGGGTGCCTGGATCCGCTTCGATGTTGTGTCCCGCGTGCAGGCCGTCGGCGCGGCAGTTCCTGGGCGCAGATGCCCGAACCTATTTCGCTGAGATGGCCTTACTGTCCGTGACGCACGTCACACATTTGCAGCAGACCTGATTTCTCGGCCATTTACACGCCCGCGCATAGCGTTCGGCCCGCGGACCTACGGTGCTCCGATGCTGTCACAAGAACCTCGAGATTGGACTCCGGTCATGGCGCCAACGACGACATCCGATCACGACGGCTAGGCTCTGGAAGAAATGCGCGTTTGCCTTCGGCTCGATGAGGAGCATCGATGAATACTGTCAGCAACAAGGCAGCGGCGGCGGACGTGCGGGACGACCTGGCCGCGACGTCGCCGGCCGACGCCGGCCTCGACCAAGGGGCCCTGGGGCGGCTCCGGGAGTCCGTCGAGTCGGATGTTCGCCGGGGATTGCATTACGGTGCGGCAGTCCTAGTCGCCCGGGGCGGAGTGGTGGGCTTCCACGAAGCGATCGGGACCACGCAGGGCGAGAACAGCCGGCCGGTGCGCCTCGACGACCGCTTTCTCATGATGTCGCTGACGAAGTCCTTCACGGCGGCAGCCGTCCTGCGCTTGATCGACCGGGGCGAGCTCTCATTCGACACCCCGATCGCATCCGTGATTCCGGAGTTCGCCGTGCGCGGCAAAGAGCGGATCACTGTCTACCAGCTGCTGACACACAGCGCGGGGCTCTACTACGGATTCGATCTGCCCCCGGCGCTGCGTCCGTTCGGGAGCGGGATCCTCTCGGCTGCCGTGGGCGCCGTGACCCCACTCCCGGTTCACTCGCGTCCCGGAAGCCGCGTGTCCTACAGTCCGTGGGAAGGCTTCGCGGTGCTCGGCGAGATGCTGCGCAGGCTCGATCCAGCCGACCGGGGCTTTCGACGGATCCTGCGTGAGGACGTGTTCCTCCCGCTGGGCATGAACGACACGACGATCGGAGCGGACGTCGATGATCCTCGCCGAGTTCCCCTCAAGGTCGTTGCCCCCGGTGAGGCGGCCCAGCCAGCGTCGGAGCTAGAACTCATGAACGACCAAGGTGCCGACTGTGAGATGCCCGGTGTTTCAGGCTACTCAACTACTGCGGACCTATTCCGGTTCGCCGAGATGACCAGGCGTTGGGGTCGTGGTCTCGACGGCGCCCGGCTGCTCTCTCCAGCGATCGTCGACTATGCCTACCGGGTCCACACGGGAACGCACCGAAACCACTTCTGGGACTTCTACGCCGAAGCTGAGCACCTGCCGGACTTTCCCGCGAACTTTACCCTCGGCGGAGGCTACGGACGCGGGTCAGGTGACCTGCATATTACGCCGATGGGCTACACGGCCAGTGAGCGTGCCTACGCGGGTGTCGGTGGCGGTACGACCATGTTCATGGTCGATCCACTTCGTGACTTCTGCTTCGTGTTTCTCTCGAGCGGAATGGTCGAGGGACTCGCCCACTTCCAGCGGCTCCGCCGTCTGGCGGATCTCGCGCTCGCCGCCGTGGAGGACTGAGACTCAACCTGCGGAGCGCAGGTGATGCCCGTGTCTGGGGTCGAGCTAGTGAGCGGACGATTCCGAGCAACTGGTCCCGGCTGTAGCCACTGACCTGCCGGGGGATCTCAGGGAAACCGGTGCGGATCTGGAGTGCGTACCGGCGTCCAAGCCCACGCAGTCCACCGAGCACGGGTGCGAGCGGACAACCGTCGCGCACCGCAGCTGTGTAGGCGTCGTCGTCGTAGTTCCCGATTTCGAGGACGCCGCCCCAGCCCGAGTCGAGCGCGGCGGCCATGCTCGCCGGCACGATGGCTGCTGCCACCTTGCAGGCGGCCGACGCGCCGCTGCCGGCCCGCTGCAGCCGCAGCCGTTCGGAACTGCGGACGTCAACCCACCCGGTGCCCGGATGGGTGGCGGCGACGATCCGCGGTTCGGGACCTTCGGGGCCGTGGTGCAAGACCCGGCCAAGGTACATGTCTTCTCCTCATAGTGCTGAACGCCGGGTGGGCGATATGACGTCGCGACGAACCGCGGGCGCGGTCAGCTGCTGAGTGCGGCGGGTAGCTCGTCCATGGGCGGGGCGAACTCGCCGTTGATCAGTTCGACCCGGTATCCGCTGGGGTCTTCGAGGAAACAGACCCGCAGATTCGGGCGATCTCCAGGGTGGAACGGCTCCACTACGGCGTTGATCCCCGCCTCGGCCAGGCTCGAAAGGGCCGCGTCGAGATCCTCGACCGTCAACGCTACGTGGCCGCTTCCCGCCGTGCCGACCCACGCCTGATCAGCCTGTTCATTGACGGTCAGCTCGATGAGGTAGGCGTCACCGGACACGCCCAGATACAGCGTGTACGACCCGCCGAGATCCATGCAGCCGACGATCTCGAGTCCGAGCGCACGGTAGAAGGACACCGACGGGACCGGGTCGGTCACCCGGATGTTCGTGTGATGGAGCCGCTGCGGGCGGACAGCCGACGCGGTCACCGCTGGCTCCCGGTCCCGTCGTCTGCCTTCTTCAGGTTGGCCATGTCGTACCCCTGTTCGTCGGCGTACGGCCAGTAGTCGTGGCAGGCCCAGGACTCCAGGCCCTGACCGAACGGGAGCTCCTTGGTGAACAGCTCACGCCAGGGCTGGACCAGCACGGCGCGGGTGATCCGGCGCTGTATCCGGTTGCGGGCCATGAAGATGGTCCGCGCGATCTCCCATGCTCGGTCGAGCACCTGCTCGTGGGGGACCACCTCGTTGACCAGGCCGAGGTCGAGGCATTCCTTGGCGCTGAGCGTCTGCCCGGTGAGCAGGAAGTACTTCGCCCGGTTGTGTCCCAGCAGCTCGCGGAACAGGGTGTGGACGCCGTCTCCGGGGACAATACCCATCCCGGTGTAGTGCCCATCCTTGAGGGTGGTCGTTTCGGACGCGATGACGATGTCGTTGAGCAGCGCCAGCTCCGCGTGGATGATGCAGGGACCGTTCACCGCCGCGATGACCGGGATCTCCAGGTTGAGCAGCCCAAAGGGTTCTTTTGTCTGGTCCAGGTAGAACACGTCGTAACCGTGCCGGTGCCCGAACGGCTCACGGAACCCGTTCCGCGTCCAGCTAGCATCGTCGAACTCGGCCAGGAAACTGTCCCCGGTGCCGGTGATGATGACGCACTCGTTCTCGGGGTCGTGGTGGATGTCGGCGAACACCGGGATGAACGCCTTGTGCAGCTCAAGATCCCACTTGGCCGGGCCGCCGTTCGTGTGCATCCGGACTTCGAGGATCCCGTCTTCACGCTTGAAGTGGAAGTACTCCTTCCAGGTCTCCGCGTAGTCGTCCAGGTAAGTGCGGTACATCGCTTCGCGTTTCATCGGTCCGCGGCTCATCGATCTTGTCCTCACCGTGTGGTTTCGCCATGGCCCGCTTAGTCGCTGAGCGGCCGCGAGCCCGTGGCGCCGAGTCTGGGTGACGACGTGAAAATCCGGGGGAAACTAGAGATTCCCCGCCTCGTTTCGGGCCGGTTTTCCTGCCCCCGCTAGCGTCATAGCAGCATGCCGGCTTGGTTTGGTTCCCGAATGAAGGCGAGAGATGCAGATGACCCGCGCCCAGGACGATGCCTACGACAAGCTCGTTGCCACGGCGGGCGATCCGCGACGACGGGTGCTGCTGACCGGGGCGACCGTGCTGAGCATGGATCCGGCCGTCGGAGACTTCGCCCGGGCCGACGTTCTATTGGAGGGGGGCCGGATCGCGGCCATCGGCCCAGTCCTCGACGCTGCGGGCGACGCGATCATCGTCGACGTCAGCGGGCGGATCCTCATCCCGGGATTCCAGGACACCCACCGGCACTGCTGGCAAAACCAGTTGCGGCGGCTCATCCCAGACTGCGACAGCAACAGTGCCTACCTCGCCGTGATGAACGACTGGCTGGGCCCCCTGTACCGGCCCAGTGACATTTATGTTGGCAACCTGATCTCCGCACTTGGGTGCATTGATGCCGGCATTACCACGGTCCTCGACTTCTTCCATAACCCGCGCACCCCCGAGCATTCCGATGAAGCCATTCGCGCCCTGACCGATGCCGGCATCCGGGCCGTGCATACCTCCTGCGGCGTCCTTGGCGGGGACTTCAGCCAGACCTGGCCTGCCGATGTCGAGCGACTACGCGACACTTACTTCTCGTCGTCCGATCAGCTGCTGACCCTGCGCCTGGGCGCGATCGGCGGCGCCTTCGCACGTCCGGAAATCAGCCTCGGAAAGCGTGGTGTAAAGCTGGCCCGCTCGCTTGGGATCGGTTTTGCCTCCGACGGCGTTCTCGGGACCATCGCATCGGACCGCGTCGAGGATCTGGGCAAGGCAGGTCTGCTGGGACCCGATGTCCTGCTGATTCACTGCCTCGATCTGTCGACCAAGGCGTGGCGGATGATCGCCAGCAGCGGTACCGGGGTGTCGATTCCGACAACCTCGGACGCTTGCATTGGCATTGCCGATGCCGTTCCGTCTGTCCAACTCGCGCTCGACGCTGGAATCCAGCCCTGCCTCAGCGTCGACGTCGAAGTGTGCCTTACATCGGACATGTTCACGCAGATGCGTACGCTGATGAACATTCAGCGAATGCAGGTTTTCCACCGCCGGTACCGCGGTGAGACCCCTCATCCGGATCCGCTAACCACAAAAGACGTCCTCAAGTTCGCCACGGCCAACGGGGCAGCTGCGATCGGCTTGCTCGACAAGACGGGGACGATCACGCCGGGCAAGGAAGCCGATCTCGTGGTCATCGACGCGAGCGACTGGAACACGATGCCACTGAACAACGCTTACGGAACGGTCGTCTCCGCCGCGGACACGCGCAACGTCGAGATGGTGTTCATCGCCGGGCAGCTCAAGAAATGGGATCGGACGCTGGTAGGTCACGACCTGCGGGCCGTGCGGGACATGGTGGAGCGCTCCCGGGACGAGCTGATGAGCGCGGCAGACGTGGATCTCGACGTTCTGTCCCAGAATTTCGGTCTCCTCAAATACCACTCACAGAAACCAGCGCGCCGGGAAGGTTCCGACCGCTTCGGCTCCTCGGTGCAGCGTCTTAGGCGTTTGCCGGGTGGCCGCCGTTCCGATGATCACCATGAGGAATTGTCATGAGCAACGCCCCCCAGCGAACCCTGCTCCGGGGCGGGACCATAGTGCCGGTCACGAGGGGAACAAGCCAGTTCACTGGAGACATCCCGATCGAGGACGGCCTCATCACGGAGGTCGCCGCGTTCAGATGCGCAGGCGGTCAAATAGCTCACGAGTGGCCGCAGAGGGAGTCGCCGCCAGCTCGTGAAGAGCCGCTTCGCAGCCACGGTAGGCAGCGATTACTCCATCGGTGTCGCCTATCGCCGAGGCCACCTTCATGGCCAGCCGCCACGCGCTCTCCCGGTAGGCGTCCTCGGCCAGCACCTGTTTCACCAATCGGTGCGCCACCCCGTAATCAGCCGTCTCGTACGCCGCCCCAGCGGCGGTGTGGCGGATGTCCAAGATGAGCGTGGCCCAGCACCTCCGGTGTTCAGTCGCCCACGGCGACGGGGCGCCCGGCAGCACCTCCTTGCCGGATACACGCTCCAGCGTTTCCAGGGCCAGGCGCAAGCGTTCACGGCCACTGACTCTCCGGATTCTCCGATACGAAATGAGCGTAGCGGAGAACGTGCTGGTCAGTGGTCCTCGCTTCCATACGACCCGGTTGCCGTCGGTTTGGAGGCAGTCGGGGTCGCCGGTGAGGTGACGAACGGCGTTCACGGCCATCCGCAGGTAGGCACTGGCCGACTTGTCGTTCTTGCTGTCGAACAATGCGGCGACAAGATCGGCGCGGTTCACGTCTGATCCCTCGACGGCCAGGTATCCCAGCAACTCTATTGTCTTGATCAGCTTGGGTTCGTGCCGCCTTCCGCCGATCAGGATCGCCGGCCGGTCGAGTTCGGCGACAACTACGGCCGGGGCCGTCACGACCACCGCCAGTGTCTCGGCGTCGACTACCAGGGTCCGCCCGAGGTCGTGCCATGGCCCGTCCGGGTCACTTTCAATGTCCAGGCGGCGGGAAAGCACAGCGGAAAAGTCGCCGAGCGCCCGGCCCAGTGCCTGCATCGATCCTGTCGCTCTCGCAGCTTCCAGGGCCAGGTTGGCGACGCGATCGGAGCTCTCTTCGTTCCCCGCTCGCCATTCTGCTTCGGCGAGGTAAACCGCGGCCGTCGGCAGGTGCAGCCTCCGGTCCCAGCGCGTCATTAGCGCCACGGCTTCCCTAAGCTGCCGGAGGGCTTCATCCGTATCGTTCTCGTACAGGGCGATAAGGCCGCCCCACAGAGCGATCTGCTCAAGGGTCCGGATGCGCTGCAAGGCGGTCGGTTCCTGCGCGACAGCTCGCAGCGCCGCCCGTGCCTGGGCGACGTCGCGGCGGAAACGCAAGGCCAGCATCGCTTCAGTCAGCAGGGCAAACATCCGGTACAGCGGAGATTCCGACCGGATGAGGTGGTCGCGGCCCGCGATGAGTTCCGACCATGCCTCCTCCGGCCGTCCTGACTCCGCCAGCAGCTCGGCCCGGGTCCGTGTCCCGGTCCACCCGGGGGTCTTGGCGGGAACCCGGGACCATGCCTCTTCCAGTCGCCCCAACCCGGTCAGGGCCCCAACCTGGGCCAGCCGGACCGCCTCCAGCGGGCTCTGGCCGCGTGTGGCCAGCTCGGCGAAGCGGCCGTGAGCCAGATCCACTCGGGCGAGCAAGCCATCGAGCTCGGTGTAGGTATCGGGCGGGCGGTCGCGGTAGTGCGTATCGTCATCGACCAATTCGACGCCGATGCAGAATCGGATCGCCCTGGTGTGCGCATCGTCTGGGGCCGTGTCCAGGACTCGATAAGCATCGGCGATCCGGCCGTTCAGGAAGTAGCTCCATGCCATCGCGCCGAACAGCCGCGAGTCAGACGGAACTCCCTTGCTATCCAGCGCGGCCAGGCGGTCGGCCGCGCGCGCGGCCCGGCCGTAAAGTTCCTGTTCCAGGGCCACGAGCAGGTCAGCCGCGGTAAGCACGGGCGACGACTCGACCCGCCACGAGCGGAAGCAGCTGAGCCATTGCTCGACCAGAGCAATATCCAGCCGTCGCGCGACGGCAATAATTGCCCGCTCAGCTGTGTCCTCAGCCTGTGCGACGTCACCGCCGGCGAGAAACTCGCCAACCGCATCTTCCCAGCGCTGCTGCTCAAGTAGTAGCTGACCATGGCGAAGATGAACGTCGGCCCGCAGCGATGGGTCGAGTTCGCGCCATCGGTCCAGCAGGTACTCACGGAACCGGGTGTGACATCGCATCGTTTGCGGGCTCTCGAACACGACCGGCAGATGCGCCGCGCGGAGCCTGCTCATGAGATCCCCGGCACCGACGGCGCCAACGCGGGCGGCATGGTCGGGTGTCACGACGTCGAGCACGGAAGTTCTCACGAGGAAGCTCTGAAGCTCGGGATCGAGCGACGACATGATCTCCGACGACAGGTAGGAGCTGAGCGGGTCGGCCTCACCGCCCGCCCCGTGCACGTGCGCCTCTGATCGCCATGACTCGAACAGCACTCCGGTCACCCAGCCGCCCGTCGCATCGACCGCTGCCTTCGGGTCGATATCGGACAACGGCAGCTGGGCTAGCGCCTCCCGTGCCTCATCGACGGAAAATGCCAGATCAGCCTCGCGGATGTAGCCGACTCGCCCGTCGACTTTCGCGCGGGCCAGCCCGAAGTCCACCTCGCGCCGGGCGATGAGGACCATCTTGGTCCCGGAGCCGGTGTACTTGATGAATGAGGACACGGCCTCTCTGACGGCCGGCGACTCCTCGATCTGTTCAACTTCGTCGACGACGAGCAGTACCTTGGCGTCGTCCACCGACTGCGCGAGCAGAGCCGCACACTCTAGATGCGAGATGCCGCGCTCGAGTGCCGACTCTATGACGGGCTGCTTGTCTGGCAGCGCGCCGAGCAGCGCCTTCTCCAGGTAGACCAGGAACCGTCCAGGCAGGGCCTCACTGTGATCCAGGCGCATCCATGCCGCCGGATGGTAAACGTGCTCCAAGGCGTGGACGACGGCCGTCGTTTTCCCAGCGCCCGCCGTGGCCGTTACCCAGAGCACGTCGACGGCCGCTAGCCGTGAGTGAAATAGCTCCGACACCCTGGGCCGCACCACAGCCGTCTCCCGCACCGGCGGCACACGTACCTTCGCCTCGATCAGGAAGCTGTTCCCTGGGCCCATCCGCATGCTCGGCTCCTTCGCCATTTACTCCAATGCGGCAGTAGCCCCATCACGCCACTCGCCGCGTAAATCAGTGCGAAATGATCACGTTACGCGAGCTTTTCCCAGGATTCACAACCGCCTACGCGAGCTATTCGGCGACCTGGCCTGCGGAGACACGGCGGTGTGACAGATCCGGAGTCCAGGCCCCAAGGCGGGCGCCGCCTGCCGCGTAGAGCCGGTCACGCAAAGCCTCGGCCTCACTGCGTAGACGCGCCATATCGATATCGACGAGCCGGCCGGCTTCTTTGACGGGCCGGCCCGCGACGAACACCGTGTCGACGGCGAGCGGATGACCGTTCATGACGACCGTGCCGGCCGCATAGTTGACGGGGAAGAAGCCGGGGGAGTCGGTCCGGATGATCACGACGTCCGCCTGCTTGCCTGGAGTCAGCGAGCCAGTAATGTCGCCCAGGCCGTTGGCCTCTGCGCCGCGGAGTGTGGCCCATTCGAGTGCGTCGTGGGCGGTGACGCTTACCGACAGTGGATCAATCCCCTGGTCAAGGAGTTCCTGGTTCTGCCGGCCGCGGACGACGGCGAGCGCGGCCCGCATAATGGGAAACAGGCTGCCGGCGACATTCGAGCAGGTATCGACGGACAAGCTGGGGGACATGCCCATGGCCAACAGGCGCTCGACGGCTGGGTACCCGTGCCCCATGTGAAGCTCCTCCTCCACCGCGCAGGAGGCGGTCCCGCCGCTGTCGGCGATGAGCCGCAGTTCCTCGTCGTCGATCGAATTGCAATGTACATAGGTGATGCGGTCGTGCAGCAGGCCCTCGTGAGCCAGGAGTTTGACCGGCCGGACCGCTGACCAGGTGCCGTTTCCCACATGTACGCTTATTCTCAAGCCGAGTTCGCTGGCGAGCTGCCACTCCTGATGGAGCACCTCGAGCGTGCCGATCTCCGGCCCGCGCGCCGCCATCGCCAGGGTAGTCAGATCGTTCCCTCCGCCGAAGTACTCGTCCTTGAGACGACGGAGATCCGGCGATGGCGGGCTGTTGCTCTTGTGGTCCTCGGTCTGGGACATCTCGTTCCACACCGCCGCCGACTGCCCATAGGCCAGGATGGTGCGGCCGCCGGAATCGCGGTGGGCCTGCACGCTGGCGTCGCCGTGCTCTGGCGATGAGATCCCGTGGTTCCAATCGAGTAGTTGGGTGATGCCGGCGTCGAGTGCTTCGGCGATCCCAAGCCGCAATGCGACGTAGGTGTCCTCCGGCGTGTAGTGCGGTCCGAAGTTCCGCCACATAGCGGCACCATAGGCGGCAATTGTCCAGTCGGCGCCCGCGAACCGCAGCGGAGCCTGCCAAGTGTGGCGATGCGTATCAACCATTCCGGGCATGACGATCTGGCCCGTGACATCGATGATGCGAGTCGAGGCTGGGTCCACATCTATGCGGGGCGCAACCGCCTCGATTCGCTCCTCAGCCATCAGCACGTCGCCAACAAATTCACGTGGAAGGGCCGGATCGATGGGGATGACGAATCCTCCGCGGAGGAGTGTCCTTCCACGTGGTGCACTGGACATTGATGTTCCTATCGGCTTAATTGCGTCTCGAGGTCAGCGTGAGCGCAGCTGAAATTCGATCTTCTCGCGGACCTCATCCTCCCGAATTTGTAAGAAGACGGGGTGCTGCGATCAGACCTACTGCTGGACTGCCACCGCATAGTTATGTGAAATGCTGTCCCGTCGCTATTCGTTAAATGGACCGAACCATTATGCCTTACCTTGCCTCGTACTGCCGGGCGTGTCAAGGAGTTACCTCAAACGCCGATACCTTGACACCGCTGACCGACCAACGCACAATGAGGCCTAATGGTTCGGCTCGTTTACCCGAGAGCAGACTTCAAGGACCCGAAGGGATTCAATGAGAATTATCGCTATCGAGGAGCACGCGCTTCCGGCAGACATCAGCGCCGAGGTAGGCGCGGCGACGATGGCGATGCCGCCCTGGGCGCTCGATCTGCTCGACGATTTGGACAGCAAACGCCTCGAGAGCATGGATTCCGCCGGTATCGACGTACAGATTCTTTCCTTTGTGGGTCATGCCATCCAAGAGCTGGAACCGCGTCGCGCTGTGGCGCTGTCTCGAAAGGCCAACGACCGGCTGGCCGGGGCCGTAGCCGCGCATCCCGATCGGTTCGCCGGTTTCGCCGCCTTGCCGATGTCCGACCCGTCGGCCGCGGCCGCGGAGTTGCGTCGTGCCGTCGTCGACCTGGGATTTGTCGGTGCGATGATTCACGGTCTGACCAACGGCCTGTTTCTTGATGATCCTGCCTTCGTGCCCCTGCTCGCCGAAGCGCAGGACTTGGGCGTTCCGATCTACCTGCATCCTGCTGAGCCGCCCTCGGTTGTGCGACAGGCGTACTTCTCGGGGCTAGAACCGCCGGTCGCACAGATGCTCGCGACGGGCGGATGGGGATGGCATGCCGAGTTGGGTCTGCACGTGCTGAGGATGGCGGCCGGCGGTACATTTGAACGATTTCCGGGCCTGCAGATCATCGTCGGGCACATGGGTGAGAATCTGCCGTTCAGCCTGGCCCGGGCTGATAAGAAACTAAGCCCGCTGACCGGCTTGCCACGGTCGGTGGCCGAAACGGTACGCGAGCAAGTACATATCACTACGGCTGGATACACGACAAACCCGCCGCTGCTGTGCGCATTGCTCGTGTTCGGCGCTGATCGGATCCTCTTCTCGGTCGACTACCCGTTCTCAGATAACCAAGAGGCGACCTCATTTCTGAAGGCCGCTCCGATTAGTCCAGCCGACCGCGAGAAGATCGCACACGGCAACTGCGAGCGACTCCTCAAGATATGACGGTGCGGTAGGCGGTCCCGGCCGGGCGGTTGAGCGAATCAACCTGGCGTTGATCGGCTGCCCTGGCGTCCCGTCCAGAAAGGTCCGTATACCGCTGTTTCGGGGAGCGGCGCGCGTGAGACCATGCACGATCACTCAGGGATGACTGGGACGAGGAGGTGGCTGTCGAACCGGCCGCCCGTATGGATGGTGTGTTTGCCTGCGTTGCGCGTGACCGGGTGGACCGCGATGCCGACGCCGGGCGCGTCGGACGGCGGGAACGGGTCCTTGCCCATGACGACCACGCGCATCTGCTCGCCGGCCCGGAACAGCGTGCTGGACGGCCAGATCTCGATTTCAACCGGGACGATCTCACCTGGCTTCACGCGCTGCTCACGCTGGTGGGGGTGGAACGGCTGATGTGGCAGGCTCTTTGCCTCGTCGAGTTCTCGCTGTGAGACCCGGAGCCAGCCGTGTGCGGCGTGCCCGAACGTGAAACGCGTGATGTAGTAAAAGTTGACGAGCTCGCCTGCTGCGTCGATCTTCTGGACGGCCGTGAACAGGTCCATGTCGTCTGCGCCGTCGGCCTCGACCCACAGCTTGAGCTTGAAGTAGCCTGTCAGCTCGGTGTCCTCGGTGAACGTGTACGAAAAGGTTGCGTGCGGCTCGGTGGCGGTCGCGTCGTACGAGATCGCGGACGGCCGGCGAATCGGCTCCGGGTTCAGCGACCTGTTCGAGGCATCCAGATAGAACGACTTGTACAGCGTGCGGGCGAGCGGCCACTCTGCCTCGGCGCGTTCGTGGCCGACGTTTATCCGCTCACGAACTTCAAGGCGCACCCGGGGCCAGTTGTCGACCTCGTTCGGGATGCCTTTGAGGAAGCGATCGAAGAAGGCGATCTGACGGCGCACGCTCTCCGGGTCATACATGCGCGCCCACTTGTTGCGGCCATGAACTTCGAGCCACTTCTGTTCTGTTCCGAGCCGCATGAAGGCCGACAGCGAGCCTCGGGTGTGGACTGCGTGGTCGGTCCAGGAGGCGATGACGTAGGTGGGGACGCTGATCTTTTCGACCGCGGGGACCTTGCTCTGCCAGTACTCGTCGAAGAACGGGTGGACCTCCATGGCCGTCAGCCAGTTCTCGGCCCGGTTAAGCGAGTTGCGGGTCTGAGAGTTCCAGAATGAGATGAACCCGGGATTGGGGATTCCGCCGTGGACCACGATCTCCCGGTAGAGATCGCTCATGCCGTCGTAGGGCATCAGTGCCGCCAGATGTGGCGGGCGGGTTGCGCCGGCGAACCATTGGACGATGGCGAAGTAGGAGGCGCCTGCCATGCCGACCCGGCCGTTCGACCATGGCTGATCGGCGATCCATTCGATCGTGTCGTGGATGTCGTCGCCCTCCTGCGGCGACCATGCTGTCGCGTCTCCTTCGGAGTGGTTGATGCCTCGCGGATCGGGCACGACGACGGCGTAGCCGGCCGGGCACCATACGGCCGGGTCTTGCGCTTCGATCGGGGCGTAGTCCGAGACTCTGGCGTTCTGGGTGAAAGCGGACCGCAACGGCTCGGGCCAACGCCAGTGCTTGCCGTAGGCGCTCCACAGAAGAACTGCGGGAAGTGGATCAGCAACGCCGGCGGGGCGGTAGATGTCGACGTAGATCCTCGCGCCGTCGCGGAGCTGCAGCTCTACGTCGTAGTCAATGGTGAGACCGTCGATGCTCACCTGGCGTGGGTTGAACCCGGGATAGAGCCGTTCCCTTGGGTCGAGTCCGGGCTCCATGACCTCGTCATCGATGCCGTTGACCGTCTCACCCATAGCAGCGCCTACCGTTCTCTTGTCGTCGTTGACTTGTCAATCGTTGTTCTCGGGGTGGGCAGGTGGCCGCCACCACTTGGGCGGCTCGGGGGAGTAACCGAACTGCCGTTCGACCTCTAGGGGTACCGACAGCGTCTTCATGTGATGCGCGACAGCACCGATCACGTGGTTGCCGCCGGTGAACGAGGCTGGCTCGGGGACCGTCCAGTCGTATCCCGCGTCCCGGACCCGCTGGAAGATGCGGCTGGTGTCCGCTGGATCGCGGTAGCCCACCGCGACAGTCTTGAAGCCCTGGCGGTCGAGCGTGTCGTTCAGCGGTCTTGGCCGTCCAGGCGGCGTTTTGTACTCAACCAGCTCCAGGAACGTGGTGCCACCACGCAGGATTGCGGTCCGCCGTTGGGCGTCCGGCAGTCCCCAGAGCCTTTCCTGCTCGGCCGGGTGAAGTTCTATATCTACTTTCTGGAGCCCGACGACGTCGCCAAAATAACCGATCGCCTGATCGAGGTCAGTGATGGAGGCGGCGACGTAGACGATGGCTGGCTCCAGGTCGTGATACCGGTCGCGCTGACCGGGCAGAGCTGGTCCTTCTTCCATGATCTCGACCGGGATGCCTATCGTCGGATCACAAAAACAGGCCCTTCGCAGCCCGTTGACCACGGCAGGCGCCGTGATGGTCGGGATTCCGACACCGGCCAGTCGTTCGAGCGTTGCGTCGAAGTCGGGAACCGAGATTCCCAGGCGGCAGAATCCGATGTCGTTCGCTCGCCAGTCTGGTGAAATGGGACGTTGCGGAGGCTGGGTATGAGTCCAGAACTCGAGTTGCATGAGTTCCTGGCGCCCCACCATGTAGAGGATCGTTGCGCCGCCCCACTCACCCAGGGCCATGACCTCGCCGTTGTGTTGCGAGTAGGTGATTCTCTCGCCCGCGACCGCGAAGCCGAAGACCGTCGAATACAAGTGCTTGCAGAACGGCAGGTTGTCACTGCCCAGGACGATCTGAAGGATGTTGGGAGGCTTCACTCGCCCTCTTCCCGCGCGGACGATGCGGACTCGCCTACGTCACTTTGCGGCACGATGGGCAGCTGGACGTAACTCGGGTGGTCGGGTCCGGTGTAGATCGTGTTGTTCGCTCCTAGGTGGTAGCTCTCGTCGTACGCGCGGACGGGCAAGCCGGCCGGCGAATAAGGCTGAATGTCGATCCGCAGCCGGCAGCCTTTGCGGATCAGCGCACTGCTCGGGTTGAGCCCAACCTCGATCGGCACGATCTCGCCGCCCTCAAGTGGCTGATGATCGCGCTCGAGATGGGTGTGTACCGGCCAATAGCCGGTCGACTTCTGGCTGTCGAGCTTCCGGTTCGACACCTTCAGCCAGCCAATCCCGACTGGATGGGTATGTCGCGGGTCCATCGGATGGACCAGGGCCTCGTACCGGATCTCGCGATCCTGCTCGTCGAGAACCCGCAGGGACACGAAGACATCCATGTTCCTGCTCGTCGACGACACCCAGAGACCGGCCTTCATGTAGCCGACCAGCACCAGGTCCTCGGCTACCGGATCACTCACGAAACAGATGCCAGTTGACCAGCGAGGCGTCCCGCCGACTGGCCCCATCGCTGGAATCGACGGCGTCCCCAGGACAAGCTGCGCGTCATAAGTCTTACTGCCGGGCCTGGCCGGAACGCTCTCGCTGATCCGCCCGAAGTCGGTTCGCCGCCCATCCCCGCCCCAGTCCGAAGGCGCCGCGTCCAAGTACCAGCGCCGGTATTCAGTCCGGGCGATGGGCCACTCGGACTCCTCCAGCATGCGGTAGGCGGCGTTGCCCGTCCTGAGCTGGACACGGACGGGCGGACCGTCCATGGCGCCGTTGTCCTCGCCCTTGAGCCAGTAGTCGAAGTAGCGCATGTGCTCGGCGATCGTCGACTCTTTGTAGCTGTAGGAGAACCAGGCGTCGACAAAGTCAAACTTCCGGGCCTTCGCCCCGGTCGAACGGATGTAGGTCTCGCTGCTGCCGAGCTGGTGAATGACCGCACCTGATTGCGGCCCCGCAATCCATACCGGGGCGGTTGCCTTCTCGACCTCGGGACGCATATAGATCGAGCCTCGGACGCCGTACGCCGCTGGGTCGTTGAAGGGGGTGGCGAGCACTCGGGCCATCCAGTCGGTCTCCCGGCGTTCACCGCAGAAGTTCCGGCCGGACCAGACCTTCCACCACCAGTTCCAGAAGCCTTCGCCGAAGATGCCGCCGCCGTAGACGGACTCGTTGTACAGGTCTGCGTCGGTGCCCAAGGCGATCATCGCCTTGAGATGAGGTGGGTTCAGGCTCGCGACGTTGTGCTGCGTCATCGCCAGGTAGGACATGCCCCACAAGCCGACGCTTCCGTTCGACCAGGGCTGACTCGCCGCCCACTCGATCGCGTCGTAGTAGTCCTCGGCCTCCTGCACGCTCAGCGGGGCTTGCCGCCCGGGACTGTTGCAAACGCCGCGGGCGTCAACCCGGATGCATACGTAACCGCCCGGTACCCACACCGAGGAGTCGACCGATTCGTGGTTCTCGTACTGAAAACCGTCCGGGTTGCCGGAAAAGAACCGGTCCTCTAGCACTTCCTTCTGAAGAGCGTCGGCGTCGGTGCAGATGCACTCGTGCTGGAAACTCTTCCCGTAGAACCCGTGGTTCATGATGACCGGGTGCTGGCCGTCATCGCTTGGCCGGAAGACGTCCGCGTAGACAAACGACCCGTTACGCAAGGGGATCTTGACATCGGTCATCTTGACGATGCCGCGAATATTGCGCCGGAGCTCATTCCGGGCCGCCGCGGCTGATCGCAGCGCGCGACGAGTCCTGGCTGAGAAGACCCCGGGCGTTGCGTCCAGCCTCTCGATAAGGCTTATGACCAGCGGGTCGTCAGCGAAGCCGCCCTTCGCGGCGGAGCCGTCCCCGTCCTCCGCTCGATCGCCTTCGGGCTGGTTGAAGTTGATGACCGTCGCCCCGACCAGGTCGTGCACCAGCGGTGAGATGGTGACGCCGTACTCGCCGCCGCCGCGATCGAGCGTCTGAATGAACCGCGCCAGGTTGGTCACGTGCGGGTCGTGAAGCTTGTCGATTTTGCCGGCGGCACGATTGACCAGCTGGGCAAGATTCACCCGCGGAGCGGCATCGACGGCTCCCAGCACGAGGTCGCCGAGAAGAAAAGTGACGGCCTCGCCCTGCCGGTACTGAAACTCGCCCCGTTCGTTCGTGACCCCGCATTGCGTCGGTGTCTGATACTTGAGGCCGACGATCGGTCCCGCAAGGACACCCGTGGCGGTGCCGGTCGCCTCTCCTGATGCTTTGGCGCTAGGCATTTTCCGCTGCCTCTCGTTTGTCGCCATCGACCTCTGCTGCCCGCGAGGCCGGGCCGCATCACTCGTCTCGGCTCGGCCGCAACGTTCGGCCCGATCGAGTGCGTGTTGGTGTGCCGTTGGCGGGTGCGGACATGACTGGTCAGCGTGCGGCGACGATCTCCCGGTGCAGGTCCAGCAGGCCCGGTATCTCCTCCCGGCCGACGCGGCCCATCCCGCACTCGGTACAGATTCCCCAACTGCGGCTGCCGCCGGGGCTTGCCGCCAGGGCGGCATCGATCAGCCTGACCTGCTCCCTGGTGGTGCCCGGTGCCTGCTCGGCCGGATAAAACGGCACCAACGCGAAGTTCAGCTCAGTACCCGGATCTGCGGCCAGTCCAGCCAGCGGCGCGAAATAGCTCTCGTCCTGCTGATACTGAGGCACGGTGAAGGAGACGAAGCTCACCGGGCGCCGGGCCGCGGCGGTGACCGCGTTAAGCACGCGGACCTGCAGAGCCAGCGACTCAGGCTGCTTGAAATGTTGATGACCGCGGTCCCCGTAACACAGGTGCAACCCGGCTGGGATGTCGCCGGGCACCTGGTCCACGCAACGGACCAGGCCCGCCACGATCCCGTCGAATGCCTCTGGGCCGCTGCCGGGCAAACTCGCCTCCAAGATCCCGAACTCCGCCGCAACATCCCACTGCACCGCCACCTCGTCATGCGGGACAGCCGCGAGCAGTCGGTCCAGGTCGGCGAACAGCGCCCGCTCATAAGAACCCAGCAGCGCCTGCTGCTGCCCGGCCACGACGTAGGCGCTGACCGCAGCCGGCGGCGTCGGGTACTGGACCTGGAAACGGACGCTATCAGCGACAATTCCCTGATCCCGCAGTCGGGCGAACGTCACGTACGACTCCAGATACACGCCCGCGTACCCCAGATCCGGCCAGATCATCTCCGCTGGATCCACCCCGTCGGCCAGCCGCACCTGCGGCACCTCGTGTTCCTCCGCCGGTTTGCCGTGCGGATGCGCGGTCACCAGCGAGGGACTTTGCAGGAATCTCTGCATCTGGAAAGAAATCCAGTTAGCCCGATCCCCGGTCTCCCCGTCAGGAATGCGATGCAGACCAGACGGCACCCGCACAGTGATCTCGCGCATCACCGTCTCGGTATCAGCCAGGTTGACACTACCGTTGAAATGAACATGGGCAGGCGGCATAACACAGGCTCCTTTGGCTGCTATCCCGAGTATCCATCAAGGCCAGAGTGGCGCAGCGGCTGATCCCGCATATAGCGCATTCCGGTGGTCAGCGGTAGACGTACGCGCCCGACCGGTGCTTGGGAGGAATCACCGGTATTTGCAGATAAGAGTCGTAGTTGCCGCCCGTGTGAATGACGTGCCGGCCCCCGTTATCGGTGTCCCAGGAAAACGGTTCAAACCAGCCCTCTCGGATGTACCGTCCTGTAACCCGAAGCCGTAGCGTTTCGCCGGCGTGCCAGATTCGTGCGTGCGGGTAGAACGCGATGTCGACCGGTACGATTTCGCCGGGAGCAAGCTTGTGCGCTGCAAGGTGCGACTGCACCGGCTGGAAGTCGGTCGACAAGGCATCGTCCAGAGCTCGGTGGGATACGCGGAGGCGGCCCCAGGCTCCGGGGTGAGGGAGGCCCAAGACGGTGGTCGGCAGCCACTCCCCGTCCTGGCCGAGCTTGAGCACGGTGAGAAACAGGTCCATCTCGTCGTGGTCGTCGGCCGCGACCCACAGGTGTGCCTTCATGAAACCGACAAGCTCGGTGTCCTCGGCAAAGGTGTAATCGAAGTTCGCCTCTTGGGTCTCGGGATCGTAGGAAAGGTGTGACTCGGCCGGCACCGGCATCGATGACAACTGGCCTGCCTCGCCCGCGTCCAGATAGAGCTTGGTGTAGACAGTTCGGTCGAGTGGGAAGTCATTCTCGGGACGCCCGACTTGGCTGTCGAACTCGTATGCGTCCATGACGTCGATGCGGACCTTCGGCGTCGTCTCCCACCCGTTGCGGATTCCCTTGAGGTAGCGATCGAAGAACCGTTCAAGGTCCTCGATGTTCCACCACGAGTAGGTGTCGGGCCACTCGAAGTCGCGATGGACGCGTAGCCATTTGTGCGGGGAGCTGATGCGGCGAAAGCCGTTGATTGCCCCCAACATGTGGATGTGGCTCCAACCGCCGGTCACGTAGGCAGGAACGGTGACCTTTGCGAAGTCGGGAATCTTCGACTGCCAATAGCCGTTCATCAGCGGGTACTCGCGGATCATGGCGGAGTAGTCCTCGATGAGATCGCCGGCGCTCCGGCCGATGCTGGAAACGAAGTCGGTGAATCCTGGGGCGGGAATTCCGTTTTCGGAAACGAACTCCCGGTACATGTCCGATGTGCCCTCCCACGGCGCGATGCAGGTCAGATGATTGGGCTGCTCGGCGGCGATGAACCACTGGCACATGGCCAGACCGGAGTTACCGAACATGCCGACACGCCCGCTCGACCAGGGCTGCGCCGCTATCCATTCGATGGCGTCGTGGCCGTCTTCGGCGTCCTGCTTTCCCCAGAACACCAGCCGTCCTTGGGAGTTGCCGGCCCCGCGCGGGTCGGCGTTGACGACCGCGTACCCTTTCCTGCACCAGAAGGCGGGGTCGGGTCCCTCAAACTTAACCATCTGCGAGTGCGCGCCGGGCGGGACGCCGAACGTCGTCCATTCTTCAGCGGACTCGTCTCCCGGTCGCTTGCCGTACCAGCACCAGGCGAGGATCGACGGCAGCTCGACGTCCATCGCGCTTGCGTCGCGGTAGACGTCGACGTAAATGATCGTCCCGTCGCGCAGCACAACCTCGACGTCTTGATCGACATGGATGCCGTCTTCGACGTAGCTGCGCGGGTTCAGCGGCGGGTAGTAACCCGCTCCGGGCAGCGGGAAGGTTTTGGTCTCGTCCAATGGGACGGAGTGCCGGTAGATGACACTGATGGACTCGCCGCCGAACGTTTCGGTGACTTTAACGTGGGTGGGTTGTGACATCGCTGTCACGCCTCCTTGTGCTCGGGTGCGGCTGGAATGTCGGTGTGGTCGGCGAGCAGCGCGAGTGGACCGAGTCCGGTGGGTGGGGCGGTTGGGGCTTGCCCAACCAACCCCCCCCCCCCCGCAGGCCGGCCGGCGGGGACCCCCGCGCCGA
>CAXUJF010000001.1:34664-62383 GCA_964250865.1 uncultured Streptosporangiaceae bacterium
GGGGGGCCGGCCCCCCCCCACCCCCCCCCCCCCCCCCCCCGCCCGATGGCAGGCGTCGGCTGAGCCTCGCGCGCACGCCAAGTAACACGTCAGCCGCCGTCGCCTGCCGAACCCGGCATGCCTGGCACCGTCACGCCACCAAGGCTCGCAAGCTCGACGTCGACGGTAAGTCACTGGATTCGGGTCTGCTCCCACCCGTACACCTCGTGGATGTTGCGGACGCGGTCGCCCGGCGGGGTCGTGGCGATGGGCGCCTGCGCAGTCATGGTCGTGGCCGTCGCGGCCTGCGGTTCGGGATCGTCCAGGGTGTCGGAAGTATCCCCGCCTCGCTAAGACCGGGCAACGGGTACGGTCAGGTAGCTTTCGTTGCTGGCACCGGTATGGATCACGATATCGCCGCGGTTGATCGTGCGCGGCGGAGCCATCTCGCCGGAGACGTATCGCGTTCCCGGCGGCGTGCTGGCCGAGAGCTTGAAGCCGGCGATCACCAGCCGCAGCTGCTGGCCGGCCCGCCACCTGGTCGCCATAGGCGTCACCGGGATGTCGACCTTGAAGAGCTCCCCCGGCGTGACCTTCTCCTCGGCCAGGTGCTGGAGCACGGGGTCTTCCGCTGTTGAGGAGGCAGGGTCAAGCGCGCGGTGAGATGCCCGGATCGAGCCCCAAGGGCCCTCGTGAAACAGGATCCTGATTTCCGGCACGCCGGACTCGAAGGCTGCGCGGGTTTGCGCCAGCACCTCGGGGTCGGTGAAGGGGACTGTGCGGCTGACGAGCAGCTCGCCATCCTCATCGAGCTTCTGCACGACGACGAAGACATCGGCGTCATCGGCCTCGACCGTCTCCAGCTGGAGATGGAGCGACGGAAAGCCGATCAACTCGGTGTCCTCTGCGAAGCGGTGGGTGAATTCGGCCCGGCCAGCGCCGTCGTCCGCTGCGTATCGAGTGCTCGCCGTGCCGGCGGGAGGATTGAAGTTGAGCTCACCGGAGCCGGCATCGAGATAGAGACGGCGGAGTTCGGTGCCCGGCGGCGGGAACTCGCTCATCGGCCGGTCGACGTCGTCCGCGCCCCCCGGGTCGAGAACCGATACCCGAACCGGCGGCGTCTCCTCCCAGCCGTTGTCGAGGTCGCGCAGGTAGCGGTCGAAGAAGGCCCGGAGGTCCTCCTCGTAGGCGAAAAAATCGGGCCACTCCATGGTGTTGTGTACGCGCAGCCAGGCCGGCGTCCCGGCGAGCCGCCGGTAGGCCCGGATCGAGCCGGGCGTGTGGACCGCGTTTGACCAGCTGGCGGTCGCGTAGACCGGAACGTTGATCTTCTCCACCTGCGCGCGATGCTGTTCCCAGTACTCGTCGAAGAGCGGGTGGGACTCCGTCGCGGCGGCGATGTCGTCGATCTGGCCGGGACCTGGGAAGGCGTGGATCAGTGAGTCCATGAAGGCTGGGTCGGGAATACCGCCGGTCATCATCAGGTCGCGGTAGAGATCGGCCTCGCCCTCCCAGGGGGCGATCGCGGCGAGATGGGGAGGGCACTCCGAGGCGATGAACCACTGCGCGGTGGCGAGCCAGGAGTTGCCGGCCATCCCGACCTTGCCGTTGCACCAGGCCTGACGGGCGATCCACTCGATGACGTCGTGGCCGTCGCGACCTTCCTGGCGGTTGTAAACCATGATGTCGCCTTGGGAGCGGTAGGCGCCGCGGGGATCGGGGTTGACGATCGCGTAGCCGTATTTGCACCAGTAACTGGGGTCCGGCGCCTCCCAGGCCTCGAGGCCGGAGGTATTGGTCGCCGGGATTCCCATCCGCATCGGGAAGTCGTCGAGGGCATAACAGCCGATCTGCTTCCCGAACGGTCCCCAGGGGACGATCGCCGGCACGTTCGTGGCACCGGTCGGCCGGAAGACGTCAACGTAGACGACAGTTCCGTCGCGCAGGGTAAGTGAGACGTCGCGTTCAAAGGTGATGTCGCAGGAGAGCGGCGCGTGGCCCTCTTTCACGACCGTCCCCGCGGTCAGCTCAGTGGCGCCAGGTTCGTAGCCGGCATAGCGGACAAGCGGGTCGTCCATCCTCCGTGCGTCGCGTTTAGGCCCGTCAAACCCAGGCGATGCGCTTCCTGGTGCCATAGCGTTGTCTCTCCTCCGTGGGTGACGTCCCGCCCTGTGGTGAACCGCCCTGGGTTGGTAGTGGCTGGTTTCATTCGGTCCCATCTCTACGAGGCCGGTGACTGAGGCGTAGCAGATGGCTTCCTTCTCGGCGGCCGGGCCGATCTCGCCGTGCAGGCGGTGGCGGTTCCTTTGGCCGAGGTAATCGAAGAAAGCGAATTCATGCTGTTCGACGGTGCGCCACGACCGCCTGGCTGCTCCTGTCGCCGTAATGGTCAGACAGGACGTGTAAACGTTGCCGAAATTAGCGGATACGGATGCGGGGCCACGGTGTCTGTGGCCATCGAGTCGGCCGCGAGGCTGCACCTCATCATCGGCGGGCCGAATCGCTCGAGCCGGCAGGCGCCTCCAGGAGTGAAACGCGCCCCTGTCTACTTCCAGGAGCTAACTGCGGGCACCGGCCGAAAGGACTTTGCGTCAGCCGTTGAGCGCCATGCGGAAGTAGCCGCCGCAGACTCTCCGGAACTTGAGTTGAATACGTCACGGAGGGCGTCGGCGCGCTGACCGTGCCCTCGCGCGCCGCAATGTAGGACAGCAGTTCGAGACTCTTGCCCAGCTTGGGCCGTACGCACCGCTCATTGACGATCAGCGGGTGCTCAACGGACTCGACCAGATGAACCTATGCCCCCTCAGGGGGCTGGCCTACGCGGGCGGGGACGAGCGCCGGTCATCTACGAGCAGCCGGTTTCGCCTTCCTTTGCAAGCCGCGTCCATAGTTACTCAGCAAACGACGCAGTGGACCATTCGCGATGTCTTTAGTCATGCGGCGCATCGTCTGTGACGGTCGATCGCCGTACGGGCTCGACTCGACATGCCGGGTTTGGACAACGTTCGCGGGCCACTGAGGTAGTACAAGATGCTGCTCGGGACCCTCGGTCCATCAGAGGGGATGGGCGGGTTATGGAGACTCTTGTGTCGCGCGGCAACCAAGGTTCCCCCAGCTCCTCCGCGGTGCCGCTCTGCGCGTCGCCCTGGCGAAGCGGAGTAGCGCTCCGGACGGGGGAGCGCCTTACTCCGCTACTGTCCCCCGACAGGCGCCGCCGCCGACTAGCCGGATGCGCGCCCTACTCCGGTCCGCGAGGTCCGCACCCACATGTGCCGGTGACGACAGGAGGGACATCATGCCTGACGAGCAAGCGACCGAGGTGACGCCGCTGACTGCGGACATAGCCGTGGTGGGCTACGGCCCGGTGGGGCAGCTCCTCGCTTTGCTGCTCGGCCGGTCCGGCCAGCGGGTCGTGGTCGTAGAGCGTCGGCCGCGGGCCTATACGATGCCGCGGGCAGCGCACTTCGACGACGAGATCGGCCGGATCCTTCAGTCGGTCGGGGTGCCCCCCAACTCGGTGCCAGACGTGGTCGGAGCCTACGACGACCTGTACGAATGGCGGGCCGCCGACCGGCGGCCGCTACTGCGGCTGGACTGGCGCGGTCTGGGCCCGTCAGGGTGGCACATGAGTCACTTCTTCTACCAGCCTGGCCTCGAGGTCATCCTGGACGCCAAGGTCCAAGCGCTGAAAATGGTGCAGCTGTTGCGCGGCTGGACGGCGGTGAACCACGTCGATAACACCGAGTCAACCACCCTGGAACTGCAGGCCGATACCGGGGATCGACGCACGCTTACCGCCCGCTACGTCGTTGGGGCCGACGGCGCCAACAGCGTGGTCCGGTCCTGGATCGGCTCCACCGTAACCGACCTGGGCTACTTCCGCGACTGGCTGGTGATCGACCTGCTGATGCACGCACCGCTGAAAGACCGCGACTTCTCCCCAGCGGCCTGGCAGCTGTGCGACCCGGCCCGCCCCACCACGCTGGTTCCCGGGGGACCCGGGCGGCGCCGGTTCGAGTTCATGCGTCTGCCGTCGGAGACAGTCGAGGAACTCAACACCGAGCAGGCCGCCTGGCGACTACTTGAGCCATGGGGCATCACCCCGGACCAGGCCAAGCTGGAGCGGCACACCGTCTACACCTTCCAGGCGCGTTGGTGCGACAGCTGGCGCAGGGGGCGGCTGCTCCTGGCCGGCGACTCCGCGCACCTGATGCCTCCGTTCGCCGGGCAGGGAATGTGCTCCGGCCTGCGCGACGCGGTCAACCTCGCCTGGAAGCTCGAACTGGTCCTCGACGGCCGCGCTGACGACGGCATCCTCGACAGCTATGGGCCCGAACGCGCCGAGCACGTCCGGCACTTCATTGAGGCGTCGATGGCACTAGGCGAGGTCATCTGTCTGTCCGACCCGCTCGCCGCGGCCGAGCGCGACCGCGCGATGCAGGCCGCCCTGGCCGCCGGCATCGAGCAGCCGTCAAGGCCGCTGCCGCGCCTGGGCCCGGGCCTGCACCGCGGCGACACTGGCGGCGGCCTGCTGTCCATCCAAGCCGAGGTCACCGACGGCCAGCGGAGCGGCCTGTTCGACGATGTCGTCGGCCCTGGCGGCGTCCTGCTCCTAGCCAACCCGCAGTTGCGCGGCCGGCTTCGGCCCGAGGACACAGCCCTGCTGGACGACCTCGGCTGGCAGATCGTCGCATTCGCCGCCGAACCGGCCGCCGGCCAAGTCGTCGACATTACCGGCGCCTACACCGCCTGGCTCGCCGAGCTCAAGGCGATCGCCGTCTTGGTCCGCCCCGACCTGTACCTCTACGGCGCCGCCACCGACCTTGAGGATCTCAGCAGGTTGCTGGCCGATCTGCGTGGAGCGCTGCGGCGGTCGGCGACGGCCGCCAGATGAGCACCGCCCCTTGATTACTTCTGCATTGGGCAAGGAGACCGGGCCGAGGACGGCGGTGTGGCCGTGCGCTCGGATGCTTTACGAACCAGCGCATGCGTTTCGGCGTAGTTTGCGTCAGGCGCGGATCATGGCGGCAACGAACGGAGATGACATGGAGCCGAGCGAGCCGAGTCCGATGATCATTGAGCGCGACATCGAGGTCGTCGTGGACGGTGATGAGGTCATCCGGGCGGACGTGTTCCGCCCGGTCGCGCCGGGGCGTTATCCGGTGATCGCCAGCTTGGGGCCGTACGCCAAGAACCTACCTCTTCAACAGGGATTCCGCAGTGTGTTCGAATCAACTCTCGCCTTGTGCCCCGAAGCCGGTATCGGGTCATCCATGGAGCACCTGGCATTCGAGGTCATCGACCCCGAGAAATGGGTGCCGCACGGGTATGTGGTGGTGCGGGCGGACTCCCGGGGGACCGGCCGGTCGACCGGCCATGTGGGGGTCTGGTCCCAGCAGGAGGCGCGGGACTTCAGTGACGTCGTGGAGTGGGCGGGGTTGCAGCCGTGGTCGACCGGGAAAGTCGGTACCTGCGGCATGTCGTACTACGCCACGGTCCAGTGGCTGATGGCAGCGCTGCAGCCGCCTCACCTCGTCGCGATTTGCCCCTGGGACGGCTGGGCGGACACCTACCGCGACATGGCGCGCCACGGAGGAATCCTGTCCGACTTCCTCTCCGATTGGTATGACACCCAGATCCGGACGGTCCAGCACGGCATCGGATCGCGTGGGATGGTCAACCAGTTCACGGGCATGCACATCTCCGGCGACGATGAGCTGAGCGAGTCGGAACTCACAGAAAACATCGGCAAGGACATCCACTCGATCTTCCAGGAGCACGAACTCTATGACGATGTCGTGTCGGCGTACTCCGCAGACCTGCCGAACATCAAGGTTCCGGTGCTGGCGTCCGCCGGGTGGGGCAGCGTGGGCCAGCATCTTCGTGGGGCCACCGAAGGGTTCGCGCGCGTCGCCTCGGCAGAGAAGTGGCTGTACCTGCGGGACGCACGCACACTCCAGAACTTTCTCGGCGACTACGGCCTGCACCTCCAGCAACGGTTCTTCGATCACTACCTGAAGGGCGACGGCGACTGGCTCGATCAGGCTCCGATCCACCTCCAGGTTCGTCAGGTCGATGGCACCCACCTGGAACGCGACGAACAGGAGTGGCCACTGGCGAGAACCACGTGGCAGCGGATGAGCCTGGATCCGCGAGGCGATCGGATTTCGTTGGTGCCCATCGACACCGAGCAATCGCTGGCATATCGCGGGTTCGGAGAAGGCATCACCATGTTCACCGACCCGCTGGAGTCGGCCGTCGAGCTTACGGGCCCCGCGAGCGCTCGGCTCTGGGTGTCGTCATCGACTGTCGATGCTGACGTCTTCGTCGTCGTACGGGTTTTCGACGACCACAGCAAGGAAGTGTTCTTTCAGGGCATCATCGATGCGAACATCCCGCTCACGAACGGTTGGTTGCGCGCCTCGCACCGCAAACTCGACGAGAGCCTGTCCACGCCGTTCAGGCCGTACCACTCCCATGACGAGAAACAGCCACTCGTGCCCGGTCAGCCCTACGCACTTGATATCGAGATTCTGCCCACATCCGTTGTGCTGCCCGCCGGCTATCGGTTGGCTGTGAGCGTTCAGGGTGTCGACTTCGAGAACGGCAAGACACCGACCGGTATGTCGCAATCCCGCCGAGTCGCCCGCGGCTCGCAGTTCTGGGAGCACTCCGACCCGACGGACCGGCCCGCGGACATCTTCGACGGCGAGGTCACTCTTCACGCCGGAGGCAGGTACGACTCCTCTGTCCTGCTGCCGATCGTGCGCGGAGGGCAGATCCGATGACCACGTCGACAGGAGTCCCGGGTATCGAGGTCGAGTGGGACGTGCCCATCACGATGTCGGATGGCACGGTACTCCACGCCGACATCTTCCGGCCCAGCGAGAACGGGCGCTACCCGGTGCTGATGACCCACGGTCCCTACGGCAAGGGTCTCAGCTTCCAGGACGGGTATGCGGGGATGTGGTCTACCCTCGTGGACCGTCATCCCGATGCGCTCGCCGGCTCGACCAACCGGTACCAGGTGTGGGAGACCCCGGACCCGGAGAAGTGGGTAATTCACGGGTACATCTGCATCCGCGTCGATTCCCGCGGCGCCGGACGGTCGGCAGGCACGCTGGATCTGTTGTCAGCCAGGGAGACACAGGATTACTACGAATGCATCGAGTGGGCCGGGATGCAGCCGTGGAGCAATGGCCGTGTCGGCCTGCTGGGCATCTCCTACTACGCGATCAATCAGTGGCTGGTAGCGGCACGACGGCCACCTCACCTCGCGGCCATCTGCCCCTGGGAAGGTGCATCCGACTACTACCGGGAGTTCACCCACCACGGCGGAATCGTCAACACGTGGTTCCAGAAGTGGTATCCGATCCAGGTTGCGGCCGTGCAGCACGGTGTGGGTGAGCGCGGTCGCCGGAGCGCCGTCACCGGCGAGCTGGTCGCCGGTCCCGAAACCCTCGACCCCTCCGTTCTGCAGTCCCTGACGGTCGATCATGTGGCGGAGATGGCCCGGCGCCCCCTCTTCGATGAGTGGTACGCGGAGCGAACCGCCGACTTGGCGCGCATCGAGGTCCCCGTACTGTCGGCGACGAACTGGGCCCACGACCTCCACACGCGTGCGGGATTCGAGGCGTTCCTCGCCGTCGGAACCGACCAGAAGTGGCTTGAGGTCCACGGCTGCGAACACTGGGTTCACTTCTACACCGACTACGGGCTCGCCCTGCAGCGCAGGTTCTTCGACCACTTCCTCAGGGAAGTCGACAACGACTGGGATGAGCAACCGCCCGTCATGCTCAACGTGCGGCACGTGGACGGCACTTTCGAGCAGCGATCCGAGGATGCCTGGCCCATCGACCGGACCACCTGGACGAAGTTCGCACTGCGCCCCGACTCCAACGCACTGTCGCTCACCGCGCCGGACCGCGATGAGTTCATCACCTACCCGGCCCGCGGCCCTGGTGTGACCTTCACCGCGGCACCCTTCGAGACAGAGACCGAGATCACGGGCCCCGTAGCGCTCACCCTGTACCTGAGTTCGTCGACGGTTGACGCGGATGTGTTCGTCACCCTTCGGGTGATCGACAGCTCCGGGAAGGACGTCCGGCTCCGCGGCGCGATGGATCCTCGGAACGTCGTGGGTGCTGGATGGCTGAGGGCATCGCATCGCAAGCTCGACCCGCATCGGAGTCTGCCCTACCGGCCGTTCCACACCCACGATGAGTCCTGGCCGTTGACGCCCGGCGAGGTCGTCGAGCTGCAAGTCGAGTTGTGGCCGACGAGTCTTGTGGTACCGCCCGGGTACTCGATTGCCGTCACCGTTACGGGGCAAGACTTCCAGTTCCGGGCAGAGCCGTCCGATCCGTCAATCTACGGAATCCCCATGCGTGGACACGCGTTCTTCCTCCACGACGACGAGACCGATCGACCGTCGTCCGTGTTCGACAACGTGATGACGGTGCTCTCGGGACCCGGCCGCGAGTCGGCCCTGATGCTGCCCGTCGTTCCACGCAGGGCCACCCCGTAGCTCCGGCTGCGCTGGACTGGTTCGCGAGCCACTGACCGCCGTCGTCCGCGCCGGTCATGACCTCGCTACCGGACGCTTCACACCCCTCAGCTTCACCGCCTGGCCGCACCTCATGACCTCGCGGCGAGGACGGCTCGCATCCTCCCTCGACAGCGCCCTGGCCGAACTCGGGCACCCGCGCACCGTCACGTGCTGCGTCCCCGACTTCCTCACCGGCCTGCACCTGGCCGGCACCACCGACCTGGTCGCCGTCGCCCCCGCCCGCCTCGTTGCACGGTTCGCAACCCGCCACGGTCCGGTCGGTGCCGGAGAACTTGGCCGCGAACTGGTCCAGGTCCGGGTGTCCGGCCAGCGACAGTGCCGCCAGCCGGAGCCCCGCCGCCCAGCCCTCGGTCCGCTCATGTAGCACTGTCACCGCCTGCTCGGGCACCTCCACTCCCGCCGCCGCGAACAATTCCCGGGTCTCGGCCAGCGCAGGTCCTGCGCACGGATCTCGGCCAGCTCGCCCTCCAGCCGAGTCTGTCCGCTGAATCATGCCGCTTGATCGAGGATGCGTTTGACCTTGCGGCGGTCAATGTTGAGTTCGTTGGCGATGGCGCGCTGACTGAGTCCCGCCTCGTAGCGCGCGTGGACGGTCTGTTCCAGCGTTGGCGCAACCGGCAATTCCAGTGGCGCGTCTTGCGCCAGCGTTGGTGCAGGCTGGTACCGCGTTTCGAGTTTGGCCTCACTCGTTTGCGAGCTACGCCCGGTACGGATCAGCATCATCAGGAGCTCGAATGAGCCGACCAGTGCTAGGGCGGCCATACGCTGATCAGGGCGCCGACCAGGCCCTGTCCCAGGCCGTGCGCCAAGTTGGCGCCGACTGTGGCCACGATCCCGGCACCCAGGCTTCAGGCGCCTAGTCGTGGTACCGGCTGGTTCCGGCGACTGGCGTCTAGCACCACCATGGAGGCGGCCCAAATCAGCCCGTCCACAGTGAACGGCAGCAGCCGCGCCGTCGTACCGAACTCCCCGTGCAAGCGCACCAGCTCGTACGCGTGCTGGTACGAGATGACCGCGGCAACGACCGCCACCGCCATTACCGCGATCACCGTGGTGATCCTGATGAGCCGGTCCATCACAGGCCAAGTTCCTCGCGCCAGCCGATGACGAACGGGTCACCATCGCCGTACCCGGCGGCGATCCGTTCCGCGAGCACCATGGCCGTTATCGCCTCGTTCCGGGTGAACAAGCGGCGGGGGAGACCGGACACGATCCACGCGCCCTGGCCGTCAGCCGCCGCGTGCGAGCTGTACCGCGCGGTCGCGATCACACGCCCGCCGAACTCGGCAGTCATAGAGTCGTCGTCGATTCGCGCTGCCATAGGGGACTTCACCTTCGGTAGTGAGGTCCGGAAAGCCAGTGACAAACCAAGTGACAACGGCCCCAGTTAAGGGCTTCTGGCTTGCGGGTATCGCCGGAGTCAGCCGTTGCGCGTCTCCGTGACACGGAGAGTTCGGAACGTCGTGTCTGACGGTGGTCGGCGTATCACGGGCTACCACTGGCTTCGATCTTGCTCCTGCGGGATTTCACGAGGTAGAGCTTTGTGCCTTTTCGGAGCTGGTGCACCAGGATGGTCTTGACTCCCGCCTGAGCGCCAGCAGGTGCCTCATCGACCGGTGAATTGCCGACTTCCAGGGACGTGACGTCTTCTTCGGCGAAGTCGACGGGCAGCTCGTAGGCGATACGGCCCTGGTCGTCCGGGTCAGCGCACGGGCCGTGGATGGCAAGGCGACCGAGGGGGCGCCGGCGACCTGGACGGCTCGCCGCCGCACTATCCGGCAGCGTCCTATCACCGTGGCGGTTAGTTGGCCTGCAGCACGAAGAATAGGAAGCATAGGAAGCGACGCCCGTCCGCGATGTCGTCAGGGAGCAGCGCGCGGGGGGTATCGGGTGCGGCGGCTGGCTCGCTGATGACTGATATCCGGAAGCCGGCCGCGGTGAAGGCGTCGGTCATCGCGTGCAGTGGCCGGGTCCAGAAACGCAGCAGCGCGGTCTGGCCGTCCGCGGTCCACTCAACGGCGTAGTTGTAGGTAGCGAAATAATCAGGCTCAAGGCCGGCCTCGCGATGCCACAGGTTCTCGGCGAGGGGATGGTTAACGGACACGATGAGCCGCCCGCCGGGCTTGAGCACGCGCCGCAGCTCGGCGAGCGCCGGTCCCCAGTCCTGCAGGTAATGCAGGACCAGGGAAGCCGTGACGTCCTCGAACGCATCATCGGGGAAGGGAAGGGGGCCGCCCAGCACGGCTACCTGCAGGTCCGCGCCGTCACCGAGCCGCCGCCGGGCCAGCTCCAGCATCCCGGCGCTCTTGTCGATGCCGGTCACGATGGCGCCCCGGTCGCGCAGCGCCGCCAGCAGAGGGCCGGAGCCGCAGCCAGCGTCGAGAATCCGCCGGCCAGCCACATCCCCCGCCAGCGCCAGCATCGCGGGCCGCTCATAGTAGGCATTAACGAGGTTGTTCTCGTTGGTGGCCGCGTACGCCTCGGCGAAGCTGTCATAGTCGTTGACCCTCGGCGGATCTGCAAAGTCAGCGGAGAACGAGACGAGCCTGGTGGAGATGCCTCCGGGGGGACTGTAGTCGTTAGACATGCGGCCCATGGTGGCAGGCGCCGATATGGGCCACCAGATCCGCGTCCCAGGCGGCCAGAATGGCGGGTATCGCTCGCTCGGACAGCGGACAGCGCGAACTACCGTCCGTGACAGGCCGGCGGTTGCGCCTCACGCCGGAACGCCGAATATTTGTCAGCGCCGGTCCCGGCCGAGACGCTTTGAAGGTCCTGCCAGAATTTCCAGTTCTGTACTCCAGGGACGGGCAGGTGGGCACTGTTGCGTACACGAGATGCGTCAGGAGGACCAGGCGTATGCTCTGCCGGCCAGGAAGCGAGGGCGACAGGACCCATCCGGCCTCCCACGAGGCAATCGTTTTGCCGGTCCCGCACGAGGGTACCTGTCAGGGAGTTCCGCCGCTGCGGCGCGAGCCGTACGCAGGTCTGAGACGGGTATCGCATGAGCAGTGCCCCGAGCGTTCCCGGCGTCGAGGTCGGCGCGTCCTGGCTAGGCGGCTGCGAGCACGTGCTGACCGCCGGGGCGCTCGAGCTGCTGGCGGTGTTGCACGGGACGTTCGGGCAACGCCGCGCGGAGCTGCCCGAGTCCCGGGGGGTCCGCGACGCCGAGCCGGCCGGTCGGCGGGGCGTCCGGAGGCGCTACAGACGGTGCTCGTCGGATTCCGCGGCGTCGAAGATGCCGCGGGAACGTTCAGCGACATCATCGCCGCCTGGATCCAGCCGGCCGCGGTCGAGATGATGGACGCCCTCGCCCTTCAGGCCGCTGAGCCGCCGTCCGCTGCGTGCCGGTCGGACGCCACCTCGCTGACGCGCTGGACGGGCGCTGGTACGCCGGTCTGGCACAGCACCCGGACGGCCGCTTTGACCCGCTAGCCCCTCCACGAAGGAGTACGTCCATGCTCGCCGACTACCGGCAGGTTTATGACCCGCTCGGCAACTCGCTCGGACTGTCCTCGATCGTGGCGGTCCTGCCCCTGGTCACGCTGTTCGTGCTGCTCGGTGTCTTGCGCATGCGTGCATGGCTTGCGTCGATCATCGGGCTCGCCGTCGCCCTGATAGTGGCGGTGGCCGTGTATTCCATGCCTGTCGGCGACGCCGTGAACAGCGGGCTGCTCGGTGCCGCCTTCGGGTTCTTCCCGATCATGTGGATCGTCATCAATGCCATCTGGGTCTACAACCTGACTGTGGAGACCGGCCACTTCGACACGCTCCGCCGCTCATTCGCCTCGATCAGCGACGACCAGCGGATCCAGGCCGTCATCATCGCCTTCTGCTTCGGAGCCCTGATGGAGGCGCTCGCGGGTTTCGGCACGCCGGTGGCGATCAGCTCCGTCATGCTCATCGCACTCGGGTTCCGGCCGCTCAAGGCCGCAACAGTCGCGCTGGTCGCGAACACCGCGCCGGTCGCCTTCGGGGCGCTCGCGGTGCCGATCACAACGCTTGCGACCGTCACGAAGCTGCCGGTCGGCGACCTGGGCGCCATGGTCGGCCGCCAGACACCGATCCTCGCGGCCTTCGTCCCGCTGGCCCTGGTGTTCATCGTCGACGGGAAGCGCGGCCTTCGCCAGGTATGGCCCGCGGCGCTGGTGTGCGGCGCGACCTTCGCCGTCTTCCAGTACCTCGCGTCCAACTTCTGGTCCGTCCCCCTCACCGACATCATCGCGTCGCTCGCCTCGGCGCTGGCCGTCCTGGCCTTCACCCGCGTCTGGCACCCGAAGGAGGGCTACGTGGAAACGGCCGACGATGCGCCCGCGCACGGGGAGCCGGTGCGGCACCAGGCGCACGGCTCCGGTGACCCGGGGGAGGGCTCCCCGGCCACGCCCGCCCCGGCCCCCGCGGCCTCGGACGGCACGGTCCGCGACACGCCCGTCGATGTCTTCAAGGCCTATGCGCCGTACCTGATCATCATCGTGATCTTCGTGGTCGCCACCCGCGTGCCGGCCATCACCGGCGCAGCCCCGACCAAACCCGGCGCGGGCGGCACCGGCCTGGAGTCCGCGACCCGCATCTACGACTGGCCGGGCCTGCACATCGTCAGCGGCAAAGGGAAAGCCGTGGAGACCATCTTCAAGCTGAACCTCCTGTCGGCCGCCGGCACCCTGCTGCTGCTGTCGGGACTGGTCACGATGGTCGTGCTGAAGATCGGGGCCGGCCGGGCGGTGCGCGCCTACGGACGCACGCTCGCGCAGCTGAAATTCGCGATCCTCACCGTGATGGCCGTTCTGGCGCTCGGCTTCGTCATGAACGAGTCCGGCCAGACGACGACGCTGGGACTGTGGATGGCCGGAGCCGGAGGCTTGTTCGCCCTGCTGTCCCCGATCCTGGGCTGGCTGGGCGTCGCGGTCACCGGCTCGGACACCTCTTCGAACTCGCTATTCGGAGCGCTGCAGATCACTGCCGCGGCGCAAGCTCACCTGTCGCCGACGCTGCTCGCCGCGGCGAACTCCGCTGGCGGCGTACTGGGCAAGATGATCTCCCCGCAGAACCTCGCGATCGCGGCCGCCGCCGTCGGGCTCGAAGGGCGCGAAGGCGACATCTTCCGCCGCGTGATCGTGTGGAGCATCGTATTTCTGGCCTTCATGTGCCTGATCGTCTACCTGCAGTCGACCGCCGTGTTGTCATGGATGGTCATCTGACCGGCTACTTGGTACGGCGCAGCAGGGGCAGCCGGTAGGTGGAACGATCCGGTGGATGACGACCAGCCGTCGGAACACGTCTTGCACGACGCCGCGGCCGCGCGACTCGCGGCGAAGTCGGGACGTCAGTCAGCAGAGGGCAACGCAGCACAGGTATTCACCTTCAACTAAGCGATCACCTCCGGGGCGGGAGGGCCTCCTCCCGCCCCCTCACCAACCTCAGGCAGAGGCGCGTGTGGGGTCTCTCAGAAGGCTGCGCCATGTTGAGCTGGCACGGCGTTGGCAACTCTGGCGGGCCGTGCCGAACCCTTCGCCGACTAGGATTCGATGATCGTCGCCGTCGGCTGGGTGCTGCGGCCAACTGCGGACGGACGCGTTCGCGCAGCTCAGCGGCATCCGCTCCGTGGACCTGCCGGCCTGCCACTTATCCGCCCATCAGTAAACCGTCCCCGCGGGCGGGGAAGTCCGCCGGCAGCGCCCCGCTACACCGGCCGTTGCGGATGGCATCGACGATGTCGCGCATGCAGCGGCTGGCGGGGCGGCCGCCGCGCCCAGCCAGCCATGCCGGGGCTGGCAGCAGGGGCTCACAGACCTTCCATTCCGCTCGGTCATGTCCGAGAGATAACGGCGGGCGCGGGTGCTGCGGGGGATCCCGGCTGCGCACGCTTATGTCAGACCACACAACGACTTTGCGGGTCCTTGCCTGGTTCATACCCCCCGGCCGAGATGACGGGCGAGGGCGAGAGCGTTGTCAGCGGGCATCTGGCTGGGGTCGAATGTGCTCGCCGGGGTGAACTGGCGGACGGCGAGCCTGAGCGCCTTGGTGCCATTGATCAACCCCATGGCCCATCCGGAAAAGTCCCGGCTGGGGATGGTGGTCAGGCTGAGCAACTGCACGTTGGTGTGCCGCGGATCGCGCAGAATCCGGTGGTGGTAAAGGTCGCTGACTGCGGCGCGCCCGCCTTCCAGGCACTGCAAGAAGCAGGGTGAACAGAGCGTCGGCGGCGATCCACAGGACCGCCTCGAGTTCCCCGGCTCCGGGTCAGCGACGCGTTCAAGATGGTCGAGCAGACCGGCACCTCTCGGGGGGCCGTCCGGGTTTAGATCACTGATGTCGCGAGACACACCACTGCAGTTCAGGAGTGATCAACCCCAGTCCCACCGCTGGAGAGCTAGTTCCTTAGTCCATCTGGACTAGCGCAGCGGGGACAGTGCAGTGAAGGCCTGGTAGATGTGGCGGGGCTGGGTGAGCCATACATTGTCTGATCTTTGACTGATGTGGCGCAGGGCCCGGGTGAGCGGCCGCAGCCGGAACGGGACGCCGGAGATGAACGAGTGCAAGACGATGCTCATGACGATGGGGTGGTCGCCGGGTGCTTCGAGGAGCTCGTCGAACTCGTCGACGATCATGTCGGCGAACTCGGCGGCTGTGGCCTGGCGTCCGATGATGGTGCTGGAGTCGTTGAGCTCCAGCGCGTAGGGGATCGCCAGGACCGGTCCGGCGGGAGAGGAGAGCCAGACGGGTTGGTCATCGGGTCGGAGGTCCAGCACGTACTTGTAGCCGGTAGCTGCGAGTGACTCGATCGTGGTGGGGGTGTGAGCCAGCCAGGGGCTCGACCATCCACCTGGGCGGCCGTCCTCGTGGTGCCCGATGCTCGTGGCGACGGCGTCGAGATACTCGTGCTCGGCGACGGGGTCCATGTCGGCGAGTGACTCGGAGTTGCTGATCCCGTGGCCGACGATCTCTGCGCCTGCGGCGCGGGCGGCGTCGGTCACATTGGGTGCGGTGTCGTAGAGCATGGTGTTGAGCAGGACGGTGGGTGGCAGACCGAGCTGTGAGAGCCGGTCGAGCAGGCGGAAGATCCCGACGCGGTTCCCGTAGTCGCGCCACGCGGTGTTAACCCGGTCGGGCTCGGGGACACCCGGGAGGAGGTCCTCGCGATGCCCAGGGCCAGGCCGGTATTCCTCGACGCCGATGGCGACGTAAAGCGCGAGCCGGTGACCACCTGGCCACCGGCCGGCCCGGCGGTCCATGCTTGACGAATAAATCCGGGGGGTTGTCACGTGCCGTCGACCCAGCGCGTGAGGCCGACGTCGGTGGCCGCGGACCTGCGGACCACCTCCCGGTAGACGGGCAGGAGACGGTCCGCCGTCATGCGACTCTGGCGCAGGGCGCCGCTCTTGGCTGCGAACACCTCCCGGGCCTCGCCGAGAACGGCGTCGGCGTCGACGCTTGTCACTTTCCCGTCTCGGGCCACGACGGCACCGTCGACCATGGTGAGCACCACGCTCGTCCCGGATTCGCAGTAGACGAGCTGGCCGGCGATGTCGTTGAGGGGGGTGAAGGCGGCGGTGTGCAGGTCGAGGAGCACCAGGTCGGCCAGGCCGCCGACGCGGATCTCGCCGAGGTCGCCGGCGCGGAGCATGGCCGCCGCTCCGCCGTCCCACAAGGCGTCCAGCACCTCGGCGGCCGTTGGCCACTGGTCGCTGTCCTCGCCGGTGATGTTGTGGACCAGGCCGGCGGCCTTCACGACATTCCACATGTCGGCCGCGTCGTTGCAGATCGCCTCGTCGACGCCGAGGGCGACGGGGATGCCGCGCCGGCGCATGGCCCGGAAGGGCATGATCCCGCTGCCGAGCCGTAGATTGCTGACCGGGTTGTGCGCGACGACCGCGCCTGACGCGGCGATGAGGTCGAGGTCGGCGTCGTCAACCCAGATGGCATGGATGACGTTGGTGCGTTCGTTGAGCAAGCCGAGGTCGGCGGTGTAGCGGACGAGTGAGCGGCCGGCGAATCGCGGCTGCTCGGTGGCTAGGACGCGTTGCGCCTTGGTCTCGAGCATGTGGGCGTAGAGCGGCACGTGATGGGTGCGGCTGAGGTCATCGAGGGCCTCGAAGTACTCGACGCTCACCCGCTGTGGTGCAGAGATCGACACCGCCGCACGGAGCCGGCCGTCGGCGGCCCCGTGCCATTTGGTGAAGAGATGGTGGTAGCGCTCGAGTAGCTCGGCGCGGGGCATCGGCGCTGCTGTGTGGAAAGCACTGCCGGGGTGCTGCGGCAAGAACGGGAGTTTCTCGCTTTCGGCCAGTTCGGGCTGGTCGAGGGCGAGCGACGCCCGGATGCCGCAGTCCTGGTAGGCCAGCATGATGGCGTCGATGATCTCGGGATCCGGGGATGGCATCAAGAAGGCGTCATCCTGCACCGAGGTGGTCCCCGTGCGCAGCATCTCCAAGGCGCCGAGCATCGTCCGCAGATACGCCTCTCGTGGCGACGGGCGCAGGACGTCGTCGGTGGGGGATTCGTACAGCATGAACATCTCGAGCGGCATGCTCCTGAGCGAACCCTTGAGGTGGTTGGCGGGGGAGTGGAAGTGCGCGTTGATAAGGCCGGGGACGAGGAGGTGGTGTCCCCGCCCGGCGATCACGTCGGCTCCCTCCGGCGGCGGCACCGAGCCGATGGCGGTGATCCGTTGCCCGGTGACGAGTACGTCGGCCGGTCCGACGATCTCGCCGGCCTGGTAAACCAGGACATCGGTGAACAGGATGGTCACGAGTTCACCGGCCCGGTTCGCCTGGCCGGGCGAAGGTGCTCGAACGTGACGTCGACAAGCCCTGGGCCAAGAGCCCCTCGACCATCTTGACGGCTGCGGCCACGCCGTCGACGACGGGGACTCCGAGCGCGTCTTGCAGAGGCGTGACGAGATCGGCCAGGCCGGCGCAGCCGAGCACGATCGCCTCAGCGCAGTCCTCGCGGATGGCGAGGCCGGCTTCGAGCCGCATGGCCTCAAGGATGGGTGCGGGCTCCCCGGCGAGCTCGGCTACCTGTACATCGATGGCTCGAACCGTGCAGCGGCCGGCGAGCCCGGTCTTCCGCAGGACCCGATGTGACTGCTCGCGCGTGCGGGGGGGAAGCGTGACGATGGAGAACCGGGCGGCGATGAGGGCGGCCGTGCCCAGCGCGGCCTCGGTCATGCCCACCACGGGGCCGAGGGCGGTCTCCTTCGCCGCGGCGAGACCGGTGTCACCGAAGCACGCGATGACGTAGCCGTCGACTCCTTGATCCTCGCCCGTGCGGACCTGTTCGAGCACCCCGAGTGCCCCCCATACCTCGTCGGCATTGCTCTCGACCGATTCGACCCCGCTGGTGGCCGTGCCTCCGACGATGTGGGTGCCCGCGGCTGCGACCTTCCGTGCTGCTGCCACCATTTTGTCGGTCATCGACGAGGTCGTGTTGGGGTTGACGACCATGACCGTCGGGGAGCCGGTCACGATGGCGTCATCGGGTTGCGGCCCTTGGACCGGTCCCCGATCAGTTTGGGCACGTCCTCCAAGAGCCGGATCGTGTAGGGATCCTGAGGATGTGCGAAGACTCTGGCCACCGGCCCGCTCTCGACGACCTTCCCCGCGCAGAGCACGATCACCGACTGGGCGATGGAGCGGACCAAGGCGAGGTTGTGGGTGATGAAGAGCAGCGACAGGTGCCGTTCCGCCTGCAGGCGCCTTAGCAGCTCGACGATGGTGGCCTGCACCGATACGTCCAGGGCCGAGGTGATCTCGTCACAAACGAGCAGGTCAGGGGACACTACGAGGGCTCGGGCGATGGCGACCCTCTGGCGCTCTCCACCCGAGAGCTGGTCGGGGTAACGGGACCAGAAGTCCGGGCCAAGGGCGACGTCGGAGAGCACCCGTGACACCCGCTCTTGGCGCTCGGAGCGACTGAGGGAAGGGAAGAAGTGGAGCAGTGGCTGCTCGACGATCCGGCCGACCGTCGAGCGAGGGTTGAGCGAGGTGTAGGGGTTCTGGAAGATGTACTGGAGGGCCTGGAGATTCTGCCGCGACCGCCGGGAGGCCACCGCGGCCAGATGCTCGCCGCCGAAGCTGACCTGGCCTGACCATCCGCTGTGGAGACCCACCAGGCAGCGGGCCAGGGTGGTCTTGCCCGAGCCCGACTCGCCGACCACGGCGACGCACTCGTCGCGGCCCACGGCCAGCCCGACGTCGGTGAGAACCTCGGTGGCCCCGTAGTGAGCTGAGAGACCGGAGACGCGCAGCAAGACGTCCCTTGCGGCGCCCGACGTCGACGCTGGCCGCGCCGGGCCTCGGTGGTCGTCGGCGCCGGTGGTCAGGTCCGTCCGCAGGCAGCGCACCAGGTGCTCGCCGGGCAGGGACACGACCGGGACGGTGCCCTTGGTGCAGGCGGTCACCGCCAGCGGGCAGCGAGGGGCGAACTCGCATCCTCGGGGACGCCGGGTCGGGTGAGGAGGCTGGCCGTCGATCCCCTCCAGGGCCTCGGCCCGATCCGGGGAGGGAATGGCCCGGAGCAGCTTCCTCGTGTAAGGGTGGGAGGGAGCGTCGAACATTGTGGCCGTCGGCCCGCTTTCCATCACCTTGCCGGCGTAGAGGACGATCAGGCGGTTGACCAGCCCTCCCACCACGGCCAGGTCGTGGGAGACGTAGACCGCGGCCACGCCGTAGGCCTGGCATAGACCCCGGACCGTGTCCAGCACGTGGCGCTGTGTCGTCACGTCCAGGCCTGTCGTCGGCTCGTCAAGGACGATCACGCCCGGCCGGAGGGCGAAGGCCATGGCCAGTGCCACCCGCTGCTGCTGGCCGCCCGAGAGCTGATGGGGGTAGGCCTTGAGCAGACGGGGGATCCCCCCCAGGCCGGCCTCTTCGAGCATCTGGCCTACCCGCGCCTGCGGGTCGCCGAGGCCTTTCGCGGCGGCCGCTCCCGGGTGGGCGCCCAGCACCTCGACGAGCTGTGTCCCGATCCGCAGGGCCGGGTTGAGCGCCGACGACGGGTCCTGGGGAACGTAGGCCACCTCAGCGCCGCGCAACCGCTGGAGCTGCTGCGGGGACGCCTTCACCATGTCGGTGCCCCCGACTAGTACCCGTCCGGCTGCCACCTCGAGACCCCGGCGGGTGTGGCCGAGCAAGGCGAGCGCCACCGTCGTCTTGCCCGAACCGGACTCCCCGACCAGCCCGAGGAGCTCGCCTGAGCGGACCTGGAAGGAGACGTCGTCGACCACGTCGACCGCGCTGCCCGTCAGCCGGATGCGCAGCCCCTCCACCTCGACCATGACGTCGCGGGGCAGGTCCGCCACCGGGGCGGCGCCGGGGCGGCTCACTGTTCCCCCAGACCGACGGGTATCTCCAGCAAGGTGGCCGTCTCCGCCTCGCGGTCGATGCCGATGGCCACTCTGGCCACGGCATCGGTGAACGTGTTGATCCCGATCGTGAGGAGGGCGATCAGGGTGGCGGGGACGATCACCGGCCACGGGTTGAGTACCAGTCCGACGCGGTTTTCGTTGATCATGATCCCCCAGTTCGCCGCCGGTGGCGCCTGGCCGAATCCGAGAAATGACAATCCGGCGATGATGACGATCGAATAGGTCATGCGCAGGCCGATTTCCACCATCAGCGGGCTGATCAGGTTGGGGAGGATCTCCTTGACCATGATCTTCCGCCGTTGCACGCCTTGAAGCTCGACCGCCTTCACGAAGTCCCGTTCGGAGACATCCAGGGCAGCCGCGCGTAGCACCCGGGCGACCTGCGGGGCGTGGGACAAGCCGACGGCCAGGACGGTGAGCCACAGCTTGGGGCCGATGATCGACACCAGCAGCAGTGCGAACACCAGCTGGGGGAAGGCGAGGAGCACGTCGACGGTGCGCATGATGATCCCGTCCCAACGGCCCTGAAGGTACGCGGCGGCGATGCCGCTGGCTCCCCCGAGCACCACGCCCAGCAGGGTGGCGGCGAGGGCCATCAGCAGCAGCACCCAGCCTCCGTCCAGCAGACGGGAGAGCACGTCACGGCCGAGCTCGTCGCCTCCCAGGAGGGCTTGCCCGGACGGTTTGGCGAAGGGGGCGACGATGGTGGCTGTCGCCGGGTGGGGAGCCACGAACGGCCCGATCACGGCGACGCCGGCGACGAGAACGAGGAGGGCCAGGCCGAATCGGCCCCTCGGCAGCGACCCGGCCCGCCGCAGGATCGCCACCCATTCGCGGCGGTGCCGGATGGCGGGATCAGAAGCTCCGGAGCCGGTGGCGGTCATGGTAGCCATCGCTCAGCGGGGCAGTCGGCGGCGTGGGGTGGCGAGGAGAGCCACCACGTCGGAGACGATGTTAACGAACACGTAGAAGCCGGCCAGGATCAAGACGATCATCTGGATCACGGGGACGTCGCGGTTGTTCACTGCACTGACCAGGCTCTGGCCGATGCCGGGGAAGGCGAACACGAACTCTACGACGACGATTCCGCCGGCCAGGTACAGAAAGCTGAGCCCGAGCACCTGGACGATGGGGGGTATGGCGTTGGGCAGGGCGTGGACGAGGAGCATCCGGCGGGTGGGCAGTCCCTTGAGCCGGGCCATCTCCACGTAGTCCGACGCCAGCGCCTCGACGGTGGCCGCCCTGGTCATCCGCAGGATGTAAGGGACGATGACGACCACCAGTGTCAGCACCGGCAAGATGAGCTGGCGGGGCTCGGACCAGGCGTAGGTCCCCGGCGGGACTAGCGACACCGCCGGGAGCACGGGCCATACGACGGTAGCCAGCAGGATGATCAGGGCGATAGCCACGACAAACTCGGGCAGCGCGGTGACAGCCAGGGCGATCACCGAGCTGACCTGGTCGATCAGTGAGTCCTTGCGCAGCGCGGCCACTGCTCCGATGGTGACACCGATGATGCTGCCGATGACCCCGGACAGGCCGACGAGCACCGCCGAGTTGGCCAGGGCGGGGGCCACGATGCTCCAGACCGGCATCCCGTTGGCCAGGCTCCTGCCCGGATGGCCGGTGAGGATCCCGGAGGTCCAGGAGCCGTACTGGTCGAACACCGATCGGCTGAGGTGCAACTGCCGCTCAAGGGCGTGGACCTGCGCCGGGGTGGCCGAGTGGCCGAGGATGGCGACGGCGGCATTCCCCGGGAGTGCCTGTGTCGCCGCGAAGATCACCACTGACACCACCGCCAAGGTGACCACCCCGAGCGCTGCACGCCGGACGAGGAGCCTGAGGATCGGATGCTGTCTCCCGGCCGGGCGCTCAGCCGGGCGGTTTGGGCTGGCGTCCACCACCAGCTGTCCGCTACCGGACACGGGTTCCGCCTTCCGGCCGAGGTTCCGTTCTTTGCCCCATGTTCATTCACCGGCTCCCGTCGCCGACCGATCCGGCCTGCTCACGACAGGAACGAGTAGTCTTCGAAGTTGAAGTTTCCCATCGGCTCGCCGACCTTGCCCGTCACGTAACCGGTCAGGTTCTTGCTGTATGCGTCGAGGGAGTCCACGAAGCAGGGAATGATGTAGCCGCCCTGGTTGAAGTCGATCGTCTGCATCTCGTACTCGATCTCCTTCCTGAGGCTGGCGTCCTCGGTCTTGTTGGCCTCGTAGTAGAGCGCTGTATAGTGCGGGTCGTTGAAGTGGGTCTCCGGGTACGGAGACGTGGGCAGGAAGGTCTGCGCGACCTGGGCCAGGTAGGGCGAGTAGTCGTAGTAGATCTGCGAGAAGGTCTGCTTTGTGTAGTAGTTCGGGCCGAAGAAGGCGCCGGGGCTTACCTGGTTGATGTTGACGGTCACCCCGGCCGCGGCGGCTTGCTGCTTGAAGATGGTCGCCATGCTGAGCGCGGTCGAGTCGATCGCCAGCGAGGTGTTGAGCGTCACGGTCAGGCCCCGCTCGTGGCCGGCCTTCTTCAGCAGGCTCTTGGCCAGCGGCAGGTCCTGCTCCCGGTGCAGCGTGTGGTCGAAGTTCGGGTCGTACGGCGAGGTGACGTCGGAGGCTACCGTGCCGAAGCCGTTCAGCGTGGTGGTGATGAACTCGGGGCGGTTGACCAGATAGCGGAACGCCTGGCGGACGTTGACGTCGTTGAATGGTGGCTTGTCCACCCGCATCGTGAACGGCTGGATGGCGCCGGTTTCCGAGGGAAGCGCAACGATGCCCGGCGTCCGCTGCAAGATCTTCATCTGGCTGCCACTTAGCTGGCCAGTGCAGTCGATGGCTTTGCTGATCAGCGCGTTTTCGACGGCAGTAGGGTCCTGGAAGTCCAGGATCGTTACCGAATCCAGGTGCGGAAGTCCCGCTTTCCAGTAATGGGGGTTGCGGACGAAGACGCTCTGCTGGCCGGGCGTGAAACTCTGGTACTTGAACGGGCCGGTGCCGTTGGGCTTGTCCTTCTGGGTCCACCCGTCGGGTGCGATGTAGAGGAAGTACCAGAAGGCGGCCAGCTGCTCGGGGAAGCTCCCGAACGGCGCGGTCATCGGCACTTCGAGGGTGAGGCTGTCGACCTTCTTCAATCCCTTGAGGTCTACCGGCGCCAGGACGTCGGCCCCGCCGAGCGGGTCTTTAGGGTTGAGGATGGTCTGCAGCGTGTAGATGACATCATCGGCACCGAAAGACTTCCCGTTGTGGAAAGTGACTCCGGGGCGGCAGCGGATGGTCCACAGCGACGTGGAGCCCTTCGGGGAGATCTCCTCGGCCAGCACGTACTGCACCTGCGCCTGGTTGCTCAGCTGGACCAGCGGCTGGTAGAGCTGCTGCGCGCGCGCCGTCCCGATGGCGCTGATGCCCCCGTAGAACGGGTTAAGGGTGTCGCTGCTCGATCCTCCGGTGAGCCCGACCTTCAGATCACCGCCCTTGCGCGGTTTCGATGATCCACCGCTCGTCGACGTCTTCGTCCCGCTGGCGGACGACCCGCAGGCGTCGAGCAAGCCGCCGGCGGCCACGGCTGCGCCGCCGGCCAGGGCGGAGCGAAGGAACGTACGCCGATCCAGCCTCCGGCCGGGGCGTTCTCCGGCGCCGTCCGTAGTCGCACCAGGTGATGTGCTCATGTCATGCCCCTCCTGCTCTCGGCCTGCGGCTCCAACGAGATGTCGGCGGCGTCGGCGCGACGCTCCGCCCGCAGCTTCCCTGCCGGGCAGGGAAGCTGGCTGCGGATTGCACCCGAGCCGTGCGTCATGCCGGCTCGCTGATCGTGACCCGGTGGATGGTGTCGTAGTGCTCGCGCCGTGCCTCGTCGTCGGGGAAGTTGTAGCTCCGTTTGCCGTTCAGGCGCATGAGGTGGAGGCCGAGCTGGCTGAGCGGAAGGGATGCCAGGACCGGGGATAGCTCCTCCCCGACCCCCGCCGCGAGGGGGAGGTGCGCCGCCGGGCCTGGCGGTGCCTGGTCGCTCACCCACACCGGTACGGCATCGACGTAGTTGATTTCTGAGAGGATCTCGGCGGCTCGGTCGCTCGATGCGCCGCCCGGAGCGACCAGCACGATCGGGTCGCCGGGGCGGGTGACGAAGTACTGCTCGTGGGCCCACTCTTCGACGTTGGTCGTGATGGCGAGCTGCTGGGCTCCTTCGAAGAATTTGGCCGCACCGAATTTTGCCGTGGCCTCGTTGGGCCCGGCGCCGAGGAAGGTGGTCATCCTCGCCCCGGCCAGCCGCTTCGCCACCTCGTGGGACGCCTTGTCGCACAGGCGCAGGGTTTCCTCGGCCAGCTCCGGCAGCCGCTCGAGGTCCTTGGCGTAGCGGCCCATCGAGTCGGAGCGGCCGTCACCGGAGGCGCCGAGCTCGGCGGCAAGGGTCAGCAACGTGACGAGCATGGCGGTGTAGGTGCTGGTGCCGGGGGAGAATCCGAATGTGGGGATCTCGGCCGACAGCACGCTGTCCGCAACCTCGGCGAGCGGGCTGTCCAGAGCCCCCGTGAGGCCGATCACCGGGTGGCCGAAGGCCTTGGCCTGGCGGGCCGCCTCGATGGTGCGGCCTGTGTTCCCGGAGAAGGAGACGGCTACGACTGCTGTCCCGGTGGGCTGGTAACGGACCCCGTATCGGGCGAAGTCGAGAGCGTGCTCCCAGCGGACCCGGAATCCCGAGTGGCGGTTGAGCGCCAGAGCCGCGGCCTGACAGGCAAAGCTGGAGTCCCCGCATCCCACGAGGACGAGGCGCCGGACGCCGGACTGCCGCAACCACGTCACCGTGGCCGCCGCCCGCCCTGACAACTCGAGCCGGTCGCGGATCACCGCGGGGCTCGTCAGGATCTCCCGCTCCATCACGTCGCTGTCGTCGCTCGCGCCAGGCACCGGCGGAGGGGCTGCCTTCCCAGGCGAGCCCGGCTGGCGGCCGGCGAGCAACCGCTCCGCCACGGCCCCCCGGCGCAGCAGGCGCAACGAGCCACTGGCTCCGATCGCCGCGCCCGCAGTTGCCGCGCCCCGTCGGGCGGCCACCACCAGCTCCTCACCGTGGACGAGGCCGGCAGCGAGGCCCCCGCAGAAGCTGTCGCCTGCTCCGGTTGCATCCACCACAGCGACCTGCGCGGCGGCCACGCCCGACCCCCGGCCCGTCGACGCGCCCACGACCGCACCGTCGGCCCCGCACTTCACGATGACCGCCGCGACGCCCTCCTCGAGCAGCTCGCGGCATGCTCGCTCCGGGTCTTCGTGACCGACGATGGCCGCCAGCTCCTCCCGGCTGGGCAGGAACACGTCGACCTGCCGGGCGAGAGTGAGGATCTTGTCGCGTCCTGCGGTCCAGGCCTCGTGCGTGTCCAGCGTCACGACGGCCGGCCCACGCGCCCGGACGTCATCGACGATGCGTTCCGCTGCGGTGAACGGCATGGCGGCCACGTGGACCACTGGCGTGCGCCCGTGCGAGCCGATCCACTCGGCCGGGAGATCCTCGGGGCAGGGGGCCACCTCGAGGCTGCGCTCCGGCGATGTGCGGTACACCCAGCTCCTGCGCCCGTCGTCCTCATAGATCACCCAGTTGCGGACCGTCGGACCATCGACTGGGCGCAGCCCGAGGGTGTCGATCCCCGCCTCGTCCAGCCGGTTGAGCACCGCCGCCGGGAAGTCGGTGCCGACCCGGGCGACCACGCCCACCGACACCCCCCAGATCCACGCACCCGTGGCCGCGTGGAGCGTGTTGCCTCCTGGCGAGGCCATCGTGGTCTCGCCGTTGGGGTGCACGACGTCGTCGATGGTCAAGTTGCCGATGATGACGACATCAGGCGCGCCACGCTGCCGCCCTGCGGGCACGGGATCAGTCACGAGCCGGACCTCACTCATCGTTCGGGACCGCCAGCTTGTTCCTGGATGGGAAGTGCAGGACCCGGTCGTCGAGGCGGTAGCTCTCGAGGCTGAACCGGAACCGCTCGACGCGGTACAGGACCCTGGAAAACTCGACCGCGGCGTCGTTGCGGTCATAGGTCACCGAGTCGACCCGGAGGACCATGGCACCGGTCCCCACACCGAGCGGGGCAGCCTCGTCATCGGCGGCATGGACGGCCTCGATCACGCTGTCCGCCCGGACCAGCTCGACACCGTAGGCCGAGTCGAATGTCCGGTACAGCGACCCGCCGTCCAGCTCCCGCTTCTGGATCCCCGGGAACCGGGCGGGGTCCAGGTAAGCCGACAGCAGGGCAACCGGGTCGGCGTCGAGGTGGGCCAGGCGCTGGATGAGCACGAGCTTGCGCGCCCGTACCCCCAAGGCGGCGGCTACCTCAGGCGGAGCGGGTACGAGACCCGAGTAGCGCATCACAAGCTCGGGGCGTTCGCCCGGCTGCCCATGGCTCTCGCTGAAACTGGAGAGAATCGAGAGCTTCTCCTCGAACTTGGGCTGGCGGACGAAGGTCCCCCGCCCCCGGCCCCGGTCGAGGTAGCCCTCCGCCGCCAACTCGACGAGAGCCTGCCGGACCGGCGCCAGACTGACGCCCCACCGCTCCGCCAGGTCTCCTTCGGACGGGAGGCGCGTACCAGCAGCGAGGCGGCCGGCGGCGATCTCCTCACGGACCAGGTCGTGGATCTGGCGGTGCAAGGGCACGAACGAGCCGCGATGCACGGTGAGGCCGGCCATCCAGCCGTCGCCACCGCCCTGCTCACCGGTCGCCTCATCGCCACCCACGGATGCCGTCACCTCTTCCACGCCACAAGGTTGCGGCCCCGCGCGTTTCACCCTTGTAGCCAGACTATTAACATTAGATTATAAGTTTTACGGGTGTGGCGCACGTCACCCCATTACGGTCGTGGCCATGACCGTGTACCGCTTCAAAATGCTGCAAGTAACCGCTGACCTGCAGGGTCATCTAGTAGTTCACGCAGCCCGGTGGTACTCGCTGATCACCGCAGGAACGCCCGCCAGGAGGTATCCAGGCCGCGCGGAGCGGGCCGGTAGCCGCGGGCGCGGAGGATCCGCCGGACGGTCGCCTCACTCATATGGTGGCCGAGGCGGCCCAGTTCGCCATGCACCCGGTGGTATCCCCAGGCCCGGTTCTCCCCCGCCCGGCCGCAGCACCAGATCACGGATCTCCTGACCAGCCGTCCGACGGCCGGGCCGGGGCCGGGTAAGTCCACTTGTGCTGATGAGACGACGGTGCTAGGCCAGCGTTCTTGGACGCCTGGCTGCGGCCTAGCCTAAATTGATGATGGCTGGCTGTGCCCGGAGGTTTACCAGCTTGATCGTGGCCGGGCTGTTGTGCCGGACACCGGTGTCGCCGGGCTTCTGGATCCGGTCGGAGCTGTGCCGGGCCCGCTTGACGACACGGGGGAAGGTCCAGTGCGGCGCTCCGGGTTGAGGTTCTTCTTGCTGGTGATGCTGGCCATGACCGCCGCGAGGATGCATTCCCGCTGTTCAAGGGGAAAGGGCGCCGGCCCGCCGGCCGGGTGGTCCGGCGGGCTAATTTCAGCCTCGCGGCGGGGTCTTTCACTGACCCGTCCGGCCACGGCGGCACTTCCGGCTACGGCGGCACTTCCGGAGATGACTGAGGCCGGCGGCTAATTGGTGATCATGACGGGGCTTCCCAGGGGGATCCGGGACAGTGCCCGCAGGGCGGCGGGGGGGACCCGGACGCAGCCGTGGCTGACGGCGTGGCCGAAGACGGCCGGGTCGGGCCAGCCGTGCAGGCCGACGGTGCCGGGGCCGCCGCCGTAGGTGGTCAGGGTGGCCGAGTGCGCGCCGAGCGGGAGGATCAGCGGGCTGTAGGTCGGGTGCGGCGGGGCCAGC
>CAXUJF010000002.1:0-6383 GCA_964250865.1 uncultured Streptosporangiaceae bacterium
CGGGGTGGACGTCATCATCGACTACATCTGGGGGCAGCCGGCCGCAACCGCGCTGACTGCCGGGAAGCCGGGGGTGCGGCTGGTGCACGTCGGCGACCGGGCCGGGGCCGAGGCGCCGGTGCCGGGCGCGCTGCTGCGTAGCCTGGGGGCGACGATCACCGGGTTTCTGCCAGTGTGGTCGGGACCGGTGGCGGTAGCGACCGCGTACCGGCGGCTGTGCGAGGCGGCGGCGGCCGGGCAGCTGGACGTGCCCACCGAGACCGTGCCGCTGGCCGAGGTGGCGCAGGCGTGGGCGCGCTACCCGGGCACCCGGCACAAGCTCGTGCTCGTCCCCTGACGGGAAATCGCGTGACTTGGTATTCGCGCGGCTCACATGTGTCCCGCGCGTCCTTATGGATGCTGTGCTACTGCGGCGTCATCGCGGCAGCCTGGTTTACAGCGGCCGCGCTCGTTGCGTCCTCGCTGGTGAGCAAGATGTCGGTGGTGCGCCGGATGTGTGCGGTGAGCAAGGCGACCGCTCGAGGGGTGTCACGGGCGACAGCTGCTTCGAGAATGCCGGCGTGTTCGCCGGGGATGTCACGGCCCGATTCCCTACCCAGGGGAACGGACCAGCGCCGGTATAGCTCGGCCGAGGCCCGCATTGTTGCGGTTACCGCCTTAAGGCGCTGGTTGGCGCATCCGTCAAGCAGCGCGGCATGAAACTTGTCGTGGGCGATCATCCAGACGTCGCTGAGCCGCGCGGGATCATCCGGATCGAGTTGCGGTGAGCGCACGAGCAGGTGGTGGGCAGCTATCAGCCGCGACTCCCAGGTGACATCCCCCTCGGTCACCGCCAACCGCAGGGTTAGGGCTTCGAGCTCGTAGCGAGCTTCGGTCAGCTCGCGCAAATCTGCGGCGGAGAGCGGAACGACCCGGAAACCATGCTGCGCCTCGCTGACCACGAGGCCCTGCTCGACCAGCCGCAGCAATGCCTCCCGCAGCACACCCGTACTCGTTGCATACCGGTGACACAAGTCCGTGTAGGGCAAGCGCTCTCCCGGACGGTGGCGTCCGGCAAGGATGTCCCCTCGCAGTCGATCGAACACTAGGTCGGCCTTGGTGACACCGGTCGGCATGAGCTCATCGTAGCGCACGGTCTCATAGTGACTGGTTTATCTCGAATGAAAGTCAATATCTCGAGTTTATCTTGTGATCTCGTGAACGCCTGTCTATGGTTCAGGTGGTGCAGGTCACACGCGGAGATCCGCGTGCACGGGTCAACAAGGGAGTTGGACATGCGCTGTCAACACGTGAACCGAACGCGCGCCGCGCTCAGCAGCCTCGTCGTCTTCGCCGCACTAACCGCGACCGCGTGCAGCAGCAGTGGGGGCAGCACGTCGACCGCCTCCAGCTCGAACGCCGACCACGCAGCGAAACTTGCGGCAGCACGGCAAGCGATTGCGCCGTACGTCGGCCACCCCAGCCCGTTCCCGGCTAGCGAGAAGCTGGCGAAACTGCCGACGCCGGGCAGCAAGTTCGTATTCCTGCAGTGCGGGGCTCCGGTATGCGCCATCTTCGCCCAGCTGATGCCCGCACCTGCTAAAGCTTTGGGCGTCAAATTCGTAGCCGTCAATTCCGGCAATACGGCGACTACCTCACAGAGCGCTGCCGCCTCCGCCCTCTCCGATAAGCCAGCAGCGGTGCTCGTCGGCGCGTCAAACCCGCAACTGTACGGCGACAACCTGCACAAGCTGGTCTCCGCAGGTTCAGTCGTCGCAGGCGGCGGAACCGTCGGCGGTGAATCTTATGGCGTGCAGGAGGCGGTAGGAGGCGCGCGCAGCGTCACCCACGCGGGAGAGCTGCTCGCTGACTGGGTGACAGTCAAAAAGGGGCCGTCAGCGAATGTGGTGTTCTTGGGGACGCCAGAACTCACCTTTTCCGCGGGCATGCAGGCCGCCTTCGCCAAGACGCTTTCGCAGCGCTGCCCAGGTTGCAAGGCCAACTATCAGCAAATTTCGATCGCGACCTTCGGCACCACGGCGCCCAGCCAGGTAATCAGCTACCTCCAGTCCCATCCTGGCGTCAACACGGTCGTATTCGCCTCGATGGAGGCCGCCACCGGCTTGGCCGCGGCTCTGAAGGACGCCCATCTATCGCCGACGACTCTCGGCTTCGCGCCGACCGCCAGCAACCTGCAGGACATCGCCGACGGCGGCCTCACCGCCGGGCTGGCGCTCGACTTCAACGTGCAGGTATGGATGCAGCTCAACCTGGCGGCCCGGGAGCTCGCCCATCAGACGACCTCGGAGTCCAATCTCGAAGTGGACATGCAGTTCCTCACCAAGAGTGATCTGCAGGGCGTGAACGTCTCGCGGGGCTGGACCGGCTACCCCGACGTCGCACAGCGTTTCGCCGCGCTGTGGGGGCAGGCGAAGTGACGGCCGACCGCTCAGCGAACCATGGCGCGTCTTCGGATGTGGTCGCCGCGCAGAGGCCACTGCTGCGGGTTTCCCGGCTGTCGAAGACGTTCATCGGCACCAAGGCGCTCGACAACGTCTCGCTCGAGGTGGCGGCCGGCGAAATCCTGGCCGTCGTCGGCCAGAACGGCTCGGGCAAGTCAACCCTGGTCAAGCTCCTGGCGGGCCTCCATCAGCCCGACCCCGGGGGAACCATCGAGGTGAGCGACGGCTCCGGGCAGCTTGTCCCGCTGGGCCCGGGCGGGCGTGGCCTGCACTTCATCCACCAGGATCTCGGCCTGCTGCCGATGCTGAGTACGACGGAAAATCTCGACCTCGGCCGCTCCCTCGGCCGCCGGTGGATAACCCCGGTCCACCGCCGCGCGGAACATGCCCGGGCGACCGAGCTCACCAACCGCTTCGGCGCCGCGATCGACGTGCGGGCGCCGGTAGCGCTGCTGTCGCCCGCCGAGCGGGCCATCGTGGCCGTCGCCCGGGCCCTGGACGGCTGGCAGTATCCGGACAACGTGCTCGTGCTCGACGAGCCGACTACCGCCTTTCACCGCGACGAGGTGTCCCGGTTGTTCGACGCGGTGCGCCGGGTGGCCGCGGAAGGCGCGGGCATCATCTTCATCTCCCACCGGCTGGACGAGGTGCGCGCGCTCGCGGACCGGGTCCTCGTGCTGCGCGACGGTAAGCCGGTCGCCGAGGCCGCCCGGGGCGAACTCGACGACGCCGCTCTCGTCACCGCAATCGTCGGGACATCCGCCGCCACGGATGTGCGCCCGCCCGGCACGATAGGCCCAGACGTGCTGTCCGTCGAGGGACTGTGCAGCAAGCGGGTACACGACATGACCCTGTCGGTGCGCGCCGGTGAGATCGTGGGGCTGTCGGGGGTGCTCGGCTCGGGTCGCGAAGACCTGAACGCCCTGCTGTTCGGCGTGCAGCGGCCCGCCAGCGGACAGATCACCATGGCGGGAGACCGCCTTCCGCCCGGGGACATGGTGACTGCCATCGAACGGGGGGTCGCTTTCGTGCCCGCCGACCGGCACCGGCTCGGCGCGGTCATGTCGATGAGCATGCGCGAAAATCTCACCCTGCCAGCGCTGCGCGGGCGGCCGCGACGGTTCGGTGCCATCGCGATGAGCGCGGAAAGGACGGAGGCGCGGGGCTGGGCCCACCAGGTCAACTTGCGCCCTCCCCTACCGGACCGTCCACTGTCTACCTTCAGCGGCGGGAACCAGCAAAAGGTCGTCCTCGCGAAGTGGCTAAGGACGAACCCCCGGTTGCTCCTCCTCGATGAGCCCACCCAGGGTGTCGACGTCGGCGCCAAAACCGCCATCTATCAGCTCATCCAGCAGGCCGCGGCGCAGGGCAGCGCCGTCCTGGTGGCCTCGTCCGACGCGAAGGAACTGGTGGCACTGTGCGACCGGGTGCTGCTGGTCGACCAAGGACGGCTGACCGGGGAGCTGACCGGTGTGACGCTCACCGAGACCGCGCTCGTCCACGCCGCCCTGACGGCTCCGGCGTCCGCGGCACCCACCGGACTGCCGCCGCGGGAGGTGTCCGCTTGATGGCCACCGCCACCAGCAAGGACACCAGGTCCGGCGGCCAGTCCGACGGCACCCGACCGCAGCTGCCCGCCCGGCTGCGCCGCTCGCTTTCGATCCGGAACGCCAGCGCGCTCTACCTGTTCGCGGTCCTCTTCGCCGCGTTCGCGCTGTCGGAGCCGGCAACCTTCCTGACCCTGCAGAACTGGCAGGTCCTGCTGGACAGCCAGGCGGTCAGCGGCCTGGTCGCCATTGGCCTGATCGCTCCCCTCAGTGCCGGCGTCATCGATCTCGCCGTCGGATCAGAGGCGGGGTTCGGCGGCATCATCGTCGCCTGGCTGCTGGCCGATCACGGCGTACCCATTCCGCTCGCCATCCTCCTCAGCCTGATCGCGGGGGCGCTGGTCGGGGTGGTCATCGCGGCGCTGATCACCCGCGCCCGGATTCCGTCGCTGATCGCCACACTGGCCGTCAGTTCCATCCTCATCGCCGTGATCGACTGGATCTCACGCAGCCAGCAGATCCTCAACCTCGGTTCGCCGTTCCAGGCGATCGCCACCGACGGCTGGTTCGGGGTGACCTACCCCGTGTACATCCTGGCGGTCGTGGCGCTGATCGTGTGGTACTTCCTCGAGCGGACCGCGCTCGGCCGCCGGGTCCGCGCGACCGGCGGGAACGTAGAGGCAGCACGGCTCGCCGGAGTTCAGACCTCGCGGATGATCCTGCTGGCCTCCGTCACGTGCGGAGTCATCGCCGCGCTAGCCGGGGTACTGGCCAGCTCTCAGCTGGCTACCGGGGATCCGACTATTTCCCAGTCTTACCTGCTGCCGGCGTTCGCCGCCGCATTCCTGGGGTCCACCCAGTTCTACGGCGGTCGCTTCAACGTGGCGGGCACGTTGGCGGCGGTGGCCGTTCTCGCCGTCGGCGTCAAGGGCCTGCAGCTCGCCGGCGCCCCCGTCTGGCTGCCCGATCTCTTCAACGGCGTGGCGCTGCTCGCCGCCGTCGGCTTCGCGCAGTACCAGAAGGCGCCGACCGCCCGCACCGCTGCGATCCGGCGCGCACTACGGCTGCGCACGGGGGAAGGGCGCGCGACTCCGTAGTCACCACAACGCATCCCTGCAGGAACCCGCATCCGAATTAGGGAGTATCTCGATGAAGAGACACAGCGCGGTCGCGAGACATCGGTGGGTGGCCATCGCCGCATCACTGGCTCTCGCGGTCCTGGTCGGCCCCGCGGCGACGGCAGCCTCATCGTCCGCGGCCACGAACCCCGCTCCATCGGCCAGCGAGTCGCTGGGCACCGGAGTGCAGCCAACCACCGCCGGCGGCGCTTCCCCGAGCGGTGCCGCCTGCCAGAACTACTACCTGACCGTCACCGAGAGCCCCACCGCCACGCAGACCTACCGGGTGTGGGCTCAGCTCTGCAGCCGCGGCCCGCTGGCTGGAAAACCCGTCCAGGTACTCGTGCCGGGCGGAGATTACACCCACGTCTACTGGGACTGGCCGACTCAGCCCAGCACCTACTCCTACGTCGACTGGGCCACGAAGGCGGGCTACGCGACCCTGAACCTCGACAAGCTCGGGTACGGGCTGAGCGACCATCCCGATCCGGCCGCGCTGAACTTCCAGACCGGCGCCTATGTCGTCCACCAGGTCGTGCAGTACCTCCGCAATGGCAGTCTGGGCGTGGCCTTTAACAAGGTTGTCACGAACGGTCACTCATTCGGCGGCCTGACCATCGAGTACGAGGCCGCGACGTACCACGACGTGAACGGGCTCATTGTCTCCGGCTTCGGTCACGACCTCGACGTCTCGAACCCGGACAACCCGTTCGTGACCAACACCATCCCGGCGGCGGATGACCCGATGTTCGCCGACGAGCCGTGGGCTCCGGGCTACTTCACCACCGCGCCCGGCAGCCGCTGCGCGGTCTTCTCCTACCCCGGCGACGTTTCCGCCGCCAACTGCGCCACCGAGGAGCACACGAAGGGCACCTTGCCCGAAGGCGAACTCGGTACGGTCGTCCAGGACTCCGAGTCGGACATGACCAAGCAGATCACGGTCCCGGTGCTGTGGGCACTGGGAGTCAATGACAATCTCTGGTGCCCGCAGACCCACAACTGCTACACCTCGTCGGCACCGACCACCGAGAAGAGCTTCTGGCAGCCGGGCCTGCTCACCGAGTACATCGCCCCGGCCGCGGGGCACTCCATCAACGTCGACTACGGAGCACCGGCGTTCTACACGGAGACACTGCTCTGGCTCGCACAGCACGGGTTGTGACCTACCCCGCGGCGCCAGGTCCGAGATTTGGCAGGCCCCGCGGTCACATACCCGCAGCAGGCCGGCCTCAGACCCGCAAAAAAACCCATAGGTGTGATGACCACCCATACATAGA
>CAXUJF010000002.1:6393-16409 GCA_964250865.1 uncultured Streptosporangiaceae bacterium
GGGTGCCGCCCCCCCCCGCGGGCCCGCGGCCCTGCCGCGCCCCAGGCGCCGCGGTCACTTCCGCGCAGCAGGCCGGCCTCAGACCCGCAAAAAACGCCTTCGGTGTGATGACCACCCTTCCATCGAGGGCAAAATCCTCACAGCCAAGGAGTCAACCGATCTGGGGCAGTCCCGCCCATACTTCGTCAACCTTGGATTCTAGTCATCGCTAGTCAAATCGAGCCTGAACGCCGACGATGAATAAGATTACGTTGCCCGCCGCAGCTCGCAGCCGTTCCGTTCATCTCGCCGACGAGCGTCATGATCTGCGAGGCCGGGCCACGAGACGGCCTGAGGACCTGCTCCGGCAGCTGCACGGCCTGGGCATCGTGACCGGCTCGACCTGCAGAAGATGGTTGACACTAGCGTTTGGCTGGCCAGGCAGCTTGGTCGCCCCAGCCGGTTCAGAACCGTCACCGCGCTCGCGGGCTGACACGCTCGGAGGAAAGGACATACATGGACAAAGTGCTCACCGCCGAACAGGCCATGAGCGGCATCGGCGACGGCGCGACCCTCGCGGTCGGCGGTTTCGGGCTCTGCGGCATTCCATCCACCCTCATCGATACCCTGCACCGTTCGGGCGCGACCGACCTGAAGGTCGTGTCGAACAACTGCGGGGTGGACGACTGGGGGCTGGGGGTCCTGCTGTCCGACCGGCGGATCAGCCGCGTCACCGGCTCCTACGTCGGCGAGAACAAGGAGTTCGCCCGCCAGTACCTCTCCGGTGAGCTCGAGGTCGAGCTGTGCCCCCAGGGCACCCTGGCTGAGCGGCTGCGGGCCGGTGGCTGCGGAATCCCGGCCTTCTTCACTCCAGCCGGGGTGGGCAGCCAGATCGCCGACGGCGGCCTGCCCTGGCGCTATGCGCCGGACGGGACCGTGGCCGTGGCCTCCCCCGCGAAGGAAGTCCGCGAGTTCGGCGGAGTCGCGCACGTCCTCGAGGAAGCCATCGTCACCGACTTCGCCCTCGTCGCCGCGGCCAAGGGCGACCGGCACGGCAACCTCGTGTTCGACAAGAGCGCCCAGAACTTCAACCCGCTGTGCGCCATGGCCGGCCGGATCACCATCGTCGAGGTCGAGGAGCTGGTCGAACCCGGCGAGCTTGACCCGGCTCAGGTGCACCTGCCCGGGGTCTTCGTCCAGTACGTCGTGCACGCCCCCGACGTGCAGAAACGCATCGAGAAAACCACCGTCACCGAGCCGCCCGCGGAGGTGACCCGATGAGCCTGTCCCGTCAGCAGATGGCCCGCCGCGCCGCCGCCGAGCTGCGCGACGGCGAGTACGTCAACCTTGGCATCGGTCTGCCGACACTGGTCCCCGGCTTCTTGCCCGACGGCGTGGACGTGGTGCTGCACAGCGAGAACGGGGTCCTCGGCACCGGCCCCTACCCCGCACCGGACGCCGTCGACCCGGACCTGATCAATGCGGGTAAGGAGACCGTTACTGTCCGCCCCGGGGCGTCGTTCTTCGACTCGGCCCTGTCGTTCGGGATCATCCGCGGCGGCCACCTCGATGTGGCGATCCTCGGCGCGATGCAGGTCTCCGAACGCGGCGACCTCTCGAACTGGGCCGTGCCCGGCAAGATGATCAAGGGAATGGGCGGGGCGATGGACCTCGTCCACGGAGCCCGGCGCGTCATCGTGCTCATGGAGCACACGGCGAAGGACGGATCCCCGAAGATCCTGCGCGAGAACACCCTGCCCTACACCGGGCTGCGGGTGGTCAACCGCATCATCACCGACCTCGCCGTTATCGACGTGGACGCCGACGGGCTCGTCCTCGTCGAGACGGCGCCCGGGGTCAGCGTGGATCAGGTGCGCGCCGCTACCGATGCGCCGCTAAAGATAGGGCCGGCGGTAACGAGCACGAGCTAAGCGGACGAGGCGATGGCGGATTTTTTCGCTGAACGGAACACGCGGAGAATGTGGCCGGCGGCCAATAGCCGGGTGGGCGGGTCAATCATGTTGGTCACGCGGAGGAACGCCGTGCCGAGGACGGGGTCGGCCGAGGCGGCGACACGGTAGCGATCGAGGTACCGGTTGACCAGCCAGTCGGCTTTGGTGCGCCTTCCCTCCACCTCAGGAAAGCGCAGGTCAGCACCGACGGAAACGGACCAGGCCTGGCTGAGGGTCTTGGTGATCGCGGCGTAGAACCGCCGGGGCAGGTCGCCCGGCCCATCAGCCAGAAGCCGCTTCAGAGTGAGAGCTTCAAGGGCGGCGATGGTCATGCCCTGGCCGTAGACCGGGTTGAAGTTGCACAGGGCGTCGCCGGTGACCAGGAAACCATCCGGGTGGCGGGCGACCTTCTCGTAGTGGTGCCACCGACTCGCCGGGTACCGCATCTTGGCCGCGTCATCCAGCGGCTTGGCCGAGCGGAGGACCTCGGCGACATCGGAGGCAGGAAGGCTCTCGGCGAAGGCCAGCATGCCCTCGTCGTCGGTGGGCGGATCTATCCCCAGGATGCCGCAGAGCAGGACGACGAACTGGTCGCCTTCCTGGCGGATCACCGCCGCGCCGCGAGGGTGGCCGGGGAAGCCGACGATAGCGGCCCCGATGCGCCCGTCCAGGTGATGGGGCTCGCGCCGGTAGTGGCGGCTCACGTAGACCACGTCCGTGCGTACCCCCGACGTCGGCGGTTCGGGGTAGCCAAGTTCGCGCAGCCAGACGTGCGCGCGCGAGCCACGCCCGGCCGCGTCGACGACCAGCTCGGCGGGCACTGACTCCTCCGTCCCGGCAGCTGCCTCCCGCACGTGTACGCCCGCAATCCGGCCCTCCTCGACCACCAGGCCGGTCACGACGCGCGAACCAACGATCCGCACACCGTCCAGCGCCGCGGTCCGGGTCCGGATCAGGCTCTCGATCAGCGGGCGGGTCAGGGCGACGTTGATCAGTCCAGAGGCGGCCGGCCGCAGCAGATAACCGTCGAGATACCAGTGAAAGTCGCGCTGGGGATCACCGGCCACCGCGCCGCTGGCGATCATTCCATCCACAAAACCGGGGAAGAGCTGTTCGAGGGCGTCGGCCCCGCGCGCCAGCAGCGCGTGAGCCTGCCTACTTTGCGGAGCGCCACGGCGGATGTCCGGCCCGTCCGGAAGGACGTCCCGGTCAAACACCGTGACCCACGAGAAAACCTCGCTCAGCGCGCGGGCGGCCAGCAGGCCGGCGATGCTGGCGCCAATCACCACGGCATGCTCGCGGCCGGAAACCGCCGCGTCCCCTGAAGTCATCGATGGCCCCCTGGCTTCTCGGTGCCGGAATGATGACGGCACCGCCGGTATGACTCGCTTCCGACACTAACTCGGCCAGCGGACAGCTTCCCCGCACCGACAGACAAGGCCGCTCTATACTTCGGCCGTGAGGTGGAGGGCCCATGACGGCGCAGTTTGACACGACCAAGCCCAACTCTGCTCGCATGTACGACTACTGGCTCGGCGGCAAAGACAACTTCGAGGCCGACCGCGTCGCGGCAGAGGCCGTGCGGGAACTGCGGCCCAATGTGGCCGAGCAGGCATTGGACAACAAGCGGTTCCAGACCCGCGCCGTCGGCTACGTCGCCGAGCAGGGGGTGCGGCAGTATCTCGACGTCGGGTCTGGCCTGCCCACCTCCCCAGCTCCTGGAGCGGCTTTCCCGCCGCTGTGGCTGCCCACGCATGAGTCGGCCGCGGCCGCTGACCCGGTCGTGGCCTACATCGACAACGACATGGTGGCAGTCCTGCATTCACAGGCGCTGCTGGCCGGAGGCAGCCGCGGGGTAGTCGCGGTCCACGGGGACATGCGCGATCCGCTGGCCATTCTCGGCCATGACGATATCCGGCGCGTGGGCATCGACCTGGACGCTCCAGTCTGTGTCGTCCTGGCCTGCGTGCTGCACTTCGTCGACGCCGATACCGCCCGCAGCATCATGTCTGCCTTCACGCAGGCGCTCGTCCCCGGCTCGTACGTGATTGCGACGGTGGGCTTCGCGAAGGGCACCGGCGGCGACAACTTCGCCCGCACCTACAACTCCCAGGCCGGACCGCGCATCTACGCCCACTCCTGGGAGCAGATCACCGCACTCTTTGATGGCCTGGACTTGGTGCCACCCGGCATCGTGGACACGGCGGCCTGGCGACCCGGATGGCAGGAAACCGGGCTGGCCGAGCGGTCCAGCATGATCGTCGGCGGCGTTGGCCGCAAGAATCAGGCCTGATTCGCCGGGACCCAAGCTTCATGGACACCGTCTTCGGCGATGCCACAGAACACCGGAGCAGGGCTGAGGAGCCGTTGGGCGCACTTCGAGGATTGATCCCAAGTCCCTGCAGCCTGAACGACGGCTGGTCAGATTATGTCGTGCTGTTCCCAGCCGGGCGGGAGCTTGGGCAGGCTGATGAGCGCGTCGATGCTGAGGTGCTCGCGCACTAATAGCGGCGGGTGAGGTAACCGCGGAGGTCGCGGACGAGAGCAGAAATCTGCTCCAGCGGGCACTCGGATTAGCCGGCTACCTGGTCATGGCCGGCCGGCGCCGGGTACGGAGACCGGGAGGGTCAGGATCTCTCCGGTGCGCGGCCCGTTGGTCAGCCGATCGAGGTTGACGACGTGGTCGTCGGCCACCCGCCATTCTGCGGTGCAGATAAACAGGGTTCGCCGGTCTGGTCCGCCGAGCATCAGCGCGAACGGGGCCCGGCCCTCGCGCAGTTCGACGCGCTGCAGGACTTCGCCGCCCTCGGCGACGCGGGCGACCGAGAACCCGGTGCCGACCCAGATCGCGCCCTCGGCATCCAGGCAGATACCGTCCGGAGCGACTCCCCCTGCGAAGACCCGGCGGTTGGACAGCCCATCGTCAGCGTCGATGTCGAACGCGGTGAGCTGGCCGGCGAAGGACTCGGAGATGATCAGCGTCCGGTTGCCGGGCGTGATGACCATGCCGTTGGGGAACTGGATGTCGCCGGCGACCTGGCGTAGCTGGCCGTCTGGGGTGACGAGCTTGATATAGCCGGGCTTGGGCAGGCCGGCTCCTCTGCCTCCTAGACGAACGCCAGCCCGGCCGATCGACACGGTTGCCGGCCAAGGCAGCGTTTGAAGGTGACGTGGTATCCCCGGCTGTCCGCACGGTCACACCGCGTCGGGAGCGACGGCGGTGCAGATCGTGCACTCCGCCTAGTAGCGCGGGCTCGCGGCACATAGAGCACATCGGGGGGTCTCCCCCGCCGCTTGTTCAGCCGGAGCCAGGCGATCACGGCCATGGTGCTCGCGGAACGGCTCGCCACGGGGTACGGCGACGATGACCCGTTCGTTATCGGCTGGCGCGAGGAGCTGGGCCTTTGATGGACCGGCTGAGCAGGATCACGACGGCGCTCGCCGTGGTGGCACTCTCTGGGCGGAGATCAGTTCGCCGGTACGATCGGCAACTGCACGTAGCTCGGATGATCGGGGCCTGTGTACACGGTGTTCGACGCGCCGGCGTGATAGCTCTCGTCATAGGTGCGGGACGGCAGGCCTGCGGGGGAATAAGGCTGGACGTCAATCCGGAGCCGGGAGCCTTTACGGATCAGCGCGCTGCTCGGGTACAGACCGACCTCGATCGCGACGATTTCGCCGTCTTGGAGCGGCTGGTAGTCCGCCTCGGAGTGCGTGGGGACCGGCCAGTATTCCGTCGATCGGGCGTCATCGAGCGCGCGGTGCGAGACCTTGAGCAGCCCGTGCCCCACCGGGTGAATGTTGGTCGGGTCGATCGGCGGAACCAGCGACTCGTAGCGGATCTCCCGATCATGGTCGTCCAGTACGCGCAGCGACACGAAGACATCCAGGTCGCGGCTGGTGGACGAGACCCACAAGCCCGCCTTCATGTAGCCGGCGAGCACCATATCTTCGGGCAGCGGATCGCTGACGAACGAGACGCCGGTCGACCAGCGCGGAGTGCCGCCGACGAAACCCGCGGGCGACATCGACGGCCGCCCGATGTCAAGGTGGGCGTCATAGTGAGCCGATGCCTCGGCATCCGGCACGTTCTCGTTGATCCGCAGGAAGTCGCTCCGGCGGCCGTCCCCCGGCCAGTCTGACGGGGCGGCATCGAGGTACCAGCGCCGGTATGCGGTCTGCGGAAGAGGCCATTCGGCCTCTTCCAGAACGTAGTGAGCGCCGTTGCCGGTGCGCACCTGCACCCGGACCGGCGCATCGTCCATCGCGCCGTTGTCCTCGCCCTTGAGCCAGTGGTCGAAGAACCGCGTGTGCTCGGCGATCGTCGATTCCTGGTAGCTGTGGGGGAACCACGCGTCGACGAAGTCGAACTTCTTCGCCTGCACGCCCGTCGACCGGATGAAGGTCTCACTGCTGCCCAGCTGGTGGATCACGACGCCGGTCTGCGGGCCGACGATCCACACGGGCGCCGTGGCCTTCCCGATCTCGGGCCGCATGAAGATCGACCCGCGGGCACCGTACGCGGCGGGATCATCGAACGGGGTGGCCAGCAGCTGGGCTAGCCAGTCGGTCTCCCGCCGCTCGCCGCAGAAGTTGTGGCCCGCCATGGCCTTCCGCCACCAGGTCCAGAAACCTTCTCCGAACAGGCCTCCGCCGTAGAGGGCCTCGTTATAGAGGTCCGAATCGGTGCCGAGGGCGATCATCGCTTTGAGGTGGGGCGGTTGCAGGCTCGCGACGGTGTGCTGGGTGATCGCCAGGTACGACATCCCCCACAGGCCGACGTTGCCGTTGGACCAGGGCTGTGTCCCCGCCCACTCGATCGCGTCGTAATAGTCTTCTGCCTGTTGCACGCTGAAGGGCGCCTGCAGGCCGGGGCTGTTGCCGACGCCGCGGGCGTCGACGCGAATGCACACGTAGCCATTCGGCACCCAGACCGATGAGTCGACGCTTTCGTGGTTCTCGTATTGCAGGCCGTCTGGGTTGCCCGTGAAGAAGCGGTCCTCCAGCTCCTCCTTTCGCGCCGCGTCCGCTTCGCCGCAGATGACGCCGTGGTCGAAGCTCTTTCCGTAGAACCCCTGGTTCATGATCACCGGATGCTGGCCGTCACCGGCGGGACGGAAGACGTCGGCGCAGACGTAAGACCCGTCGCGCAGCGGGATCTTGACGTCGGTCAGTTTGATGATGCCGCGGATGTTGCGCCGCAGCTCGTTGCGTGCGGCGGCAGCATCGCGGAGCCTTCTGGGCGTATTCGCCGTGAAGACTCCCGGCGTCGCGTTGAGTTTCTTCAGCAGCTCCGTGACCATGGGATCGCTGGCGAAGGTGACCGTCTGATCGCCGGCGAACGAGACCATCTGCTCGCTGGACGGGCCACTGGACGTGGCTGCGTCCGTCACCTTTTCCGCGTCGGTGTCGGCCTGGTTGAAGTTGATGACCATCGGCCCGATCAGTTCATGCACGATCGCCGCGATCGTGACGCCGTTCTCGACGGTGCCGCCGCGATCCAGCGTCTGAACCAGGCGGGCGAGGTTGGTCACGATCGGGTCACGAAGCCGGTCGATCTTGCCGTCGGCCCGGTTGACGAGCTGCGCCAGGTTCACGCTCGGCGCGCCTGCGACCGATCCGAGCACGAGGCCGCCGACGAGGAAGGTAACTGACTCGCCTTTTCTGTACTGGAATTCGCCTCGCTCGTTCGTGAGACCCGTCGTCGTCGGCGTCTGATATCTGAGGCCGGAAATCGGGCCCGCGAAGACACCGGTGGCAGTATCCGCGGCCGCCGCGGCTGGATTGGTGGCGGTCACTTCGCCTCGATGGCCTTCAGGAAGGCGATCTTGCCCTCCTCGGCGTGCCGGCTCAGGACGTTCAGGTTCATGTCCGGGTTGTGCTCGTGATGCTGCTCGGGGACGAACGGGTTTCCGGACCAGGACTGCAGCCGGCAGACCCGGTGCTGAATGCGCCAGCCCTGGTCGGTCCGGACAAGTTCGTCGTCGTACCAGCCCGTCCCGAGCCAGGTGGAGCCGCCTTCAGCCGCTTCGCGCACGAGCAGCCAGTTTCCGTAGCTGAAGGCGTTGGCCTGGTCGCCGTCCACGTGCACCAACTGGCCCATCATCGTGTGCTGGTGACTGTCCAGGCGGTCATGGAACTCGGCAAATGAGCGCTTGAATTCGGGGAGGCCCTTCCACGCGGCGCCGGCGGGGCCGAACTCCGCTGTGACGTCCTCCGTGAAGACGAGGTCGAAAAGCTGCCATTGATGAGCATCCAGCGCAAAGCCGTAGAGATTCAGAATCTCAAGAATTGCTGTCTTGTCCTCGTATTCGGTCATGCTGATGCTCTCCATTCTCATGAGCCAGGCTGGACTGTGGTACTTCTCGTCCCGGTCACCTGCGCGTACCGGTCATGGCCGTTGCGGCGGTGGCCGCGACTTGCTTGAGCCGGTCGGTCCAGGACTCAATCTGCTCCGTCGGCACGGAGGTCGGCATACCGCTTATCCGGATCGCCATCAGGGGAAGGGCTGCCCCCGCGGGAATGGGCACGACGATCGATTCGAGGTCGTACCGTTGACCCGGCAACAGGTCTGGGCAGAAGAGGCCGGCCAATTCGGCGATCGCCTGCTGTACCGCACGCTCCCGGCGTGGCAGCCGGTCGGACAGCTCGAACTCCGACAGGGCAGCCTGCTGGCGCTGGAGCAATTCCGGCTCAGCCGCAAGTAGGGAGTAGCCGCTCTCGCGTACCTTGTCGAGCTGGGCGCGGTAGAACACACGGCGATCCTGACTGTCGTCCGGTGCGCGCAGCAGCCACTCGTCGACCTCTGCCGCTGTCGAGGAGACCAGGAAGGCCGCGCCGAGTGGCGGGATGATGGGCTGGCGGTGGCCGAGGGGAAACGCTCCATCGACGGATTTGCGGTCTGCGGCCAGGACCTGTACCACGTCCCAACGTATCTTGACGAGGACGCCGCAGTTCACCTCGAGTTCGCTGCTGAGATCCTCGATCTGAGATCGCATTATCTCGGCCAGCTGGGCGGCTTGGATCAGCTCGGGGTCAGGAGTGGCAATGAACGATCCGGGCGAGAAGCGCCCGTAGCCGCCCTGGAAGAACAGCAGCGGCAGCGTTGATCGCTCCACGGCAAGCTCGTGGACGAGTCCGAGGACGATGTAGTGGTCGCCCGCTTCCCGGATGTCGGAGAACGTGCACTCGATCCAGGACACGGCGTCCTCGAGGATGGGTGAGCCCAGCGGCCCGGGCCGCCAGCTGACCCCGTGAAACTTGCCTGCTCCGCCGGTCGCCAGCTGGCGGCACAGTGGCTCTTGATCAGCCGCCAGAACGTTGACGCAGAATGCTTGGGCGGTCCTGATATGGGCGAAGCTGTTCGAACTACTGGCAGGAAAGAACGTGATCAGCGGCGGGTCGAGCGAAACTGAGGAGAACGTGCCGACGACCATTCCGGCTGGGTGGCCATCCGCAGCTACCGCCGTGACCACGGCCACCCCGGTTGGATAGTGCCCCAGCGTTTCCCGGAAGAGTGCCGGGTCGATGACCTTGGACATGCACACCCCCATCACGTGCTCTTGCTGCCGCGAACGCGGTGGATTGGGCTGGGGCGCCCGCCCCCGGTTTCGGTAGCCGGCCGGGCTCCGGGCCTCAAACGAATGAAGCGATCGAGCCCCATTCTGCGCGTGCTGGGCGTCCTGCGCCATGCGGCGAGTCCGACGGCGACCAGGAGCGCGGCGCCGTTGAACAGGTCGGGGATCCAGACGGGCAGGCCGGCCAGCTGCAGTCCTTTGACCCCGACGGCCAGGACGTAGGCGGCGACCACGGTGCCCCAGATGTTGAACCGGCCGCCGCGGAACTGGGTGGAGCCGAGGAACACCGCGGCGATCACCGGCAGCAGGTAGCCAGGCCCGACGGTGGGGTCACCGGTGGACAGCTGGGAGGTCAGCAGCAAGCCGCCCAGGCCGGCGGCCACGCCGGAGGTGACCAGCGCGAACAAGATGATGCGAGAGGTACGTACGCCGGCCAGAGCTGCGGCTTGAGGGTTGCCGCCGGTGGCGTAGACGCGCCGGCCGGCCGGGGTGCGCTCCAGCACGTACC
>CAXUJF010000002.1:16509-54238 GCA_964250865.1 uncultured Streptosporangiaceae bacterium
GCCGACATGTTCCGGAACGCCACCGCCCGCCCCAGCCGCACCGGCCACGACTCACGCTGCACCCCGTCCAGCAGCGCCTCCCCGGCCGCCTCATCGGAGCTCACGGCCACGTTGACTGCCTGCGTGTCCGCACTTGCGCCGACGTCAACCACGGCCACCTGGAGTTCCAGCTCGTCGCGGACCAGCCGTTCTTCGGTCAGCGACTCGCGCGGGATCTCGCTGGCCACCCGGCCCTGCCTGAGCACCAGCACGCGGTCGCACAACGACACGAGTTCCTTGGTGTCCGAGGAGCACAGCAGTACGCCCGTCCCGTCGCGTCGCGCGGCCAGGATCAGCTCGTAGATGGCCGCCTTGGCGCCCACGTCGACCCCCTGGGTGGGCTCGTCGAGCAGGAGCACCCGGGGCCGGACGCGGAGCCACTTGGCCAGCACGACCTTCTGCTGGTTGCCGCCGCTGAACAGCTTCAGCCGCTGCTCGGGATTGGGCGGGCGCAGCCCGACGGTCGCCATCCACAAACGGGCCTGCGCCCGCTCGGCCCGCCCGTCCAGCCGACCCAGGGCCCGGCGCAAGGGGCGCATCAGCGGCAGGGTCAGGTTCTCCCTGACGCTCATCTCCATCACCGCACCGCCGCGGCGGCGGTCGGCCGGCACATAGGCCATCCCGCTCTCGATGGCCGCCACGGTGTCATCGGGGATGAGTTCCTCCCCGCCGACCTCCACCCGGCCACCGGAGCGGTGCTGAGCTCCGAACAGCAGCGGACCGAGCTGCTCGCGGCCCGAACCGAGGATGCCGCCGACACCGACGATCTCACCAGCGCGCAAGTTCAGCGAGAAATCACTGAGCTCCGCGCCGCTGATCCCGGTCACGGTCAGCACCGGCGCACCAGTCTCATCCCGGTTCGTCGCGGTCGTGTCGGCGACCTCGCGGCCAGCGATCAGCGTGACCATCGCGTCGTGATCGAGCCTGCTGACGGGCTCCTCGGCCACCACCCGCCCGTCGCGCAGCACGACTACCCGGTCGGCGAGGGCCAGGACTTCGTCCAGCCGGTGGGAGATGAACACCACCCCGGCCCCCGACGACGCGACCCGCCGGATCGCCTCGAACAGCACCTGGACCTCATCGCCGGGCAGCGCCGTCGTCGGCTCGTCCAGCACCAGGACGTTGTCCGGACGAGTCCAGTCGTCCAGCGCCCGGGCGATCGCGACGATCGCCCGCTGCGCCGGCGACAACCTTCCGACCGGGACCGTCACATCCAAGCTGGCCCCAAACCGGGCGATGAGCTGCCGGGCTCGGCGACGCTCGGCGGCGCCGCGGACGGGGGCGAATCCCCGCCCGTGCGTCGGCTTACCCAGCCCCAGGTTTTCTACCGTCGTCAAGATGTCGGCCAGGCCGAGATCCTGGTGGATGAAGTGCAGTTCCTCGCGAGCCGCTGGCGCCGCCACCAGCTCGCCGTCGGCGTTGCGGACCTCGACGACCGCCCCAGGATCGGCTTTATAGACACCGGCCAGGATCTTGACCAGCGTCGATTTGCCCGAGCCGTTGTGTCCCAGCACCGCGACGACTTCCCCTGGATGAACCTCTAGCGACACGTCGTCCAAGGCTTTCAGGCCGGGGAACGTCTTCGACATGCCGGTGACCCGCAGCAGCGGCGTGGAGGGCTCAGGAGACGCGGCCGCTGTGGTCGCTGCGCTCACCCGCTCGTGTGCCACAGCGTCGCGTACCGGTGCGTGAAGTCGGAGTAACCGATCCACCCGTTGGTCGGATTGAAGGTGATGTCCTTCTGCGCCAGGAATTGCTCATCCAGATCGCCGGCCTTCTCACTCGCGGTCGGCTGATGACCCTCCAGCAGCCGCGCCGCCGCGTCGACCGCGGTCCACGTCGACACCGGTGCATCGATCGCCAGCCCGGCGGTCAGACCGCCGTTCTTGATGTCCTGCAGGTTTCCGGGCGTGGGACCGCGGCCCACCGTCATGACCCCCGTCAGGCCGGCGGCGCGCATCGCCGCGGGCAGACCCTGGGCGATCTGGAGACTCACGAACACCGCAACGTTCGTGGCGGGGTGCGCCTGCAGATCGGCGACGACCGTACCCGGAGCGGTCGTGCCGATGGTGGCAGCGTCAATGGGCACCGTGCGCACCGTGCAAGCCGGGCACTTCTTCTTCATTTCTGTCACGAACGCCTGCTGCAGAGGACCCGAGAAATCGAAGGTGGGCAGACCGTAAAATACGGCGTTGGCCTTGGCGCCTTTGTGGGCAATCACCCAGTCCGCGAGCAGCTTCCCGTCGTTATCGATCTCATCCGCGCCGATGTAGTTGAAGGTGACGCCGTAGGGTGTCACGTCCTTGACGATCGAAATTGAAACTACTTTGATGCCAGCGGCGGACAGCTTCTTCAGCCCGTCTCCGAACAAAGACGGATCAACCGTCATAAATACCACGTCCGGCTTCAGAGCGAGCGCACTCGACGCGGCGGCCTGCGCCGACGACGCCGTCGTACCAGCGTTCAGCTTCGTGAACTTCCCGCCAACCGCCACGACGGCCGCCTGGAGGGACATGCCGGCCAGGGCGCAAAAGGGTGTCCCGCACTGCAGGAACACGAACTTCTTGCCCGCCGGAAGCTTCTCGGGCAGCGGCTCGGTCACCGGGAACGCGCTTGGGTGACCCGTGATGGGCACGAGGGCTGCCTTCGCCGCTGCGACGCTCGCTCCCTGCGCCGACACCGACGAGGTACCCGAGCCCGACCCCGACGAGGAACCCGAGCCCGATCCCGCCGAGGAGCCGCAGGCCGCGACCGACACGACCGCGACCGCCGACACGCAGGCCGCGGCCATCCTCCAGGCGGTACGGCGGCGCGAGCGTCCTCCCGTACTCCGGGTCCCCGGCTGAGGTCGGTCGGGCGGGCCGGTAAAACCGAGTTCGCCGGGCCCTCCGCGGGCGCGTCTGCCGCCCGACAGGTCACCGATTTCTGTGAGCATTTTCTACTCTCCTGTCGTCTGCGCAGCAACGATGAGACGCCGCGATCAGGGATATTGCTCCCGGCCGGCCCTACGTGATCCTCGCTACTTACGAGCCGAATGGACCGAACCAATAGGCCTTACCCTGCACCGAGTTGGCGGCCGTGTCAAGGAGTCTTCAGACCAGCCGATTCGGGCCTCGCGCGGTGGATGGCCCTGCGATACGAGATGATCGTCGCGATGTGGCGCGGTCCACTGGGCGCGGGTAATCGCGCGGCGTCGACGGCCGGGCAACCGATCCATCAAGTCATGGCCGCGGCGTCATGCCGCGGGAACGGCTGCGGGTACGCAGCCGCTGGAAGGCCGCGGCGTGGGCGTGGAGCCAGTTCCAGCCGCGGTCGATCTTGAGCTGCCTGTCTACGCAGCCCACGACACCAACGGAGCCAGGTTCAGACTGTGTTACTCGTGCAGGCTCTTGTGTAACTCGTGCGGGCTCTCGGTCGACTTGTGCCGTGCAGCGGCAGCAATCACTGGGACGCGCCGAACCGCCGTTCTGCTTAGAGTTCGCGCGTCAGTGCAGGTCGGGACCTAAATTCCTTCGTCGGCTTGGGCGGCCTCGAGGGAATCAGGCCGGCCACTCTTCCTTGGTCAGCGGCGTCCCGGTGAAGCCACCGACGGGATCAAGGCTGGGATCGGTTCCATCCCGCCGACCCGCTGACGCGTCAGGGTGATCGTCGAACCAGCCGTCTGCGGGATACCTGTACATCCAGTCAACGAACAGCTTGCGGCGCGCGATCAGCCATTTTCCGTCCCGCTGCTCGAACCTGTCGAGGTAGCGCGCCCACAGCTTGACTTGTTCGCCTTTCCAGTGGTGCCTTTCAGATCCTTGATGATCGGCCTGAAGATACGTCTCGACATGAGCAATGTCGGGGCCGTCGAAGTCGATCAGGCTGTTACCGAGGAAATGCATGGTCCGGACAAAGCGCGGCATTTCCTCGGTCAGGAAGCTCACGAAGCCGTCGACAGATCCGACGTGCAAGCTTTCCGGGAACTGGATCCATGCGTCTTCGTGGAAGGCGCCCCGGACCATGTTCATGTCTACCCGGTCCAGACCACGACAGTAACGCAGCAGCACATCGTGAATTTCGGCCCGGGCACTAAGTTCCTCAAGATTCATCATCGTCTCCGTGACGCTTATCCCGCCGCGACGGGCAATTGCAGGTACGAGGCGTGTTCGCCGCCAGTGTGGATGATGTGCTGTCCGCTGTTGGCGGGGGTGTACTCGGGCAGCCTGGGCATGATCGGTCCCAGGATGGGCCGGCCGCTGATGACAAACCGGAGTTGCTGGCCGGGACGGAAGGCGAGGCCTATGGGCAGCAGATCGATCTCGATGTCGACAATCTCACCAGGCGAGAGCTTTTCGACCCGGTCGAAGCTGTGAGCGGGTACATCGTCAGTGGACAACTTCTCGTCCAGGTGGCGCATGGAAACGCGCAGACGTCCATCGGATCCCTTGTAGCGCAGGATCGAGGCGCCGCGTTCGGTAACGTCCTGGGCCATCGCGCTCTGGTTGGGCACGGTGAACTGCTGCAGAGGCGTGCCGTAGGCGTCGAGCTTCTGGACGAGGACGAACAGGTCCATGTCGTCGGCGCCTCGTGCTTCGACCCAGAGGCGGGCCTTCGGGTAGCCGACCAGGACAGTCTCCTGGCCGAACCGCATGACGAACGACACCGCATCCGGGTTTGACCCGACGACATAGACGGCCGTCACCTCGTCCGTCGGTGCTGCCGTGTCCAGGACGCGCGAGCGGCCATCGAGGTAGTACTTGACCGAGGTGACGTCCTTCGGGGGGAACTCGTCCGAACTGACGCCGATCCGGTCACCGCCTTCGAGGTCGAGGACGGAGTAGCGGACGCGAGGCGTTTGCTCCCACCCGTTGTCCTCGTCCTTGAGGTAGCGGTCGAAGAACCGCCGCAGGTCCTCGACGTTGTCTTTGTCGTAATAGTCGGGCCACTCCTGACTGTTATGGATGCGGAGCCACTTCTCCGGCGAGGCCATCCGTCGCCACGCGCGGAACGTTCCTGCGGCATGCAGTGTGTTCGAGTAGCTGGCCACAACGTAGGCAGGCACGGTGATCCGGTCGAAGAGCGGGATCTTGTTCTCCCACAGGTCGTTGATGAGCGGATAGCGCTCGGCCTCCGCAGTGATGTCCTCTTTCTGGTTCTTGCCGTAGAAGCTGTTGTCCTGGAGTTGCTTGGCGAACGCGATGTCAGGCATGCCGCCCCGCTTCACCAGGTCGCGGTAGACGTCGCTGACGCCTTCCCACGGATTGATCGCCGCGAGATGCGGAGGCTGTTCAGCTGCGGTGAACCACTGCGACACCGCGAGGTAGGAGGTCCCGCTCATGCCGACTTTGCCGGTACACCACTCTCGAGCGGCCAGCCACTCGATCAGGTCGTGGCAGTCGCGGCCCTCCTGGCGATCCCACAGGACACTGTCGCCGTCCGAGTTGCCCACACCCCGAATGTCCGGGTTGCAGATCGCGTAGCCCTGCGCGCACCAGTAGGCCGGGTCCGGACCCTCGAACTTCTCCAGACCCGAAACGATCGCGTTGTCCAGCCCGACCATGCCGAAAATGCCGAGCACGCTGGGGGAGGTCCCTTGGCCCTTGCCGTACGGGCTCCACGCCACGATCACGGGCACCTTCTCCGCCCCGGCCGGACGAAGCACATCGACATAGATGGTCACGCCGTCCCGCATGGGGACCGCGACGTCCTTCTCGAGCACAACGTCGACGGGCAGGGAACGGAACGGAGGCGCGATCTGCGAACCCGCCGCCAAGGTTCGGGTGCCTGGATCGAACCCGCTCAAAACGCCGTACCTATCACCACCCGGTTCCAGCGGGTGGGACGGTACAAACACTTGCTCCGGGTAGCTCACGTGTGCCTTCCCTTTCTCCGTCAGGACCGGCGTTCGAGCACGCTCGTCGATATCGCGGTGGACTCGGCGCCGCACAACTCGCGTCCGACGTTCTCCAGCCAGGTGTCGATGTTGTAGGCGGCGTGCAGGCTGCCGGCCCGGCAGTTGCGAGCGATCAACTGCAGCGGCTGCCGCTTCATGATCGCTGACGCGCCGGACGCGCGGAACAGCGTCTCGATCGCGGAGCTGCACGCATCCCAGACATAGGCCACGTCGGTGTGGTACTGAAGGACCTCCACCGGGGAGAGGTCCTTCTGCTCCAGGTTGCACCGGTCGAGCGCGGCCACCGCGGCATCGGCCAGTATGCCCGCCGCCCGGATCTGCATGTGCGCCCGGCCGACCGCATGGTGGATGACCGGAGCGTCCAACGCGTTCGCGTAGGGCGAGTACGGGACACTCCGCTTGCCGACCCCTGCGAGGAACGCCTCCATGGCGTGGTCGGCCATGCCGAGCGCCACGCCCGTGCCACCGACCAGCGAGCGGACCAGACCCCCGCGCCGCGGCCCGAGGCCCTGGCCGGTCTGCTCGGCGATCCGGGCAGCAAGCTGCCCGGGAGTGCTGAAACGCTCCTCGGGCACGAAGAGCTCACCATCCGTCGCGACCGTCTGGCTGCCGGTGGCGGCCAGACCCATCGCATCCCAGTCATCTCGGGCGATGAGCTCGTCCTTCGGGACGAGCGCCATACCCACCTTCGCATCGTCGGTCTCGTCGTAGAAGGCGGCGAGGTAACCGTGGGAGGCATGGACGCTGCCGGTGGCGAACGGCCACACGCCCTTGATCATCCAGCCGCCTTCGACCCGCCGGGCGGTTCCGGACATCCGCCGGCTGGTGCCGCCCAGGGCGAAGGTACGGTTCCCGACCCAGGGCGACCGGTACACCGGCGCGATGACTTCGTCGGGGAAGGCATAGCTCCACAGGTTCCCCCCGGCGGCCGCCCACACCACCCAGGCTGTCGCCCCGCACCCTGCGCTCAGCGCCCGGTAGATGTCCTGCAGCTCCCGCGTGGTGAAGTCGGCTCCCCCGAACCGCTGCGGCGTGGTCAGGCTGAACACACCGGCCGCGTCGAGGCGCTCGACGCTTTCCTGGGGTACGCGGCGCTGCTGCTCGGCCAGGGCTTGGTGCTCACGCAGCCACGGTTGCATCTCCTTCACGCGGGCGAGAATGTCCGGAGCCTGCGGCCGATCAACGTCCGCCTCGCTACGCGTCAACGTGGTCATCGTGCCCTCCCTGGTAGCTTTCGGCGTCCTGGTCATGTCATGGCTTCACCGGGGGCACGACCGGCAGTTGCACGTAGCTCGGATGCTCCGGGCCCGTATAGATCGTGTTGTGCGCCCCGTCGTGATAGGTCCCGTCGTAGGCGTGCCGCATACCGTGACCGACGCCGGTGTAGGGCTGAATATCGACGCGGAGCCGGTGGCCCTTCCGGATCAGCCCGGTATTCGGGATGATCTCGACCTCGACCGGCACGATCTCACCGTCCTGCAGGGGGGCGTGATCGGCGCGCAGGTGAGTGTGCTTCGGGCGGAACTCCGTGGATCGCTGTGCATCCAGCTTGCGATGGGACACCTTGAGCCATCCCTTGGCCAGCGGATAAAAGTTGGTGGAGATGCCGGGGATGAGCGCCGGGCCACAGAAGTCAATCTCGCGATTGGTCTCGTCCAGCACTCGCAGGGCGACGTAGATGTCCATGTCCTCGCTGGTGGACGCCACCCACAGCACGAGCTTGCTGTATCCGGCGAGCACCGTGTCAGTCTCGAACGGCTCGCTCACGAACGTGGCGCCAGGGCTGCAGCGCGCGGTGGTGGCCATGACGCCTTTTTCTGCTGACGTCGACGGCAGGGGCGACTTGGACACATCCACCTCGGCCGGATAGGTCACCGACCGCTCGTCATCGGGGACGGTGCTGGCCAGCTGAAGGACGTTGTCGCAGGGAAGGTGGGCTTCCTGATCGGAGGACGACGCGTCGAGATACCACCTGACGTACTCGGTGCGCGCGATCGGCCACTCGTGCTCCTGTAGAACGTACGACGCGCCGCGGCCGGTGCGGATCTCCAGGCGCACGGGCGGCCGGTCCATGATCCCGTTGTCGGCTCCCTTGAGCCAGTGATCGAAGAACGCAGCGTGATCTTCGACCGTTTCGGCGGAGTAGCCCTTCATGAACCAGTCCTCCCAGAAGTCGAGCTTCTTGTCCTTCGTGGGAGTGTTGAGGTACGTCTCGCTGCTGCCGAGCTGATGGAAGTGGCTGGGATGCGTCGTCACGGCGACGGTCCACAGGGGCACTGACACCTGGCTGAGATCAGGGCTCATGAGCACTTCAGCCCGGGGACCGAAGATCGCAGCGCGATCGGAGTCCTTGAAGGGATTTGCTCGGGCCGTGGCCAGGAAGTCCTTCGCGTCGACGTCGCCGCAGATCGCGGGCACGATCCCATGCTGGAACCACCCGGGGAAAAACTGTTCGTTGAGAATGCCGCCCGTGTACATGACCTCCTCGTAGAGGTCGGTGTCGGTGCCGATCGCGATCATCGCCTTGAGGTGCGGCGGCTGAAGGCTCGCCACTGCGTGCTGGTTGACGGCGTAGTACGACATTCCCCATAGACCGACGTTCCCGTTCGACCATGGCTGCACGCCAGCCCACTCGATCGCGTCGTAGAACGCTTCCGCCTCGTCGATCCCCCAGATGCCGAGGGTGCCGGGGCTCTTGCCGGCGCCGGGGCCGTCGACGCGGACGAGGGCGTAGCCGCGCGGGATCCACGTCGCGGTGTTGATGCTTTCGTGGTTCTCGTACTCGTATCCGTCCGGGTTTCCGAGGAAATACCGTTCTTCCATCGTCTCGTGGTGTTCGGCGTCCTGCTCGCTGCAGATGGAGTGGTGCACGAAGGCCCTGCCGTAGACACCGCAGTTCATGACGACCGGGACCGGCTCGTCGCGGTCCGGGCGGTACACGTCCGCGTACACGAACGAGCCGTTCCGCAGCGGGATCTTGACGTCGCGGTAGCGCCGGATGCCGAGGATGTTGCGGCGGACCTCGTTCCGGGCGGCGGCCGGCGAGGTGAGCTTGCGCGGCGTGGCGTCGCTGAAGACCTTGGCCTGGTCAAGGTCGTCGAGCAGCCTTGCGACCACCGGGTCCGCGGTGAACGACTGGACGGGATCGGCCGGGGCGCCGGGGAGCGTCGCTGGCCGATAGCGAAAGTCGATCGCGCGATCTGCGACGAGCGGGTGGATCTCGGGTGCCAGGCTGATTCCGTCGTCGCAGTTCCCGCTCTCATTGAGCGTCTGCAGGAAACGGGCGATGTTGGTCAGGGCCGGATCGGCCAGCTTGGTGAGGTTTCCGTCCACCCTTGCGACGATGTCGGCCACGGTGAGTCGTCCCCTCCCCCGGGCCGTACCGAGGACAACGTCACCGACCAGGAAGGTGACGACCTCGCCGTCCTGGTACTCGAACGTCCCGTGGTGGTCTGTGAACCCCGAACAGGTGGGAGTCACGTACCGAAGACCAACGACCGGTCCGGCGAAGTTTCCTTGACGACTCATCGCAGTTCGTCGGACCCTTCGTGGGCGCCCTTGCTGCTCCAGGAGTCACCGATCTCGGCCAGCACTTTCACTCTCCTGTCGTCTGCGCAGCAACGATGGGACGCCGCGATCAGGGATGTTGCTCCTGGCCGGTCCCGTACCGGCCGAATGGTCCTCGCTGCTGGCGCAGCAAATGAGCCGAACCAATAGGCCTTACCCTGCATCTAGTTGGCGGCCGTGTCAAGGAGCCCTCGATGTGACGACGGCCGCAAATCTAAGACCCGCCATCAGAGCTAATGAAGCCGGCCGGCCCAGCATTTCCTGAGCGACGACCAGGCTCAGCCTGGGTGGCGGTGCGCCTCCGCGGCCTGCTGCGCGGCGGCGACGTCGCCGGCCAGGATGGCGTCCACCAGCTCCCGGTGGACTTTCATTCGCTGCTGCATGTAGTCGGCGTCGCGGGGCTGGGGGTTGACCAGCGACACCTGGTTGACGAACTCGTAGAGGCCGACGTAGATGCCCCGCAGCACGGCGTTGGGCGAGATGGCCGCGATCCGGGTGTGCAGGTCCCAGTTGAGCGAGACGAACTGGGTTATGTCGTCAAGATTCCTGTTCATCGCGGTGATCAGCGACTGGAGTTCCCGCCCGTCCTTGGCGGTGCGGTGCTGGGCCGCGTCGGCGGCTACAAGCGGCTCGAGCTGCTCGCGGACCTCGATGGCCCCAGCGACCGCCAGTGGCTCACCATGCACCGTGAGAAGCGTGCGACCGAGCCGTACCACCGGATCGGTCGTCGCAACGAACACGCCCCCGCCCGGCCCAGGCCGGACCACGATCCGCTGCCGTTCCTGCAGGAGCCGAATGGCCTCGTTGATAGTGGCCCGCGCGACGCCGGTCTCGTCACGCAGACCGGCGCGAGTGCCTATGTGATCACCAGGACGTAGTCCGCGCTGCTCGATCGCGTCCTCGACGTAGGCGACGACATCCTCAGCGCGACTTCTATGGACAGGTAGCGCCATGGATGGAGCGTAACGGATAGCCCCGATTCTCGCTCAATGCCTGATCCGCACCGGCCAGCTGCACGTCACGTTACCGTCGGGGCGCCTTGACGGAACCGCTCGCAGATCGCATGATGTTCAAGGCCTAATGGTTAGGCTTATTTAGTGGCCCAGAGGGCTGCGATTGCGCGGAGGGCGTGGCGATGAAACTAGTCGGATACCGCACGGCGGAGGGCGGCGGGATTGGCCGGCTCGACAGCGAATCCAAGCTGGTGCCGCTCGGCAGCGCAGAGCAGTTCTGGGCCGATCCCGCCCAAGCCATCCTGGGCTCCTCGGAGAACGTCCTTGACGTCGGCGAGCTGAGTCTGGCGCCACCCGTAACGCCCGCCGCGCGCGTCCTCTGCGTCGGTCTGAACTATCCCGCGCACGTGGCCGAAGGCACGTTTCAGCGGCCGACCCACCCGACCGTCTTCGGCCGCTGGACCAGGTCACTTACCGTCTCAGGCACGCCCGCGCCCGTCCCGGCCGGCGAGCAGGGTTTGGACTGGGAGGGGGAACTCGTCGCGGTCATTGGCCAGACTCTGAAAAGTGTTTCGGCCGTGGACGCTCTTCAAGCCGTGTTCGGCTACGCAGCGTTCAACGATCTCACCGCCCGCGATACCCAGCACCGTACGACTCAGTGGACGGTCGGCAAGAACGCCGACCAGAGCGGCCCGATGAGCGAGATCGTCACCGCGGCGGAAGTGGGTGATCCGGGGAACGGCTTGCGCATCGTCACCCGGGTCAACGGCGAGATCATGCAGGACGGTAATACCGCGGACATGATCTTCAGTGTCGGCGAGATCCTGGCCTACCTGAGCGAGACGATGACCCTGTATCCGGGTGACCTCGTCGTCACCGGCACTCCCAACGGCGTCGGGTACGCCCGTCGCCCGCCTCGCTTCTTGCACCCAGGCGACGAGGTGGCGGTCGAGATCGAACGCATCGGATCCGTACACACCCCGATCGTCGCGGCGCCGGAGAGGTCGTCGTGACGGCACGGCTGCACCGGATCGGTGACGCTACGGCGTTCCAGCCCGAAGGGCACACCGGCGTGTCGCCGGTGCGGCTGACCGGGACGGTTCCGGACGAGTCGATCGGCGTCGTGCTGTCCAGCTACGAACCGGGCGCGCACGCGGAACGCTCACCAGTGGCCCTCGACACCGTCTACCTGGTCCTCACCGGGTGCTTGACGGTCAGCCTGGACGACGGGCAGATTGAACTCACCCGCCTCGACTCGCTGTTCCTGCCCGCTGGCTGCGTCCGCGCCGTCGAAAACCGCACGGCCGAGCCAGCGAGCATGTTCGTCATCCGGCCCAATCAATGACAACTCCGTTCGTACCTCTCGCTGGTGTCCTGGTCATCGACCTGAGCCGGGCACTGGCCGGGCCGCACGCGGCCATGCTGCTCGGCGATCTCGGCGCGCAGGTCATCAAGGTCGAGGCGCCGGGCACCGGCGATGACACGCGGGCGTGGGGGCCGCCCTTCGTTCAGCCCGACGACGGTGAGCGCGAGTCGACCTACTTTCTGAGCTGCAACCGCAACAAGGACTCGATCAGCCTCGACCTGAAGACTGAGCCGGACGTGACGACCCTGGCTGAGCTCATCCGCCGGGCCGACGTTCTGGTCGAGAACTTCCGGCCCGGCGTGCTCGACCGGCTCGGCTTCACCGCCAGCCGCCTCGCCGAGCTCAACCCCAGGCTCGTGACCCTGTCCATCAGCGGCTTCGGCCACGACGGCCCCGAATCCGGGCGAGCCGGCTATGACCAGATCGCGCAGGGCGAGGCCGGTCTGATGTCGCTCACCGGCCCCGACCCCCACCATCCGCAGCGCGTAGGCGTCCCGATCGGCGATCTGACCGCAGGAATCTACGGTGCCTACGGCGTGCTGGCCGCTCTACGCGAACGGGACCGGACCGGCCGGGGACAGCTCGTACGAACCTCACTGCTCGCGGCGCTCGTCGGCGTCCATGCCTTCCAGGGCACCGCCTGGACCGTCGCCGGCGAAGTCGGTCATGCCCAGGGCAACCGGCACCCGTCCATCGCCCCCTACGGAGCGTTCCGCTGCGCCGACGGCATAGTCCAGATCGCCTGCGGCAACGAGACGATGTGGCGGCGGCTGTGCGTCCAGTTCGGCCTTGACCCGGACGATCCCGACTACGCCACCAATACCAGCCGCCTTGAACACATCGACGCGCTCACCGGGCAACTCGAGCGCTGCTTCGCCAGCCTCGACCGCGACAGCGTGCTCGCCCAGCTCACCGAGGCCGGCGTCCCCGCTGGCCGCATCCGCAGCATCGACGAGGTCTATGAGTGGGAGCAGACCCGCTCGCAGCGACTCACGCTGAGGGTCGAGCACGCGTCACTCGGCCGCCTCACGCTCCCCGGTATGGCCCTGCGCACCTTCGAGATGTCCCCCGCCGGTGAGCTGAGCGAAAGCACCCGGCGCGAACATGACGCGCCGCCCCTGCTCAACGCCGACGGTCCCGCGATTCGTGGCTGGCTGCAGTGAGCACCCTGCCAGTCGCGCCAGAAAGCGGTGTCCGGGCGGCGGTCATCGACGCTCCCGGCGCCGAGCCGCGGCTGGGCTCCGTCGTGCTGCCGCCGCGGACCCCCGGCACCACTCTCATTGCCGTGACGGCGGCGCCACTGAACCCGCTGGATCTGCTGATCGCCTCCGGCACATTCCATTCGGCCCGCCACGAAGGCCCCTACGTCCCGGGCAGCGAGTGCGTGGGGACAGTGCTGGACTCGGACCGCTTTCCACCCGGCTCCTTGGTTTACGCCGAGTGCCACGCTTCGCCGGCGACCCCGGGCGCCTTCGCGGCTCAGGTGCTCGTCGCAGACGAGGACCTGCTGCCGCTGCCCGACGGACTCGACCCGGTGCTGGCCGCGGCCGTCGGCAACTCCGGCACGGCGGCGTTCATGCCCCTGGTCCAGGAGGCCGGATTGCGCCCTGGCGAAACGGTGCTGGTGCTGGGAGCCACCGGCGCGGTCGGTCAGCTGGCGGTGCAGGTGGCGCACCGAAGGGGGGCGGGCCGGGTGATCGGCGTCGCCCGTGACCGTGCAGCGCTGGGCCGCTTGCCCGCCCTCGGCGCGGACGCTGTGGTCGAGCTTCGGGCCGACGAAGCCAGCGAGGAATTGGCGGCCCGGTTGCTGGCGGCGGCCGGGCCGGTTGACGTCGTCCTCGACGGCTTGTACGGGGTGCCCCTGGAGGCGGCGCTGCGGGTATGCGCCTCACGGGCGCGAGTGATCAACGTCGGCAACTCGGCCGGCGCCACGGTGCAAATACCGGCCGGGCTGCTCCGCGGCAAGCAACTCACGGTGTCCGGCTTCGCTGGCCTGCACACACCACTGCGCGACAAGCGGGCCGCGTTGACGTGGCTGTGGACCGCCCTGGCCTGCGGCGAGCTGCAGATCGAGGTCCGTACCTTCCCACTGGAGGGATCCGCGGCAGCGTGGCGGGCGCAGACGGTATCGCCGCACGCCAAGTGCGTCATTCTGCCTGGCCGTATGCCCCGCATGACTCAGCGGGCAGAGCCGACCACATGACGACGCAACCAGAGCCGGACGCCGCGCCGCCCCCTCAGCCGGTAGTCGACTGTGTCGTCGTCGGCGGCGGCCCCGTCGGCCTGCTGACCGCCGTCTTCCTCGGCCAGGCCGGCTTGCAGGTCTCCATCGTGGAGCGCCAGCCGCAGCGGTACCCATTGCCGCGGGCATGCACCATTGACCATGAGGCGCTGCGCATTCTCCAGGCCGCGGGACTCATGGCCGACCATGCCAGGCTGTTCGAACCATCTCAGGGTGAACGGGGCGGGTACGAGTTCCGCAACGGTGCGGGTGAACTCCTGCAGGCCATCGACTGGAACAGGGTCGCCGAGTCGGGGTGGGCGAACACCAACGGCTTCTACCAGCCCGACCTCGAGGCTGCCCTCGAGGACCTGGCGGTCGCGACGCCCGGCGTGCGGGTCCACCGCGGATGGACCTTCCAGGCCCTGACTCAGGACCACGAGGGGGTGTCCGTCCAGGTGGCTCCCACCGGACAGCGGGCCGAGGTCGCCCAGATCCGGTCACGGTGGCTCATCGGCGCCGACGGGGCCAACAGCGCGGTCCGTACCCACCTCGGCATCGACGTCGGGGATTCCGGGTTCGAGGCCGACTGGCTGGTGGTGGACTACCAGCCACTGGCCGAGGAGAAGTGGAGTGCCTTCGTCACCCAGTACTGCGACCCAGCCCAGCCGGCCACCGCGGTCAACAGCGGCCGGGGACGGCGGCGGTTCGAGTTCATGCGCCGGGCGGACATGACCGTCGAAGAGCTGGGCCAGGACAGTACAGCCTGGCGGCTCATGGCGCCCTGGGGCGTGACACCGGAGACCGCCCGGCTGGAACGGCACGCCGTCTACACCTTCCGGGGACGGTGGGCGCGCACCTGGCGCACGGGCAACGCCTTCCTCGTCGGCGATGCGGCCCATCTCATGCCTCCTTTCATGGGGCAGGGACTCTGTTCGGGCCTGCGGGACGCCCGGGCGCTCACCTGGCGGATGGACATGGTGCACCGTGGGCTGGCCTCGCCGGCGGTGCTCGACACGTACGGGCCGGAACGCGCCGGGCACGTCCGGGAGATCATCGACGAGGCAGTGGCCGCCGGCCGGGTCATCTGCGAACTCGACGCCGACCGGGCGGCCGCCCGGGACGCCGAGATGAAGCAGCGGGCCAGCGATCCCGACGCTGCGACCCGGGAGCCTCCACATCCCCGGCTGGGCGAGCCGTCACTGACGATCGCGAGCCGGGGCGCCGACGGGCGGCTGGCGCCGCAGAGTCGGGTCCGGGTCGCCGGCCGGGTAGGCCTGTTCGACGACATCGCCGGCGGCGGCTGGCAGCTCATCAGCCGCATCGGGGATCCCGCTGAACTCCTGGGCGAGGACGACGCGTCGTGGTTCCGACAGATCGGGGGGGTAATCGCCGACGTGTCGGACGGGGGTCCTGTCCAAGACCTCACCGGCGCCTATGATCACTGGTTCACCACCCGCGGATGCGAGGCGTTCCTCGCCCGGCCGGACTTTTATGTATTCGCAGCGGGCGAGCACGCCGACATCCCACAGTTCGTCTCACGCCTGCGCCAGGCGCTTCAGCCAGCCGCGCCGGTGGAGGACCGGAACCGGCCACGAGAAACCCGAGGAACATCATGACGGCAACGGAGCAGCCGCAGCCAAGCGGTGAACTACCGGAAGCGCACCGGCCGCGGCCGGGCGGCTCGTTCGACGCGACGGTGCTCACGTTCGCGGCGATGGGGTTGTTCGACGGGCTGACCGCCGACCAGCGCGCGCGGGTACTGCTGCCACACGCGGACCCAGGCCGTACGCACTGGAACTTCCTGCCCGAGTCCGGCCGGCACGGCCTCCCGCTCGGAGAACTCGACCGCCAGCAGGAGGGGCTGGCGCACCGGCTGATCGCTGAGTCCATGTCGGTCCCGGCTTACGCCCGAGTGATCCAGGTGATGGCTAACGAGCACGTGCTCCGCGAGCTCAACCTGCCCGTGTTTGGTCACGTCGGAGCCACCTTCCGCGACGCCCGCGGCTACTTCCTCACCTTCTTCGGCCAGCCGCAGCCCGACACCACCTGGGGCTGGCGGCTGGTCGGCCACCACCTGTCGATCAATGTCACCGTCGTTGACGGCGACCTGGTCAGCGCCACCCCGTTCCTGCTCGGTGCCGAACCCGCTCGCTTCGGCCCCTTCCGGATCCTCGGCGAGGAGGAGGACACCGCCTTCGTTCTGCTGGACAGCCTCAGTGGCTCCCAGCAGCAGCAGGCGGTCATCCACCCCCGGCCGCCGGCGGACTTCGTCACCCGCACCGTCGCCACCATCGGCGAGGTCGAGTACCCCGACTACCACGGCGTCGGCCGCCGCGACGCGATGATCACCGACGAGGACCGCCGGGCCCTGGTCTACTTCCGCGCCCATCCCCGCGGCATCCGCGCCGGCGACCTCTCCGCCACCCAGCGCGGGCACTTCGACGAGCTGCTGGCACGGTTCGTCGACCGCGCTCGCCCGGGCCTGGTCGGCTTCGAGATGGACCGCATCGCGGCCGCCGGTGGCATCGAAGAATTGCACTTCGCCTGGGCCGGTGGCACGTCCATCGACCAGCCGCACTATTTCCGGATCCAGGGACCGGTCACCCTGGTCGAGTTCGACAACGCCGAAGACAACGCCAACCACGTGCACAGCGTGTGGCGCGACCCCACCAACGACTTCGGCGCCGACCTGCTGATCCAGCATCACCTCGCGCACGACCACAGGAGCTAACAATTGCTACTGGTGACGGCAGCACACGGTAATCAGGGCAAATTGCTGATCCCACGGCTCCTGGCGGCAGGAGTGGCTCTTCGCGCCTGCGTTCGCTCCGACGAATCAGCCCGGACCCTGCGCGCGGCTGGTGCGACCGACATCCTCGTCGGAGACCTGTCCGATCCAGACGTGCTAGCCCAGGCCATGAACGGCGTGGAAAAGGTCTACTACGTCGGGCCAGCCCTCCATCCCAGAGAACGGGAAATGGGCATCGCCGCCATTGACGCCGCCCGCGCAGCCGGGGTGCAGCATTTCGTCTTCAGCTCGGTGCTGCACGCGATCATTACCGATCTCGTTCAACACGCAATCAAGCGCGACCTCGAGGAATATCTAATTTCATCGGGGATGGAATTCACCATTCTCCAGCCCGCCAACTACATGCTGCGCCACCGGCTCATGCCCGCCTTTGCCCAGGGAGTCTTCCGTCTCTCCTGGGCACTCGACCGCCATCAGTCAATGGTGGACCTGGGCGACGTGACCGAGGTGGCCGCCGCCGTCCTCGCCGAGAGCGAGCGGCACGCTGGCGCCACGTATGAACTGGTTGCGCCGGGGCGCTACACGGCGCATGACATCGCTCTCGTTATATCCGGCGTGACCGGCCGGGAGATCGTGGCCGAGCGAATCGACTCCGAGGTATTTCTCAAAGCGTCCCTCGGAGTCGAGAGTCTGGATCAGGTTCCGTACCAGGCCCGGGTGTCGGGTGCGATCAGCAAGCGGTACAGCAGTCATGACTTCATCGGAAACCCCAATGTGCTCGCGTGGCTGCTCGGCCGAGCGCCAACGACATTTGCGCAGTTCGTGCAGCGAGAGTTCGACGCTTTTAAAGCTTGATAAGCTGACTCGCGGGAAGAGGATCATCGATAGCAGTTCCGTGCCAGTGACGTCACGTGAAAACTCAGCCCCCGGCGCCCAAGGTCGCAGTGGTGACCGGCGGCGCGCGCGGCATCGGACGAGCATGCGCGGTACACCTGCTGAGCATGGCTACGACGTTGCTATCGCCGACTTGATTGAGCCGGCTGACACCGCTCGCGCGGTTCGCGCGGCCGGCCCCCGACGGCGGTCAGGGTCATCGGCGCGGTCACCCCACCTGCGTAGCGGCGTCGGCCGGTGCACGTCACGACCATTTCTTCAGCCACATCTGCGCAGCGAGACGGCAGATATCGGAAGCATTTTCGAGTATAACCCGGAAAAGTTTCCAATCAGAGGTCGGCGCGGGCGTTCGCCCGGCCACCGGTAGCGGACCGGCTAGCCTTGGCTGATCGCGCGGAGCTCGGCGGCGTCCACTACCGACTGCCGGGCTTGCCAGCATCGGACGGCCACGCCCCGGGCCTTCAAACCGGCGACCAGGTCGTCGGCGGCCGGGAGGAGCACGATGCACAGGGGCGCACCGGTCCCAGCGGCAATGGCCGCGCAGTTATCTAGCAGCCGCCGCCACGGCGGACCCCACACCTCGACGACGCGGGTCACCCCGGGTCGGCCGCGGCGGCCCAGTCGCTGACGGCAACTTGGCGGACTGGCGCGCCGGTAACCGGGTCACCGCTCGTCATCCCAATTTCAGGATCCGCTGGGCGTTGCCCGAGGAAATTTTCTTGCGGTCAATGTCACTAATCTTCGCGTTGGTAATCGCGTTTGCTGCTTCGAGATTGTCAGAGAACGGATAGTCGACGGAGAACAGAATCCGGTCAGCGCCAAAGACCGACATCGCACACTCGAACGGTGCCGCGTACGGATAGCCGGAGGTTGTGATGGCCACCTGATCCAGAACGGTCTGCATCACGGTGCGCGGCAGCCGGGCGGCGGTGGGATTACCTGCGCGCACGCGCTCAAGCGAATAGTTCGCGCGCTCGAGCGTAAACGGAAGGTCCTCGCCCATGTGGCCGATGATGACCTGAACGCCGCGATGGCGCTCCAGGGTGCCGCTCGCAGCGAGGCGAAGAACGTGCATTCCCAGTTCCGCGTGCCAACCCCAGGCGCCCCGTTCGAGCGCGGCACCGATCCACGGCTCAGCCGCGACGCGGTAGGCCGCACTGACGGCAGCCGGCGGCTCCGCGGGGTGAAGATAAACCGGAACGTCCAGTTCTTCGATGGCGGCCCACACTGGTTCGTACTGAGGCTCGTCCAGGAAGTGACCGTTCGTTTGCCCCCACAGCATCGGGCCGACAAATCCGAGCTCGAGCACACTACGGCGCAGCTCGGCGACGCTTGCCTCGATGTCGGCCAGCGGAAGTGTCGCAAACGCGCGGAAACGGTCCGGCTTGCTGGCCACCACAGCAGTTAGTTCATCGTTTGCCGCGCGTGCCAGTTCGACCGAGAGCGAGGCTTCAGCTTCCTGGATCTGATGGGAAGTAACGGACAGCACCTGGATGTCGATGCCAGCTGCATCCATCGACGCGAGGCGTTTCTCCCCGACTTCAGCAAGTTCGTCGGCAAAGCCGGGGAATAGGTTGTGGCCTTGCCCGATCTGCGCATGCATTTTGCTTGAGAAGATATGTTCCTCAAGGGCTATGAATGACATCCTGTTAACTTTCAGTCCGGAGCTTCTCGCGCTTCAACGAGCGGGTAGTCCTGTCGGGTTCGACGTTCGCCCGATTACAGGTATCGGACCGGCCAGCCCTGGCTGATCGCGCGGAGCTCCGCGTCGTCCACCACCGACTGCCGGGCTTGCCGGTACCGGACGGTAACGCCCCGGGCCTGCAAGCCGGCGACCAAGTCGTCGGCGGCCGGGAGGGACACGATGCACAGTGGCCCGCCGGTCCCGGCGGCGATGGCCGCGCAGTTACCGAGCAGCCGCCGCCACGGCGGCCCCCAGACCTCGACGACGCGGGTTACCCCGGGTTCGGCCGCGGCGGCCCAGTCGCTGACGGCACCGAGGAGTTCGACGGCCAGGCAGTCATCGATCTCGGCGCCGCCATGGATCACCGTGAACGTCTCGGCCGCGACGGCCCGCGGTGACAGCTTCGGGAAAACAGTCGCATAGCGTTGCCTCGGTCTGGCGGGGTCAGCGGTCATCTGGTTGGCCTAGGCCTGCTTGACCGGAGCCGGTGCAAAGCGGTCCAGGGTGGTGATTCCGGCGAACTGGTGCGGCGCAATTCCGGCCATCAGGCGCCCGTAGTTCTCCGAAAGAGCCTCGAGATTGAGCGCGCCGTGCAGGGTGATCACACGTGCGTCGCGCCAAGCCCGCTGGATCGGCTCGCTCTCCATGATCGCCGTCGAACCAGAGTTCCTCTGGAGAAGCTCGATCGCCTCGGCGCACCATTTGGCCGCATAGGCCGTCTCCACGAGCATCCGGGCGCTGAACAGCTGCATGTAGCCCGGATCGGCGGGGGTGCCGGCGGCGGCGAGCACGCCAAGCACATCGGTTTCCTCGGCGTTGGCGCGGGCCATCAACGTTGCCGACCGAATCTTGGAATGGACCTCGGCCAGCATCAGATGGGTGAGGGGAGCATCCAACTGATTCTTGTACGTGGTGCCGCGGATAGGCCGTCCGGCCGAGCGCTCAAGGAAGCGCTCCAGGGCGCCTTGGGCGATACCGATCGACATCCCGCCCATGAGGCTGAACGCCCAGCCGAGCGTGGGCGCCTTCCAGAGCGACCCCTTGAGGCCGTTGTCGAGCGATCCGCCGGCAATGTCGCGGAAGTCGACGCCGCGATAATCCGGCACGAAGAGTTCGTCTTGCGCAAGCGTGATGGAAACACTGCCCGTGCCGCGCATACCGGCGACCTGCCAGTCGTCGAGGAACCGCAGCTCATCGAGCGGGACCTGAACGGCGACAAGATAGGGTTCCTCCCCATCGCGGGCAATGCAGCCGAGGTTGGTGAAGGGTGCCCACAGGGAGTCACTGCCGAAAGTCCAGGGACCGCCGGAAATTATCCAGCCACCATCGACGCGCTTCGCGCGCCCGCGGGAGGCTGGAAAATGGCTCGAGCCGGCGACCCGGGGCCCGACCCATTTCGGGCCGTACACCTCTTCAACGACGCGAGCGCCCGAACCGGCAGGAATCCAGTTCGTTGAGGCCCCCACCCACACGGCCCATCCACACGAGCCGTCCCACTTGGCAACTTCGGATACGACGTCCAGCTGCTGCCGAACCGATAGCTCGTCGCCGCCGAACTCAGCGGGACTGCCGACATTGAAAGCGCCGGTGGCATCCAGATCGGCGATCGTCTCGTCCGACAGACGGCCCGCACGCTCGGCCGCAAGCGCGCGCTCCCGCAAGGTAGGCCCAAGCTCGCGGACCTTGTCAAGGATCATCCTGAGCCTCTCGGACGTGTCCTGAATCGCGATCGTCATCGGGCTCCTCGGGATCTGCGGCCGGGCGAAACGGACCGAACCATTAGGTCTTAACCCTGCATCGCGGGCAGCGGGTGTGTCAAGGAAGTCTCGGCTCTTCAGAACCGCCTCGACGCCTCCGGCCGCGCGAAGCTGGCCTTGGTCAGGGCAGGGTGGTGACCCATTCAAGGACGGTGCGGGTATAGAGGCCTGGATCGGCGCCGTGCATGGAGTGGGGCATGTCGGGAAACGAGCGGTAGGTGAACGGCTGGCCGGCGGCTTCGATGATGGTGCGCACCTGCTGGGCCTGGACGTCGGCGATGGCGCCGAGCAGGTGGCCGGTGTCGGGGTCGACGTGGCGGAAGTGGTGGGTGAACAGGACGGGCACCTTCACCTGAGTTAGCAGGGTGGCGTGGTCGCAGCCGGCGGTGGCCAGGCCGGAGATGAAGGATTTTGCCCACTCGGGGTCATACTCCTTCAGGTTCTGCGGCGGGTCATCGGGCGGAGCGCCCCGGCCCTGCCGGTCAGCCTCGTCAGGAGGCGGCGCCATCGCGGCCAGGCCCTTGAGCAGGACGGGCGGGAGCTCGCGGGGTAGCGCCTTGCGCAGGCCAGCCCAGTCGCCGATCGACCACTGGTCGCCGAGCCACTTGTTCCAGGATGCGAAGACCGGGGCCATGCCCTGCCGGATGGACGGGCCGCAGGCCGGGTCGACCTGGGAGGAGAACAGCGGCGGGTCCTCGTAGGCGGCCGCGCGGACCTGGCCGGGCTTGGCGTAGGCGGACAGCCAGGCCGACAGGACTCCCCCGGAGGACAGTCCGCTCACGATCACGGGCCGGTCGATGACCAGGTCGATGAACCGCACCAGGTCATTCCCGAAGTTGTCCAGGGTGTAGCGGCCCGGCGTCCAGGTGGACCGGCCCTGCCCGCGCAGGTCGACCGCGTAGGCCTGGAAGTGCTGGGCCAGCAGCGGCAGCGCGTCCTCATAACCCCACCAGGACTCGCTCTGCCCGGGGATCAGCAGGAGCGCGGGCAGGCTGGGATCACCCGCGACCGCGTAGTTCATCCGGATCTCACCGAGGTCGGCGAGCTGTTCTTTGAACGCGTGGGGCACGCACGTTCCGGCCCGGTCTTCGGCTTCCAAGCCACTCACGGTTCCGTCCTTTCCCCGATGCTTCGATCAGCGGAGCTGAACGCCAGTGGAAGGCTTTCCAGCGTCCGGCCGCGAGTCGCGGCCCAGGTGGCATCGGCGGTGGCCAGCTCCAGGTCGTCCAGCCGGGCCAGAACCCTGGGAATGGCGATCCGGGCCTCGGCCAGGGCCAGGGTGGCGCCCAGGCACAGGTGCATGCCCCAGCCGAACGACATGTGCTTGTCGGGGAAGCGCTGAATGTCGAACACGTCTGGGTCCGCGAACCGGACGGGATCCCGGTTGACCGCGGTGGGCATGAGACGGAGCATCTGGCCCGCCTTGATGCTCAGGGGGCCGAACTGGACGTCCTCCCGGGCGATGCGCCCGTCCCCGGACACCGGCGGCTCGAAGCGGAGGATCTCCTCGATCGCGGGGCCGACGTACTTCTCCGGGTCCGTCCTGACCAGCCGCAGCTGGTCCGGATGCCGCAACAGCAGGTAGATCGCGTTGGCGAGCAGGCCCATGGTGGTGTCATTACCGGCGAACACCAGCAACACGATCAGGATCCACAGCTCTTCGTCGGACAGCTGGCCCGCTCCGGTTGCGCCTGCCAGGGCGGTGACCAGGTCCCCGGCGGGGCGGCGCCTGCGCTGATCGATCAGGTCCTGCACGTAGTCGCGGAACTCGCGGGCGGCCCGGTCGGCCCGGGGCGCTTCCCCCGGGTGGTTAGGCAGCAGGCGGGCGGACCAGTCACGCAACAGCCGCCAGTCGGTCGTGGGCACGCCCAGCAGCTGGCAGACGGTGATGAGCGGCAACTGCGAGGCGAAGGCTTCGATGAACTCCATGCCGCCCGAAGGCAGCACCGCGTCGAGCAACCGGTCGGTCGTCGCCAGGATGGCGGGTTCGAGCTCGGCGACCCGGCGCGGCGTGAACTCTTTGCGCACCAGCCCCCGGATCCGGGTGTGATCTGGGGGGTCAAGGAACATCAGGCTTCCCGCGAGCCAGTCGTAGGCAGGCCCGGGCTCGAGGCCCAGCATCTGGGCCAGCTGGTCGCCGAACGCGCTGAACCGCCCGTCGGTGGCGACAGCTTCGAAGTCCTCGATCCGCAGCAGGATCATGCTGCCGAATGGGTCTCGCGCGACGCGGGCCTTTCCCCGTGCCCGCCTGATCGTGTCGTAGGGATCTCGCTGAAACGCGTCGTCGAAGATGTCGATGACGGCTTCTTCCGCCACGCTCACTGGGTCACCCGCACCGGGAGGCTGGCCAGCCCGCGCAGGCTGTTGTTCAGCCGGGGCACCGCCTGGCCGTCGGGCTGCCAGGATCCGACCCGTTCGGCCAGCGCCCGGATCAGCGCCTCGCCCTCCATCCGGGCGATCGTCATGCCTGCGCACACGTGCGGCCCGGCCCCGTACCCCAGATGGCCCGCAACCCGGCGGCGCACGTCGAACCGGTCCGGGTCGGGCCACTGCTGCGGGTCGCGGTTGGCCCCGGCGAACAGGACCAGCACCTTGGCCTGTGCCGGAATGCGGGCCGCACCCAGGCTGACCTCGGTGGTGGTGGTGCGGAAGAACCCGATGACCGGCGACTCGTAGCGGACGGTCTCCTCGAACGCGTTGCGGGCCAGGGAGGGATCGTCCCGGACCAGTTGCCACTGATCGGGAAAGCGGGCGAAGTTGCGGATCGCGAACGACAACGCGCTTACCGTCGTATCAACACCGGCGGAGAACAGTGACCGGACCAGCAGGGCGGCAGCCTCCGCGGACAGGCCCTCGGCATCCGCGGCCTGGTAGATCGCCGAACCGATGGTCCCCGGGCGCAGGGCGCCCCGGGCACAGTGCGCGGCGATCCATTCCGGCACGCCCTGGCCGCGCCGCAACGCCGCCTCCAGGTGGCGGTTCCGGGGCCCGATCGCGTTGAACGACAACGAGCCGTAAGCCAGCAATGCCTCGCGGGTGTCGCCCTCCACGCCCAGCGCGCGCGGGAACACCACCGACGGAAAGATCTCGGCCAGGTCGCGTACCGCGTCGAAACGCCCGCGGCGGGCCAGGTCGTCGGCCAGGATCGCCGCCTCGGCGTCGAACACCTCCTGGAACGCGCGCATGGCCCGGGGATTCATCGCGGCGACCACCAGGGCACGGTGACTGGTATGGACCGGCGGATCGACCTCGAGGATCAGGCTGGGCTTGCGCCAGCCGTATGGCTCGGTGATCAGGTTGGCCAGGCCCACCCCGGCCGCCGAGGAGAAGCGCTCGTGGTCGCGCAGGACCGCGTGCACCTCCCGGTAGCCCGCCACCGCCCAGACGCCGTACCGCGTCAGGTGGACCGCCGGCCCGGCCGCGCGCAGCGCGCCGAGGGCCGGGAACGGATCGGTGAGGAATTCGTCGCTGAACGGATCGAGGTCGGAGACGGGTCCGGCCAGGGCAGTGCTCGGCATGGTCGCTCCTCAGCGAGTGGGGTCAGTCGATCAGGTCCAGGGCCGCGCCGACCACGGCGTCGGCATCGAGCCCGTGGTAGCGGTAAAGGCTGGCCAGGGATGCGGACCGGTCGGCGGGAATGACGCTGCCGAGAACCAGTCGGGGGCGTCGGACCGCCCGCGGGGACGAGAACCCATGATGGCGGCTCCTCAGCGAGCTGCGGCGCGGGCGCGGGTGATTGCGGTGACCGGGCCGGGTGGGTGCATCACCGCGACCGTAAGTACGAACGCTATAACGTGTCAAGGGCCGGGAAGAAGGCGGTTACCTCGCAAGCGAGCCATTCTTAGCCCTATAAAAGGGAAGGAGACGCGCTGTTGATCTGCTGAGGCATCAGCTACGTTATAGACCATGACGCAGGCATCCAGCGCGGCTGGACGGTCGCTACTGCCGCTGGCCGGCGGGAATTCGACGGTCGACCGGGTCACGGCTGACGTGCGGCGGGCCGTGCTCAGCGGCGCCCTACCGCCCGGCCAGACGTTCTCGACGGCGGAGCTGAGCGTGCAACTCGGCGTGAGTCACATACCGGTGCGTGAGGCACTGCGCCGACTGGACGCGCAGGGCTTGGTCGTGCTGCGCCCGGGCCGCAAGGCGATGATCAGCCCGCTCAACCGGGACGAGCTGAGGGCGATCTTCCGGCTGCGTCAGCTGATCGAGCCTGACCTGGCCGCGCGATCGGTCTCGCTGCTGCGTACGGATGACCTGACCCGAGCGAACGACCTGATCAGCGGCTACATCCACGGCTCCCAGGACATCGACGAGCTGTGGGAGTCCCATCACCAGTTGCACCTGGCGCTACTGCAGCCGGCCGCATCGGAATGGGATCTGCGCATCCTCAGCCAGCTCTGGCACGCCAGCGACCGCTACACCCGCGTCGTGTTCGATCCCTATGCGGTGAGCGGGTCGGACCGGACCGTCCGCGAGAACGCCCACCGGGCGTTGCTGGCGGCCGCCCGGTCCGGATCGCCGGCCGAGGTTCGCCGGGCGGTGACCGAGCACCTGTCGGACAATGAAGCCGCCTGCCTGGAGAGCATCGCCGCCCTGGCCGGCAGCTCTTCTATCCAGCGAGGAGACCTGCATTGAGCGCTATAACTCTTCCGCCGGTTTGGGAGACGAGCCGATGAGGGTGGCCGCCATCGACGGCCGCCTCTGTCTCGGCACCGACCGGGGCTGGGTGGATGTCGCCGTCAGCAGCGGCCGCCGGTTCGACGCCGACCCGCAGGCCGCCTATGACCGCTGGGCTGAGTTCACGCAGTGGGCCAGCGCCTACTCCCCCAACGGCGAGCCAGCCATGGTGCGCGGCGAGTTCGGGGCCCCGGTACCCCGCCCGCGGCAGGTCTTTGGCGCCGGCTTGAACTACGCGGACCACGCCGGCGAAGCCGACCTGGAGCTGCCGACCGCGCCGCTGATCTTCGCCAAGTATCCCAGTTGTATCAGCGGGCCGGCCGAGCCGCTGGTGGTCAGCACCGATTCCGTCGACTGGGAGGTCGAACTGGTGGTGGTGATCGGCGCCCGCAGCCGCAACGTACCGGCCAGCGAAGCCTGGACGGCCGTGGCCGGCCTCACCGTCGGGCAGGACGTCAGCGACCGCACCCTGCAGTGGAGCGGCGGCGCGACGCCGCAGTTTTCGCTGGGTAAATCCGGGCCCGGATTCGGGCCGATCGGCCCGGTCCTGGTCACCCCCGATGAACTCGGCGACCGCGGCGACCTGGCCATCGAATGCCGGCTCAACGGCGAGGTCGTGCAGTCCTCCCGCACCCGCCATCTCATCTTCGACGTGCCCGCCCTGGTCGCCTACTTGTCCAGTCACGTGACCCTGCTGCCCGGCGACCTGATCTTCACCGGGACCCCGGCCGGGGTGGGCATGGCCCGCACCCCGCCGCGCTACCTGGCTGGCGGCGATGAGCTGGTCAGCACGATCGAGGGGATCGGCGAGTTCACCACCCGGGTGACCGCCGCATGAACCCCTAACCCGATGCCGTGCGCCCGTCTGGGCGCGGGTGAACCGTGCTGATCTACCGCGCTTTGGACTAGCCGTTGTCGGCGATTTGAAAGTAGCGCGGCCATGCCCTGATCGATGGCACTGCTGTTTCGGGCGGTCGCCGCGGCGTTACAGCAAGCCTAGTCTCGGCGGCAAGGGTTAGCATTTCCTACCAGCTGCCGACTCCGATGAACTCCGCTGGGCATTTGGCCCACGGCCGGGTATTGGACGGGCACTGACCTGCGGCGACGGCGCGGGGGTGAGCGCAGCCAGCCCCCCCGTCCAGGCCGCGGCGCTGCCGGAAAGCCACTGCGGGATCGCGACCGCGTAGTCCGGTGTGGTCGCGACGATTCCCGGCGATCATCGAGGTGCCTCGACCTCGTGGTCGGCGGTGATCCGCTCGAGCCACTCTTCCATCAAAGCTCGCTCGCGCACCGACAGCGGCACAGGCTGATCGAGTACGGCTCGCAGCGCGATGGCGCGCGTAGCGACGGATGCCGTGGCCACGACTGGTTCGTTGACTGTGATTGCGTTGATGACCGCTTCGCGCGCCAGGCGCGACACAGTCATGTCCCGATCCTGCGCGGGCATCCCGAGAAGTGTCAAGGTGACACCTCGTCCGCTGGCGTGCATTAGCTGCGCCGCGTGTATCTCGTCTACGGCCAGCAAGCCGGCTTCGGCAGCCCGGTGGACGAATTCGGCCAGTAGCCGGCTGGCGGCAGCTGCGGCAGGGGCCAGTGGACCCGGGCGCGGGTCGCCGTAGACCATCACGTAGAGCGAGGGGTGCTGAAGGCCGAAGTTGACGTGCTGGTCCCAGCCGGTCCGGAGATCCTCCACTGGGTCTGCGGTCAGCTTCAGCGAGGCCTTATCGACGAGGTGGTCTTCGAACTGCCTGGCGGCCAGAGCATCGAGCAGGCCCTGCTTGTCGCCGAACAGCCGGTAGATCGTGGGTGCCTGAACACCGGCGGCGCTGGCGACCGCGCGATTCGACAACGCGTCGACACCGCCCTGGGCCAGCAGCTCACTCGCCGCGGCCAGGATTCGGTCCCGGGTATGGGCGGAGTTCCGGGCGCGGGTAGCCGGGTCCACGTCTGACGCGCTTTCCACCAGGCCATGCTACCAGCAGTAACAAAGACTTGCTACCAGTGTATTACCAGTGGTAGCTTTAAAGCGTTTCCACTGGAAACATTAACAGTCCTGGAGGACTCATGACCGAAACCGCCAATCCCGTCGACCTGGTCGAGCGCATGTACGCGGCGATGAACACGGGCGACCCCGAGCTGATCGAGGACGTCGCGGCCAACGTGCTGGCCCCGGCTTGGCGCAACGAGCCCTTGGCGCCCGGGCAGAAGCCTGGCGCTGACGGTTTCCGCGCCTTTGTTCCGTGGCTGCGCACCGTCTGGCCGGATTTCAGCTGCGCACACGACGAGGTAGTGGTGTCGGCGGACGGGTCCACGGTCGCGTTCCGCTCGACGAGCCGCGTTACGCACACCACCGGCGACTTCTTCGGCATTCCGGCCACTGGCCGCAAGGCCGCGTACAACGCGTTCGACTTCCACCACATCGCAGAGGGCCGTATCCAGCGCAGCTACCACGTGGAGGACTTTCTCGGCCTCGCGATGCAACTCGGCGCGCACCTCACGCCCGGGTCGTGACCGCGCCCCGAAACGAGCCCGTGGGCTCGCAGCCAATCGCCGGCCGCCCCGGCGGATCACCGAACTCCCGGCCCGGTGCCGGGCGATCTCAAGGAGAACACCAATGACAGACCGTCTTGCAGGCAAGGTCGCCCTGATCACCGGCACCGGCTCGGGCATCGGCCGTGCAGCCGCCCTCCGTTTCGCCGCTGAGGGCGCCCGGGTTGCCGGATGCGATATCAACGTCGCGGGTGCCGAGGAAACCGTCCAGATGGTGACCGACGCAGGCGGCAAGATGGTGTCGCAGGCGCCTGTTGACCTCGCCGACGAGGGCCAGGTAACAGCATGGGTCCACTTCGCCATCGCCGAGTTCGGCCGTATCGACGTCCTCTACAACAACGCAGGCGCATTCGTCGCGGGACCCTTCGGCGGGGCGACCGCTGACGGATGGCACCAGTCGATGCGTAACGAAGTCGACGTCGTTTACTTCCCGACCCGGGCCGTGTGGCCGCACATGATCGAGGCCGGCGGCGGGTCGATCATCAACACGGCCTCGATCACTGCGCATCGGACCAATGGCGTTCACCTGTACTCGCACGGCGTCGGCAACGGCGCGGTCGCGTCCTTCGCTCCCCACCTGGCCATGGAGGGCGGACCCGCCGGCATCCGTGTCAACACCATCAGCCCCGGACTCACCTCCACGACCCAGACCAAAGGCCTCATCACCGAAAAGGACATCGAGCGCACACCGCTTCGCCGAGTCGGCAAGGCCGAGGAAGTCGCCGCCGTTGCCCTGTTCCTCGCATCAGACGACGCGTCGTTCGTCTCCGGCACGGAAATCGTGGTCGACGGCGGACAGTCGATCGTGATGCCCGCGAATCGGTGACGTCCGGCAGCCCACGGACTGGCGAGGCGGCTCGCGCGCCCTGACGCCAGACGCAACAACCGACGCGGGCCGCTGCTACGTGGCGAGCCCGCGCCGGGCTCCGTCTGGCCGCCTCTACTGCTGCTAGCGATTGTTGCTGGTTGCCTGGAGGCTGGTGGTTTCCGGCAGGACTCCGGTACCCGGGAAGAGGTCACGAGAGCGGTGCACGCCGCGGCTGCCCGGCCCAGGGCGTGCACCGCCGGATCTTATCTGAAGGCGTCGGCGTGGTGCTCGGTCCACTGGCGGAAGGTCCGCGGGGCGAGGCCGGTGAGGTTGGCGATGTCGTCCGCGAGGACGCCGGCCCGGCTGGCACGGAAGAGCTCGTTGAGGTTCTGCACCGCACCCGCCATCTCGGGCGGGGTCCCGTGCTCGATGCTGTGGCGGGCGAACTCCTCAGGTGTCACTGGCACGAACTCGATCGGCCGGCCGAGCATGTCGGCGAGGGTTTCCACCTGTTCCCGGGCGGTGAGCGCCTGCGGCCCGTTAAGGATGTAGCCGTGGCCGGCGTGGCCGTCCTGGGTGAGAGCGAGTGCACCGATGCGGGCGACGTCGTACGGGTCGACGACTCCCTGCCGTCCGGGGTCGGTGGCGTCCAGGACGCGGCCCTCGTCCCGGATCGAGGGCACCCACCCCAGCGTGTTCGACATCAGGCCGTTGGCGCGCAGGTAGGTGACATCAAGCCCGGACTGGCGGAACACCTCGTCGCGGGCGGCGATCCGTGCGCCGATCATGGGCAATGGCTGAAGCACGGTGCCCAGAGAGGAGAGCAGGACGATCTTGCTGACGCCAGCCGCCTTCGCGGCCGCGACCATGTACCCGGCCTGCGCGGGCAGCGGGGCGACCTGCATGTAGAACACTCCGCCGGTGCCGCGGGCCGCGGCGGTGAGGCTCTCGGTGTCGTCGAGGTCGCCGACGGCGATGCCGGTGCCGGCCGGGAGGCGGCCGGCGCGGGAGGCGTCCCGGACGAGGGCGCGCACCTGGTGGCCCTGCTCGAGGAGCTGGGTCACGAGCTCGCCGCCCACGTTGCCGGTGGCTCCGATAACGAGATAGGTCATGATGGATCCTTCCGGGATCAATGGGGTGTAATCGGGTTGGTCGGGAGAGCGGGTTACCAGGGAAGGTCGCCGTCGCGGTCGCGGAAGGTCCCGGTCGGGCTCCCTGGCGCGGCGAGGGCGTAGGCGATGATGGCGTCGGTCCCGTCGCGGACCGAGTGGCCTTGCCCGCCGCTGAGATCGGTGGCGGTCATGCCGGGGTCGGCGACGTTGACGCGGATGCCAGGCAGGAGCTTGGCGTACCGGGCGGTGAGCATGTTGATCGCTGCCTTGGCTGCGCCGTAGAGCGGGGTACCCGCGCGCGATTCGATCCGGCTCTCGTCGTGGAAGAGGCCGAAGGAGCCGAGTCCGCTGCTGGCGTTGACGATGCGCGGGTCCTGGGAGCGTTCGAGCAGCGGCAAGAACGCGTGGATGACGCGGACGTACCCGGCGACGTTGGTCATCAGGATGGCTGCGATGTCGTCCGCGGTGTAATCGTGGACGTCGCGGAGCGGGCCGGTGATGCCGGCGTTGTTGACCAGCACGTCTAGGTGCCCGTCGGCCCGCTCGACGACCTCCGCAGCGTCGCGGACGGACTCATCCGAGGTCACGACCATCTGGAGGAAGGACGCGCCGGCGGCGTCCGCGGCGGGCTGTCCGGCCTCGGGGTTGCGGGCGGTGAGGTAGACGCGGTAACCCGCCCCGGCCAGCCGCCGCACCGTCTCCAAACCGATGCCCTTATTGGCCCCGGTGACCAGCACGACGAGAGCACCCGCCGGCGTCGTGTTCGCTTCCTGCTGTGTCTCAGTCATACTTTGACTCTGATGGGCGATTGGCGGAACCGCGTGGCCCAGTCTGTCCCCCTGCCGGCCGGATGCACGGGCGGGCGGACGCCCTCGTCGCCGTAGCCGGGCCCGGCGGCGCAGGCCGCTCGTGACCTCCTCGCTGCCCCGGCGGGCTGACCCCGGCAAGGTGGCACAGTCCGGGTCACCCAGTTGCGATTGGCGGAGTTGACAATGTAATCATGAGCCAATCACCCGACCTGGCGGCGCTGCTGCGCTCCTGGCGTGCCCGTGTCCAGCCAGAAGAGGTCGGCTCCCCGTTCGCGCGGGGCTCGCGGAAGACACCCGGGTTGCGGCGTGAGGAGGTCGCCTGGCTCGCAGGCGTATCACCGGACTACATCAAACGGCTCGAACAGGGCCGGGCCCACCCCAGCGCGGGCGTCCTGCGCGCCATCTCGCGGGCACTGCGCCTTTCCGACATTGAGTACGAACTGGCCTGCCGCCTGGCCGGGCATGCGGCCGAGCTGGGCGGACTCGTGCCGCAGCACATCGGCCCCAGCGTGCAGCGCCTGCTCGACCGCCTCGCCGGCACCCCGATCGCCGTCTTCGACGCGTCCTGGACACGTCTTGACCAGAACGACCTGTGGACGGCGCTGACCGGCGACATGCGCGGCCGAGCCGGCCGCCCGGCGAACATTGTGTGGCGAATCTTCAACGACGACCCCGGACGCATACGGCACTCGTTTCCCGACGACCACCAGGCATCACTCGTCGCCGATCTGCGCGACGTAGCCTCCCGCTACCCAGCAGACCGGGACCTTTCGGACATGATCACCGCACTGCGGAGATCAAACCCCGAGTTCGCCCACCTGTGGGAGCTTTCCACCGTCGCGCACCATGGCAAAGAGCGCAAGACCATCGATCACCCCGCTCTCGGGGAACTTGAGCTCGACTGCGACGTGCTGTCGGTACACGGAGCCGACCTGCGCATCATCGTCTTCACGGCAGCACCCGGCAGCGAGACCGCAGGCAAGCTGCGCCTGCTGAGCGTCCTCGGCTCCGAGAACATGTCCGCCTCAATGCCGACCGGGGCTCGCTAATTGTCTGGGCTTGTCCGTTCGGACAGTCCCTGCTTGTGCAGACTCGCCGGGCCGGGCATCATGCGTGCGGCTCGGTGTCCAGGACCATGCCTGACGTGAGGCCGATCAGGCGGCGCAGGGCGGAGTCGGCGCGATCGCGGTCGCGGGCCATGACCGCGTCGAGCAGGTGGCGGTGCTCTTCGTGGTCCGCCTGGTCGGTCCAGTGGTGCGGATCTGCCGGTTCGGGCCGGCTCCACCGCCGGTACAGTTCCGCCTCTTCCCGCAGGGAGGAGGCCAGGTCGCGTAGCCGGGGGTTGGCGCAGCCGGCCAGGAGCGCGGTGTGGAAGTCGGCGTGGGCGATCAGCCAGTCTTCGCTGGGCTGGGCGCCGTCGCCGCGCGGGGTCTGCTCGTAGGTGTGGTGGGCGGCCAGTATCTGGGCCTGCCACGCGAGGTCGCCCTCGCTGATGGCGCGGCTCAGGGCAAGGGACTCGATTTCCGTGCGGGCGTCGGTCAGGTCGGCCAGCCCGCGCGCGGTGACGTCGGTGACCTGGAAACCGTGGTGCGCCTCGGAGCTGACCAGGTTCCTGGCGACCAGCTTGAGCAGTGCTTCGCGGACGGCGCCGGTGCTCACCCCGTATCGCTTGCTGAGCTCGGGAAACTTCAGCCGCTGGCCAGGCCGGAATCGGCCGCCCAGGATGTCGGCCCGGATGCGGTTGTGCACCGCCTCGCTGCGGGTCTGTTGCCCGGTTCCTCTCGCCACGAGACCGATTCTACAACATTTGACAGATGACACGACTTTTAAAAGTATGGTTAAATATTGAAAGTCAGGAAGTGCCTGGCTCGATAGGAGACTCAGATGACCAGCCCGTACGACACCCTGGCCGCCGTTCCCGAGTTCACCGTTACGAGCGTGGACGTCACCGACGGGGCACCATTACCGTCGGCGCAGTTCGCCGCCATGAGCGGCGCCCCCGGAGCCGAGGACCGCTCCCCGCAGCTGTCGTGGGGTGGCTTCCCCGCCGGTACCCGGAGCTTCGTCATCACGATGTACGACCCGGACGCCCCGACCCCGTCCGGTTTCTGGCACTGGGTGGTGGCCGACATCGCCGCCGACGTGACGTCCCTCGACAGCGACGCTGGCACGCCAGGCAACGGCGGGCTGCCGGACGGCGCCTTCCACGTCCCGAACGATGTCCGCGCGACCGCCTACACCGGCGCCGCCCCGCCGCCGGGAACCGGCAAGCACCGCTACTACATCGCCGTCAACGCACTTGACGTACCGTCCGTGACCGCCCTCGGCGTCACGCCGGAGTCGACCCCGGCCGCCCTCAGCTTCTCCATCCTCCAGCACACGCTCGCCCGGGCCGTCCTCGTGCCGTGGGCCGGCGAGTGAGGCCGGGATGCCTGTGGCAACCGCGGTTATGCATCGCCGTGCTGGCGAAGTAGGGAATCAGCTGTGAACCCGAAAACCTTTCTGATTACCGGCGCGACCGATGGCCTCGGCCGCGGCGTTGCCGAGGCGCTCGCGGACCAGGGGCACACGCTGCTGCTGCACGGCCGCAGCCAGGAGCGCCTCGACGCGGTCGCGGGGACGCTCAGCACGACCGTTCGGACCTACCTTGCCGACCTCAGCTCACTCAAGGCGGTCAAGAGCCTGACCGAGGAGCTGCTCGGGGCCGAGGACCGCATCGATGTCCTCATCGCCAACGCGGGCATCGGCGGCGGCGCACGCCAGGAAAGCGCCGAAGGTTACGAGCTGAACTTTGCGGTCAACTACCTCTCGCAGTTCTTCCTCATCACCCGGCTGCTCGGCCGGCTGCGCGCCTCCGCGCCTGCGCGGATCGTGCTCGTCAGCTCACTCGGGCAGGCGCCCGTCGACTTCGACGACGTCATGCTCGAGCACGGTTACCAGGGCATGCACGCTTACTGCCAGTCCAAGCTCGCGCAGATCGCCTTCGGCTTCCGTCTAGCCGGGCAGCTCGACCCCGCCGAGGTGACTGTCACGAGCCTGCACCCCGCAACGTTCATGCCGACCAAGATGGTCCTCACCGGAGGCGGGCACCCCCTCGATTCGCTCGAACGCGGCATCGCAGCAACCACCCGCCTCGCCGTCGATCCCGAGCTTGAAGGCGTCACCGGCGTCTTTTACGACCGCGAGCAGCCGGCTTCACCGGACCCCTGGGCTGCGGACCCCGAGGTCCAGGAACGGCTGTGGCATCTCAGCGAACAGCTAACCGCATGACACAGACGCGGCCATCGACGCGATCAGATTTCTGGCGTGGCGCGCGGAGTGCAACTCGCGGGTGGGCCACCAACGGGCCCACCTGATACAGCGGCGGCGTGACTCGGGCCGACCGTCGGCGCAGCCGGGTGGCCGTCACCGCCGAGGGGCGCCGGGCGCTCCGGAAGGCAGACCACATCGCCGACGAGGGGATGGCCCGGCTGCTCCCGGTGACAGTCGCCCACGGCCTTCCTCTCATCTCTTGCGGTAGGAGCTGAGGTCGCAGGTGTGGACAGCAGTCGGGTCCGACAGGAGCCGGTAATTGTAAGATGCGCAGTCACGGAAGGTGGCCACGCTGATCCTGCTGGTCGACCTTTCCAGTACGCCCTTAGACGGACCGTCCGAACCGATCCCGGCGCGGTGGACCATCCATCCGATGTCCATGGCGTCCCCAGCGAGGTATTGCATGACAGCTTCGTTGTCCTCGTGCTGGCCGGTGTAGCCGTGAGCAACGGTATGCCTAATCGTCCACAGCAGCGGCGGCAGCTTCTGGTCCGGCGGCGCGCTGAGCGCGCCCGCCTGATACAGGAACCGCGTGACGCCGTGGCGTCGCATGGCAGGGACCAGCTCGCGGACGAACGCGGTGTTGATCTTCCGCATTTTCTGCGCCTGCGCGTCACCGAGCAGGGACACCACAGCGTCCACGCCGTCGACGAGCCCGTCCAGGTCAGGCACCTCGGTGATGGATCCCTGGCGGACCTCGAGGTTGGGGCTGTCGACGGCAAGCTTGCCAAGGCTTCGCACCAGGGTCCGGACCCGGTGGCCGTCTTGCAGGGCAAGTGAGGTGAAATGTCTTCCGGTCTGCCCGGTCGCGCCCAATACGAGGAACGTCTTCTGGGGTTCATCTGTTTCGTCGCGTGGGTTAGGTGCTGGTCGGTCGCGGCTGATACGCATAGACGTTGACCTCCTCCTTCACTGATGCTCGATGGTGGTTTCACGTGCTAGTGCCAGATGCCCTTGACCTGCATAGACATTGGGCCTCAACCCGCTGTCCTCGGGCGGATCATGGTGGCGTCGGGGGCTGCGGGGGCACGTCCGGCTGACGCTGATACAAAGGTGTACTGGGTGGCCTGGGGTTGCGACGGGCAACGGTGCGCGGTGGTGGACTGCCATGACCTCACTTCATTTCCACGTGAAATGCGCCCTTCCTGTACCCGCTGCGATCCAGGGCTGTTAAGTGCCGCTCGGCTGAGCGGCGCGCGACGTCTTTGCCGATCACGGTCGGAATGCTGACGGGAGCGGGACCCATCCGCGATGACTTTGGGTCTTGCTGGTTCCCGGCCGATGTCACCGCAGCCAGCCGGTGGCTCCCGCCTGGCAACCGTGATCATTGCCGGGCCCTGATTCGTCGTCGCAGGACCGTCGTCGAGAGTCCGGAGCGAAGTCCTGGTAATGCCTGCGGGCTTAGACGGTGACCACAAGCTTGGTCGCTGAGACGCCGGCGCGCAGCTGCTGCAGGGCGGCGGGGATGCGGGCGAGCCCGTCACCGACGATAGATGCGTCCGGCGCGGCCCGGTAGGCGCCGGCGGTCAGAGCGGCCGGGAGGAAGTCGGTGTAGATCGCCGGCCCGACCTCGTTGTCCTTCAGGGTGCTGCCCCAGACAATGCTCACCTGGACGCCGAGGCGCCGGGCACGCCGGGCGCGGAGCTGGGTCAGCGGTCCGGGCCGGGCCGACGCGACGCGCTTGCTGCCGGTGACCCGGGAGGCGATCTTGACCGCCGCCGGGAGGGATCCGGGTGTGATCGCCAGCGTGCCAGCCAGCGGGCTGTCGCCGACCCGGTCCACGATCTCATCAACGGCGGTGGGGCTGTGGTAGTCGACCGCCTCGGCGGCACCGAGCGACCGGACGTAGTCAAAGTTGTGCGGCGACGCGGTCGCCACTACCCGGTAGCCGGCGTTCCTGGCGAGCTGAATCGCGTTGCTCCCGACACTCGTCGAGCCGCCCCAGACGAGCACTGTCTCCGCCAGGCCGGCGGGGCCGGCGCCGGGCGGCGTCAGCCTGAGCTGGTCTTTCTGGAACATGCCGCTCGCCGCAGTCGACAGCGCCAGCGGCAGCACCGCCGCCTGCTCGAAGGACAGCCACTCAGGGATGACAGAGACCATGTGCTGCATGAGCACGACGTAGTGCTGAAAGGCGCCTTCGGCCGGGCGGTTCTGCGATTTCTCGACGCCCAACGCGTGCCCGGCAACGCGGTCACCCGGCCGCAGCCGCGTCACGCCCGCGCCGACCTCAACCACTTCTCCGGCGACGTCCGAACCCACGATGGCCGGGAACGTCAGCCAGGGCAGGACTATCCGGTACGCAAAGCCCGGCAGGCCGTCGATCGGGTTCACGGCCAGGGCCCGCGCCCGGACCACGACCTGATCCGCGCCCGGCGGCGTATAGGGGGCGGGAGACACCTCGAGACGCGCACCCCGTTTCGGCAACCACAATGCGGTGTTCTGGTAAGGCATCCTCCGGTCTCCCCTGGGCGATCGCGGGGGCTGCGGTATCGGATCACGTAACCCCACAGACGGTCTAGTCAATGCCTAGTATATAGGCAATGACTAGTTGCAGGTACGGTGAGTCTGTGCCCGATCGCCCTTTTCACCACGGCAATCTTCGTGCCGTGCTGCTTGACCAGGCAGAGGAAGTACTTCGTGAGCGCGGAATCGACGCGCTGTCCTTGCGGGAACTGGCCCGCGCAGCAGGTGTCAGCCACGGCGCCCCGCGCAGTCATTTCATCGACCGGAACGCCCTGCTCGATGCGCTGGCGGAGCGGGGCTTCATCCGCCTCGCGAACGAGGTCACCGAGGCGGTGTCGCAGGCGCCCGAAGAGTACGCAGCCGTACTGCACGCGGCGGGGGCGGCCTACCTCGCATTCGCACTGCGGGAGCCCGCACTGCACGACCTCATGTTCGCCGCGAAAGCCGGGGACCCCTCGCAGGCGGTCAACACCGCGGCGGAGGGCCTGTTCGCCACCCTGACCGGCATCATGAGCACCGGTGTTGAGGCGGGCGCGTATGACGCCCGCGACGTCGGCCGGCTAACGCTGCTGATGGGCACCACCATTCAGGGCATCTCAGCGTTCATCGGGTCCCATCGGATCACCATCCCCCAGGGCGAGGCGCTCCTCGACGACGCGATCACGCTATTCATCGCCGGGGCCTCGGCGGAACGCGAGCACACGGCTCGCGGCCGGTGAGCCCTCTTGCCGTCCAGGATTACGCCAAGATGGCATCAGGGGTCTTCTGGCAGGTTCTTGGTGATGCCGAGCTTGGGATGGTGCTGCCCACATACAGCAGCGTCCCGGATCGCCGGGCCCGCATGTGCGGCAGCGCGGCCCGGTTGA
>CAXUJF010000003.1:0-20773 GCA_964250865.1 uncultured Streptosporangiaceae bacterium
GCCCCGGGATGCGCCCCGGGACACGCATCGGGATGCGCGGCGTGGCGCACATCGTGCGGCCCGGCGACGCCCGCCGCGAGGTGGTCGAGCGCATCCTGTGCGACATGCGGCAGGAGGTGCTGGGGCCGCGCATGATGCAGGCCGTGCTGGAAGGCCTGATCGCCGCCCTCGGCGCATCCGGCGCCGCCGTGCTGGACCTGCTGGCCGCCCCCGACGCCGACGCCGACCCACAGCGCCGCCCCGGCGTCCAAGGCCCTGAGCCTGGCCGGCGCGGTGCCGTTCGGCCCCGGTGGCGAGGGGACCGGGGACAACCCGCAGACCGCGGCCCTGGCCGTCGACGGCAGCAGCGAGAGCGCCTGGCACAGCGACTGGTACACCTCAGCCGCGTTCGGCAACCTCAAGCCGGGCACCGGCTTGCTGGTGGACCTGAGTCGCCGCGCCACGATCACCGATGCCGACCTGGATCTGGGCGGCTACTCCTCCGGCGCCGACATCCAGTTCCGGGCGGGCACCACGGCCACCCTGGCCGGCCTGCACGAGATCGCGAGCTCCCGCGGCGCCGGCGGCACCGTCCGCCTGAACTTCGCCCCCACCCGCGCCCGCTACGTCCTCATCTGGTTCACCCAGCTACCGCCGGACGGTAACGGCACCTACCAGGCCGCCGTCAGCCACCTCATCGTCCGTGGTCACTCCTGAGCAGCTCCCTGATCAAGAGGCGGGCCCCTCAGCAGCCCGGGGTCGCCGCGGGCGTGCGGGGCGCCGTGACCAGTACCTGGCTCGGTGCCGCCGACGTGCGCGTCGCCAGTAGTTGTAGTCAGCGCGCGCGAGGCGGTCCGCGCAGGCCGGCCACTCCTGATCAGAAGGCGACGAGTGCGGCCCGCGCATCGTGCGGCGTGACGTACTGCTTGGGGTTCCGCTCCACGCAGCGCTGGTGGGTGAGGGCCTCGCACGAGGGGCAGGCCACCTGCAGCGCTGGGTTGGCGTGAGCGAGCTGATCGGCGCTGCCGAAGTTGGCGACGACACGGTTGATGGCAATTTCAGACTGGGTAGCGCTTGAAGCTCGCCGTGACGGCATCGCGTTTCATCTCATTTCAATTGTTACTCCCAACGATATCAGTGCGCGAACGAATATCGACCACTATTAAAGAAAGCGAATACATTATCTAATGAAGTGACGATCCACGGCGTTAGATTGCCGCCGCGCGGTCGAAACCCTCGTGCTAGCCGTACCAGCACACGGGAGGCGTCACGATCGACCGGGGACAACGGCGCAGACAGCATCGAGACATGGACATTTACCGCTCTCGAAGTGCCGTCATCATGGCGGGTAAACAGGTTGTGATCCGGCCGGCCAGCTCACCGCTGCGGCGTATTTCCAGACGCCGTTCAGCCGTCGCACCCGGGCCGAGCTCGTCGTCACCGACCGCGCGGTGGGAAAGCACATCAGCAACATCTTCACCAAGCTGGGGCTGCCGCCGTCCGACTCTGACCACCGGCGGGTCCGGGCCGTGCTGGCTTACCTCGGATCCTGACCGGTCCGCAGGGCTGGGCAGGCGGCCACGCGGCTCGTACTATCCGAAGAGACAGCGACCTCACTGGCGTGGGCGCCTTCTTTGCGTCGGCGGGCTCGCCCTGTGCGCTGGAGGTGGTCGCGACGGGTGCACGCACAATCGCGCGGGGACCGGCTCCGGCCCCGGCGCTGGTGACGAAGTTCCTCGTGCCGGACATCATCTTCGGCGTGGGCGTGCTGGCCCAGGTCGGCGAAGTCGTCCAGCGTCTCGGCGGGGTCCGCGTGTTCGTGGTCAGCGACCAGGGCGTGGCCGACGCCGGGTGGACCGCCGCCGCGCTCGGGCACCTGACCCGCGCGGGGGTCTCGGCCGAGCTCTGGCTGGGCGTGACGCCGAACCCCAAGGACACCGAGGTCGAAGCCGGCTGCGAGGCCTACCTGGCCAGCCGCTGCGACGTCCTGGTCGCGGTCGGCGGGGGCAGCTGTATCGACGCGGCCAAGGCGATCGCGGCGCTGGCCGCGGGGGGCGGCCGGATCGCCGACTACGCAGGCGTCGGGACGGTGAACGGGCCGCTGCCGCCCACGGTCATGGTCCCGACCACGGGCGGATCCGGCTCCGACGTCTCCCAGTTCTGCGTGGTCACCGACACCAAGCGCCAGACCAAGGTCACGATCGGCGCCCGGGCGCTGGTGCCCGACATCTCGGTGACCGACCCGCAGGTGCTGACCACCGTGCCGCCGGACATCACCGCCTACACCGCGCTCGACGTGCTCAGCCACGGCGTCGAGTCCTATGTCTCGAAGGCGGCCAACTTCCTGACCGACGCCCAGGCCCTGGCCGCCATCCGGGGCGTGACCGAGCACCTGTTCCCGGCCCTGGACCACCCCGGTGACCTCCGGGCCCGGGAAGGACTGGCCCGGGCCAGCCTGCAGGCCGGCCTGGCCTTCACCAACGCGCTGCTCGGGGCCACCCACGCCATCTCGCACCAGATCGGCGGCCTGACCGACCTGCCGCACGGGCTGCTCAACGCGATCATGCTGCCGCACGTGATGGAGTTCAACGCGCCGGTGGCCACCGGCCGGCTGGCCGACGTGGCCGTGGCCATGGGCGTGGACACCGGCCTGATGAGCCCGGGTGAGGCCGCCGACGCCGCGACCGCGATGGTCCGGGCGCTGGTCGGCAAGGCCAGCCTGCCGGGCAGCCTGCGCGAAATCGGCGTCCGGTTGCCGCAGCTCGATCAGATCGCCCGGAACGCGCTGGACGACGCCTACATCGTCACGAACCCGCGGCCGGTCGCCGAGGACGACGCCCGCGCCATCTGCCTGGCCGCCTGGTAGGCCACTCTGACTGACGTCGACGACTCGCGCCTGGAGCAGCTGACTGGCGTCCGCTCCTCGAAAACTGGTTACTACGCGCAGTGGCGCGGGACCAGCCGGGACCTCGAACGGGCCCTGACCGGGCTGCGGGCCATGTCGGAAGCGCTGTGCGTCACCGCGCTGGGGCCGGCCGCGCTCTGCGACGCCGTGCTCGACGCGGTCGGCCGGCTGTTCGCGGCGGAGTGGGCCACCCTGATCCTGACCAGCGGCGACCTGCTGTCATCGGTCCCGTCGCCGGTCAGCTGGTACCGGGACCCGGGCCAGCGCGGGCGGCCCCTCGCGGCGGCCGAGGTGGCCGCCCTGGCCGCGCGGATCACTGACTCGGCCCAGGTCATGACGGCCGGCGACGGAGCGGCACGGGTCACCGTGCTCGGCGCTCCGATGCGGCTCGATCACCGCCAGGTCGGGTCGCTGCTGATCAGCACCGAGCATCCCGCCGACCCGGACGGGATCGGGCTGCCAGTCCTGGAGACGGTGGCCAACCAGATCGTGGCCGCACTGCGCAACGCCTGGCTGTTCTCCCGCGGGGAGGACCTGCGCCGGCAGGCCCAGGCGGGCCGGGCCGAGGCCGAGCGCCACGCCGAGGAACTGGCCAGCCGCAACGAGCAGCTCCGCCGGGCCCGCGGGCAGCTGGCCCGGGCCCGGCAGGCCGAGCTGGTCAGCGCCGAACGCCACCGGATCGCCCGCGAGCTGCACGACGGGGTCGCGCAGTGCCTGGTCGGGATCGGAATGCACCTGGAATGGTGTCACCGGCACCTGGATCCGGCCCTGCCGGCTTATTCGCGCCTGCTGGCCAGCAAGGAGCTGGCCCGCGCGGGCCTGGGCCGGGTCCGGTCGGCCGTGGCCGAGCTATCCGAGCTCGAACGTCCCGGCCTGGGCCTGGGCGAGGCGCTGCGGGATCTGGCCGCCAACTTCCGCTCGGCGGGCCCGCTCCGGGTGTCGGTCCGGGTCAGCGGTGATCAGCGCCAGCTCGCCCCCGAGGTCGAGCACGCCCTGTTCCAGATCGCCCAGGAGGGCCTGTGGAACGTGGTCCGCCACGCTGGCGCGGCCCAGGCCTGGCTGAACCTGCAGTACCAGCCCGGGCAGACCCGCCTGTCCATCGCCGACGACGGCGGCGGCGACCCGGCCACCGCGCGCCGTCATCTCGCGGGCGAGGTGCCGTTCCGCGGCCGGTACGGCCTGCGCATCGTGGCCGAACGAGCCGGCGAGCTCGGCGGCGAGGTCACCGTGCAGCGCCGCCGCGGCGGCGGCCTGCGGATGCAGGCCCGCATCCCGGTGCCGCCCACCCGGGGGGAACCGGCGTGAAGCGGCCCGCGGCGGCGCCGATCCGGATCCTGGTCGTGGACGACCACACCATCGTCCGCCAGGGCCTGCGGTCGATCCTCGAGCTGGAGCCCGACTTCACCGTGGTCGGTGAGGCGGCCGACGCCGCCGCCGCGATCGCGGACACCGCCCAGCTCCGGCCCGACGTGGTCCTGCTCGACCTCAAGCTCAGCGACAGCGCGCCCGCCGAGGGCCTGGACGTGTGCGCCACACTGCGGGACCAGCAGCCCGCGGTGCGGATCGTCGTGCTCACCACCTTCCTGGACCAGAAGCTGCTGGTCGGCGCGCTCCAGCGGGGCGCCAGCGGCTACGTGCTGAAGGACGTGGACGCGGTCGAGCTGGCCCGCATCATCCGCACCGTCCACCGCGGCGAGTCCGGGTTCGACGGCCGCAGTGCCCGGCTGGTGGTCCGCTCCCTGACCGGTCAGCCGGCCGCGCCCGCCCGGCTGCTCAGCGAGCGCGAGCTGGAGGTGGTCCGGCTGGTGGCCCGGGGTGCGACCAACGTGCAGGCGGCCCGGGACCTGTTCGTCAGCGAGAGCACGGTCAAGTACCACCTCCGCCTGGCCATGCGCAAAATCGGGGCCAAGGACCGCACCGAGCTCGTCTACCGGGCCGGCGCCCAGGGCCTGCTCTAACCCAGTCGGCTGGCACTGTCGGCTGGCTCTGTCGGCTGGCACTGTCGGCTGGCACTGTCCGATCGGTTCAACTTCCCTGCCTGACTGGTCAGCTATTTCCGCTGGCCGGAGCAGTGACGGGCCGCCGGGGCCGACCTAGCGTGAACCGTGGTGCACACGATCAGGGAGGTCCGCCGTGGCAGGAAACAGAGCCGTTGCCTACATCGAGCCAGGACACGTACAGATCGAGACGATCGACTACCCGAAGCTGGAGCTGCAGGACGGCCCGGGCGTCAACCCGGCCAACGTCGGCCGCAAGACCCCGCACGGAGTGATCCTGCGGGTCGTCGCGACCAACATCTGCGGCAGTGACCAGCACATGGTCCGGGGCCGCACCACCGCCCCCAAGGGCCTGGTACTCGGGCACGAAATCACCGGCGAGGTGATCGAGGCCGGGCCGGACGTGGAGTTCATCAAGGTCGGCGACCTGGTCAGCACCCCGTTCAACATCGCCTGCGGGCGGTGCCGGAACTGCAAGGAGCGCAAGACCGGTATCTGCCTCAACGTGAACCCCGACCGGCCCGGGTCCGCCTACGGCTACGTGGACATGGGCGGCTGGGTCGGCGGCCAGGCCGAGTACGTCCTGGTCCCGTACGCGGACTTCAACCTGCTGAAGTTCCCCGACAAGGACCAGGCCATGGAGAAGATCCGCGACCTGACCATGCTGTCGGACATCTTCCCCACCGGATACCACGGCGCCTACACCGCCGGGGTCACCACCGGGTCGACCGTGTACGTAGCCGGTGCCGGGCCGGTCGGCCTGGCCTGTGCCTACTCCGCCCAGCTACTGGGCGCGGCCGTGGTCATCGTCGGTGACATGAACCCGGCCCGGCTGGCTCAGGCCCGCAGCTTCGGCTGCGAGACGGTCAACGTGGGCGAGGAGGCTTCGCTGGAAGATCAGATCGAGCAGATTCTGGGCGAGCCCGAGGTCGACGCCGCGGTGGACTGTGTCGGCTTCGAGGCCCGGGGCCACGGCGCGGACGCGGGCGAGGCGCCGGCCACCGTGCTCAACGCCATCATGACCGTGGCCCGGGCCGGCGCGACCCTGGGCATCCCGGGTCTGTACGTGACCGGCGACCCCGGCGGCATCGACGACGACGCCAAGGTCGGCTCGCTGAAGGTCCGGCTCGGCCTGGGCTGGGCCAAGTCACACGCCTTCACCACCGGCCAGTGCCCGGTGATGAGCTACAACCGCCAGCTCATGATGGCGATCCTGCACGACAAGGCGCACATCGCCGACGCGGTCAACGCCACCGTCATCCCGCTGGACAAGGCCCCCGACGGCTACCGCGACTTCGACAGCGGCGTGGCTCAGAAGTTCGTGATCGACCCGCACGGCCTGATCCCGGCCTGATCCCGGCCTGCCACCGGGTGCTTACGCCAGGGGCGGTGCGGTGCACCGTCCCTGGCGTGCGTTGCCATAGCGTGGGTCCGTGACTGCCGCCCTTATCGTCCTCGGCATCGCCGTGGTCGTGCTCCTGATCGTGATCCTGCGTCTGGCCCGGCGCGGGCGGGCGGCGGGGAGCGATGACAAAGCGCAGGCCTGGGCCCCTTCGATCCCGGCGCCGACGGCCAACGTCGCCGTCGTGACGCGGTACGAGCGGTGGATGGGCCGGGTCGAGCAGGAGAAACTCGGCGCCCGCGAGGAGAACTGGGCCGACCTGCCCGATACCCCGCAGTACGCCACCTGGCAGCGGCTGGCCGAGGCCCGCGGCGCCCCCGCCGACGTGCGGCCCTACATGACCCACGGCCTGCTGGCCGAGGTGCTGTTCGCCGCGGGCGGGGTGGAGCGGGAACTGCGGGAGCTGCGCCAGGCGGTGGGGGACGGCCAGCGCGCCGCTCAGGAACCGCCCCGGCCTTCGGTTCTGGTCCAGGTGCAGCAGCAAGCCTCGGCCCCGCAGGGCCGGACCGCCGCGCGCTCCTTCGTGTCCGCCCGGCCGGTACGGGAGGCGTCCTACAGCTTCGTGAACCTGCTCAGCTGGGCCCGGGCCACGGTGGAGCGGACCGACCGCCCGCACCAGCCGGGCTCGTCCGGGCGGGCCGGGCTGCTGCCCGCGCTGCGGCCGGGGGAGCTGCACGACAACGTGGAGGCCGCCCTGCAGCACCTGCGGACCGCGCTGCTGGATTCCCGGTCCCTGTCGAGCTACGCCTTCCACGCGGGGGCGGTCCCGGGCGACGAGAAACCCGGCAGCGGGCGCCTGCCCGACGGGGACACGCTGGCGCCGCCGGCTTACTCGCTGACCAAGCAGGAGCAGGCCGTCGGCGCGCTGCAGTTCACCGAAGAGCGCGACATGCTGACCTACGCCACCGACCTGATGGCCGCGATCGAGGTGTTCGTGAACCGGGTGCTGGACGCCTTCGCCGCCAGCCGCACCGTGAGCCGCTGAGCAGTTGGCTACTGGGCGCTGCCGGTGCTCTCGGTGCCGCTGGTCAGCTCGGGCTTCGACTCGCCCGCGCCGATCTCGGCCTTGAGCGCGGCCAGCTCCTTGTCGACCCCGGCCGCCGTGCTGGTCTCATCGAGCTCGGCTTGGATGTCGTCGGTGTCCCCGCCGACGTCCTCCAGCACCCCGGAAGCCAGCAGCTCGTCCACCGCCCCGGCCCGGGCCTGCATCTGGGCGATCTTGTCCTGCGCTCGCGCGATGTCGGCCCCGGTGTCGCCGAAGGTGGTCGAGATCCCCGACACGGTCTCGTTCACCGACGTCTGCGCCTGCGCCGCCGTGTACTGGGCCTTGAGCACTTCCTTCTGCGTGCGGAAGTTGTTGACCCGCTTCTGCAGCGCGTCCAGCGTCTGCTCGAGCTTCTGTTGCTGCTCGGCCAGTTCCTGATGCTGCGGCTGCATGGCGTCGATCTGAGCCTGGGCCGCGGCCTTGCGCGAGAGCGCCTCCCGGGCCAGATCCTCCCGCCCCTGCCCCAGCGCCGCCTTAGCCTGATCGTTGAGGTGATCGACCGAGTGCTGGAACTGCGTCTCCTGCAGCTCCAGCTGCTTGCGTGACGCCGCCACCGACACCAGCCCCTGCCGGACCCTGGTGATCTGGTCGAGCATCTGCTCATACGACAGATCGAGCATCTCGTCAGGCTTCTCAGCCGCGTCGAGCGCCTTGTTGGCCTTGGCCTGGGCAATGTCGTGGGCCCGCTGGAAGAGGCTCATGCTGACCTGCTCCTCACCGTTGATAAGCAGCACCGATACTCCGAGGCTACCCTCCCCCCAGCCCCTCGCGATCATGGGCTGGCCGGCCTCATCCGCCCACGCTGCCGACCCGCCAGCTTCTTGTATCAAACGGTAAGCCGACGCCTCCGGCTAATGGCGGGTATGGCAACAAAGGGGATAGGCCATGGATCTCAGCGAAACTGCAGTGAGCAACATTAAATCTGGTACGTCTGATCCAAAGAAGGAAGCCGCTGCAGCGGCCAGAGCGACAGCCACCACTCCGGCGTGGGTGATACGGGCGATTGCTGTTGTGGTGGTCGCCGTATCTCCATTCCTGGCGCACTGGAGTGTTTTCTCAAAGAACCCGACCGCGGCCCAAGCCGCCATCGTCATTGTCTGCCTGGTGATCGCCGGTTCGATTTTCACGGTGCAGGTAGCGCTGGCTGCTGTACACGAATACGGTTTCAGTCGTGCCGCCCTTGGCGAAGTAGTGACCGAAGAGGAAAAAGAGATCGCCGTGCTCTGGCCGGACATTAAGGCCAACTGAGGGAAGGCCGAACCGGAAGTAAACGGGACGGCGCCGAAGCCGTCCCCCAACGTCTAGGCTCAGCTGAGCAGGTCGGCGGCCGCGCCGGTGCTTCCGGCCGCCGACTGGGTAGGTGGCAAGGTATGACGCACTGGCGGCCGGTGTCGGCCGGGAGGCGCGAGCCGGCCGGCACGGCGGTACGCACCGTGGATGGCGTGCCCGTGGTGTTCCAGTATGAGCAGCCGGTTCCGTCGTTCGACGTGCGGGCCGACGTCCCGGGCGAACGGGATTACCTCGCGCTCGACGGGCGCTGGCGGTTCGCGTTCGACCCCGGAGACGCCGGCCCGGCTGACGGCTGGATGCTGCCGGGGTTCGACGATGGCCGCTGGCCGCTCGCCGAGGTTCCGCTGCCGTGGGATCTGTACGATACGGCCGGATTCGGCAGTTACGACGGCAGCAGCTACGGCACCGGCACGGCGTTTCGTGACGGCTATGCCTGGTACCGCGTCCGGTTCGACGCGCCCGGCGCCTGGTCTGGCCGGTTCGTCAAGATCTGTTTCCTCGGCGTGAACTACGCCGCGTCGGTCTATCTCAACGGCGCGCTGGTGGCCGAGCATGAGGGCGGGCACACCCCGTTCGCGGTGGACGTTACCCCGGTCATCCGGCCCGGCGCGATGAATCTGCTGGCCGTCCGGGTGTACCGCAGGCCGTGGTACCGCCCGGGGTCGACGGGGCCCGACGCGATCAGCTGCCGCACCGAACTGCCGCACAAGCCGGTCGACTACTGGCCTTACGCCGGCATCACCCGCGAGGTGTTCATCGAGGCCACCGCGCAGGTCACCGTGAGCAAGCTGATCACGAGCGCCGGCGCTGGGCGGCTGGCCGCGGCCGCCGTCGTGTTCAACCACGGCGCCAGGCCGGCCCGGCGCCGCCTGATCCTCGATCCGGGTGCGGGCACCGGCGGCGCACCGGTCCGCCGGGAGCTGGCTCTGGCTCCCGGTGAGGTGCGTGCGGTCCGGGCCGAGCTGCCGATCCCCGGCGCCCGGTCATGGTCGCCGGCTGATCCCCGGCTGTACCGGCTGACGGCACGGCTTGAGGCTGATGACGCGGTGGCCGAGGACGTGGACGAGACCGGCCGCGCCACCGACGGCCTGGCCGTGCGCTACGGCATGCGCGTGGTGGAAGTGGCCGGCGGCCGGCTGTGCCTAAATGGCAAACCGGTGTTCCTCAAGGGCCTGAACTGGCACGAGGAAACCCCCGAGCGGGGGCGCACGATGCACCGCCCGGACTACGACCAGCTCCTGCAGACCGCGGCCGGCCTGGGCGCGAACTTCCTGCGCAACTGCGGCTACACCCGTCATCCGGACTTCTACCGTGCCGCCGACGAGCACGGCCTGCTGGTTTGCGACGAGACCGACAACTTCTGGGTGGAATCAGGCCAGCAGCAGATCCAGGGCCGCTACGGCCTGTCCGCGGCGCTGGTCGCGGCCATGGTGTGGAACCAGGTCAACCACCCCTGCGTGGCCCTGTGGTCGCTGCAGAACGAGTCGGAGACCACCGACCGCGCCACCTACCGCGCCTGGATATCGCAGCTGCGCGACGCGGCCCGAATCGATCCGCAGCAGCGGCCGGTCACCTGGGCGTCGTCGACCAGCTGGGACCCCGCCTTCGACCTGGCCGACGTCATCGGCATCAACGAGTACTTCGGCTACTTCTATGGCCGCGATGCCGACCTGGGCCGCACCCTCGACGCTGTCCACCGCCAGTATCCAAACTCACCCATCCTCATCACCGAGAACGGCAGCTACGCCAACCTGGGGCGGCACGGTGGCCCGGCCGAGACCGGTACCGAGGAGTGGCAGGCCGAGAAGCTGCGTCAGCACTGGCGGCAAGTGACCGACCGCGCAGGCTACCTGGCCGGATACACCTACTGGCTGCTCAAGGACTACAAGCAGCGCATGAACTACAACCACAACCTCAACGGCATCTCCGCCATGGGCCTGATCACCTTCACCGGGCACCGCCGCGCGGCCTACGCCGCCTTCCGCGACTGCAAAACTCCATCCAGTTAAATTTGCAGCAGCGCATTTGGGCCTACCACGATGGCGTAGACCTAGGCGGACCTGCGATGGCCAGGATCGCCCGTGACTACGGCTACACCTTTGCTGGGCTGCGGAAGCTATAGGAAGATCTGGTGATGAGCGCTCTACGAGTTGAGCTGTTCTTCGACGGGGAAGCCAGCAACTGGCATTACCGTGTGCCAGCCCTGCACATAAATGGCGGCGGAGCGCCCAATCGCGAAGAGGCCGAGCGCGACTGCCTGTCCGCCATCTCGTTCGCCCTGGAGGGCGATCCGCGGGCCTACGGTGCCGATGCCGACGCTCTTACCTTCGATGTGAGCGTCGCACCGGCCGCCTGATTAACCCGACCTGCCGGGCCCCCGAACGTCACGAGCAGTTCCTCGCCGGCACCTGGCGCGAGCTCTAATCACCGATACCACGAGACCACCTTTTGCCCCCAGCTTCCCTCGGGCACGGTCAAAGCCTGGCGATCGAAGCCGCGCTCAGCTGGATTGCTCGCTGAGCAGGAACTGGCAACTTCTCTGAGTTGCTCACCATCCGGCCGCCAAGGGCGGTCGCCACCGTCAGAACCGGAAGCGAGTCAGGCCGCCCGGCTCCGCCGTCAGGGTCACGAGCGCCGAGCGCGGCTCAATGCGATAGACGTTCCATGGCGGTGGTCCTTGCGACGGGGCGTTGAACGGGGCGGTGATGCCCAGTCCGCTGTCGTCGGGTTCGGCTGGCCAGCCCTGGTCCGCCCACGCCTTCGCGATGCGCGCCAGTGCGCCGGGCTCGGTCACTCGCGCCGCGTCACCCTCGACTACGACGTCCGCGTCGCGGGCCGACAGCGCGATCGAACACCGCGGATCGCGCGCGACATTGCGCCCCTTCCGTGTGCTGGCACCTGTCTGGAACCAGAACGTGCCGTCTAGCCACAGGGCACCGACCGCCGTAACATGCGGGCTGCCGTCCTGGTTGATGGTGGACAGCCAGGTCGTGCGGGAATTCACCGCGTCCGGTGCCGGCGCCGACCCCGTTTCGAGCTTCTCGGCAATCGCCGCCCAATCCACCGGCGGCAGCCCGTCCGCCTGACCCAGATTCGTGATCTCCATGGGGGCATCCTTTCTTTGTCCAGCGGACATCCTGCTTTCTTTGTCCAGCGGACATCCTGGCTAACAGCGTCTGCAGAGATGACGCGCGACGACCGCGAAATTCATCGCGCATACGCCAGTCAGGAGCTGGCGTGGCTCAGCCGGACACGGAGCCGTAGCTGACCCATGACGGCCTGGGGTCCTGAACCATCGCCCAGGCCGGCTCCACATCATCGAACGAGAGGAACGGCAGGATCATGGATCGCGAACTTCACCGCCAGGGCGGCCAGTGAAGAGGCGTACCGGGGAACGTAGGGGCGCAGCGCGTCGACCTTGATCATGTAGGACTTGCGCGGCATGGTCCAGTCGAAGTAACCGTGCCGGAAGTCGCCCGGCGGGAACTCGGCGTCCTCGGTCAGGGAGCCGGTCAGCCCGCCCTCGTCGAGGATGCACCGGGCGATCACGGCACGTTGTTCGCGCGGCAGATCGGATCAGCGTATCCAGCGGCTCGCTGGCGAAGATGTTCAGGATCGTCTGCACCGAGTCGATCAGGCCGCTTTGGACCAGCGAGATGGCGCTGTCGTGCCGGTGGTCGGGGATGGAGATGCCGACCGAGCGGGCTTTGCCGCATCCAGTCCGAGCTCCCACGCTGAGCCGGTCGCCGGTGGCCGGGAAGACGCGGTATTCCTGATGGGCAGCTCCGTATATCCGGGTCGGTCGCGGTCACAAGTCCAGGACGGACCGCGAGGCGGTTGACTTGGCCGGCCCGGCTCCATCATCGTTGGCCGCGCTGGCCGCTGTGATCAGCCGCTGCCCCAGAGCGGTCACCACGTCCCGCAGCGCCTGCGGGTGCTCGATGACGAAGGGGCTGTCCAGCATGGCCAGGGTGCCGGCGACCCACTCGAGGCGTTCGGCGCGCAGGAACACCCGCAGCCAGCCCTCAGCCTTTTCAGGGTCAGGATCCGCCGGGGTTACCGACGCCAGTGTCTCCGGTATCCGTGACCGGACGTGCGCGACGTCCGCGCGGATGCGGATGGACACGTCGTGCCGTTGCGGTGACGGCGCCAGCGGGCCGAGGACCTGCTGCACCGGGTCGGTATCGGCCTGCGTGGTGAAGGTGCCATCGAGCAGGCGGACGCCGGCGACGCGGTCGAGGCGGAATGTCCGCATCGCCTGGCGCGTGACGTCGAACCCGGTCAGGTAGAGCCGGCCGTGGTGGGCCACGACGCCGTGGGGTTGCACGGAACGTTGCGCCGCATGACCCTGCCGGGCCGTGTACCCGAAGGTCACCGGGCGCCGGTCCCACGCCGCCTCGGCCAGCGGCAGCAGCACTGTTGCCACGCTGTCGTGAGCAGCGTCGTCATCGTCACTGTGGCCTTCTCCGGAGGTGGTGAAGTCGACGGTTTCCACGACGGCGCCGATGCGCCGTGCGAGCGTTGCGGGCAGCACCCGGCGTACTTTGGCGGCCGCACTGTCTACTGCCAGGACAGAGGCTGGGCCCGTCCGCGACCGTCCGCTGAGCAGCAGCGCCCATACCACGGCGAGCGCTTCTTCATCGGTCAGCATGAGCGGCGGCATGCGGTAGTGGCGTGCCAGCCGGTAGCCGCCGTACCGGCCGCGCGTCCCGTCGACCGGGATGTCCAGGTCCCGCAGGTGCCCGATGTAGCGGCGAACGGTGCGCTCGTCGACGGCGAGCCGCTCTGCCAGGTCAGCGACGGTGTGCGTGCCGCCGGTTTGCAGCAGCTCGAGTACCGCCAGCACTCGGGCAGTCGGTCGGGCCATGTCATCAATTGTGCCGCGTATTCCGGGCGGATAACGCCCGGAATACGCCCTAGCTTGACTCCATGACCACCACCAACACTGTCCAGCTGGCCTCAGTCCGCGTCATCACTGAGGATCTGCCACGCCTCGTGCGGTTCTACGAGATCGTCACCGGAGCCACCGCCCAGTACCTGACCGACGACTTCGTCGAACTGGTGACTCCGTCCGCCACCTTCGCGCTGAGCCACCCCAGCCGGGTCGCATTCATCAGCGAGAACACTCCCCGCGCAGCCGCCAACAACAGCGCCATCGTCGAATTCCTGGTTGACGACGCAGCAGCCCTTTTCGCCCGGCTCCAGGCCGAGTACGGCGACGACCTCGAGGTCGTACAGGCCCCGGCCATGATGCCCTGGGGAAATCTGTCGGTTCTTCTGCGCGATCCGGATGGGGCACTGATCAACCTCTACACGCCGATCACGCCGCAGGCGCAGCAGCTGCAGGAGCAGCGGCAGCCGCAGATGCTGCAGCAGCCCCATGATCCTGATTTGTGACGATCGAGAACCCATGATCGGGCCTCTTTGATCATGGAGCCGCGCCCGGGGGATCGGGGCGCTGGCGGATGATCTCGACGAGCAGGACCCAGGCGTTGTAGACGGCCCCCAGGAAAGCAGTCAGCGTTCCCGCCAGCATGAAGTACAGCCCGTAGCCGTGCCGGACGGTGAGCGTGATGCCGCCGACGAGGAACAGCAGGGCCGGTAGCTGGACGTTGGCTATCCGGGAGGCGAACCACCAGGCGGGGTCGGCTGGATCGTCGGGCCCATGACGCAGCTGGACGCGCAGCACGGCGAGCGACATCAGGCCGGCGCAGCTGATGACCTCGATGCCGAGGGCTTCGGAGGTCTGCGGGGCGAGCGCGAGACTGCAGACGGCGACGACGAGCAGCAACAGGGACAGGGTTTCGGCGGCGCGGGCGGGCAATTTGGGAAAGGAGAGGATCTGTTTCAGGTTGATCGAGACGGCCACGAAGAGCAAGCCGGTAAGGGCGGCGGCAGCTCCTACCTCAGCGGTGAAGAAGTTCTGCCATGGGGCGGTGGCGTACGCGTTCACCGCGCTGGGTGGCCGGCGGGTCCAGGCCCTGGGGGCAGCGGTGGCCCAACGACGGTAGTGGCGTGACGGGCATTGATGGCCGTAAGCGCGTCGAGGTCGAGGGGGTGGGCGTGCATGACCGGAGCGGCCTCGTCGAAAAACGGCTTCATGCCGCCGGGCACGAACGTGAGCAGCATGGTCGAGGCCGTCTCCGCGACGTTGGTCCAGGTGTGGGCGGTGCCGCGGGGCACGAACAGGAAGCTGCCCGGTTCGGCGATGACTTCGGAGCCGGCCACCGCGAACCGGAACGCTCCTGCGAGCACGTAGAAACATTCTTCGACCGTCGCGTGGACATGCAGGGGCGCCCCGGCGTGGTTCGGCTGGGCGGTGAGCTCGAACTGATCGAAGGCGCCGGTGGTCGCCTGGGTGGCCTTCCACACGAGCAGTTCAGTGGGACTGAACTGCAGGGCGTCGCCCTCGCCGGCCGGGGTGACGATAGGAAGGATGGACATCAGGATGCCTCTCTTTTCGGGATCCGGGGAAGCTCGAGCGCGGCATGGTCCCATCCCGCCAGGGCGGTGGTGCGGGCGTAGGTGCTGGTGAAAAACTCCAGCGCAGCCGCGTCCGGGTCGGTGCGGGCGAGCAGCTCGTCCCACGGCAGGACGAACTCGCCCGCCCCGGGCACCCACCGGGCCTGCTGCGGATCGGGCCGTATGGTCTCCACCCCGGCCGGGGCCGGGGACAAGTAGGCGTAGAGCACGGCGTGCGGAGAGGAGGAGTTACCCGGCCAGAAACCGATCGCGAAGTTCTCCTGATCCTCGCCGAAAGCCTGGATCATCCCGGAGCCGGGCCGCGCAGGTGCAGGCCGGCCGCTGAAGCGGGTGTGGTTCAGGTCGAATCCGCCCCAGTAGAACAGCACCGGGCTGCTCTTACCGCCGAACGGCGTCCGGAACCTGTCCATGACCCGGCCGACGGACAGCATCGCGAGCCACCACCGCCGCGCGGCGTCGCTGTCGTAGACCCGGTCCGCGGTGTCCTGCTCGAACGGGACCGGGTCAGGCAGCTCGGATGGCACCGTCGAGTAGGTGACGTCGGAGCCAAGGACCCGGAGTTGCGCGGTCACTGCGGTGTGGAACTCCGCGACGCTGCGAGGGATCAGGTCGATGAACGCACGGCGGCCGTCGGACGTCGCGAGAACGACCTGCTGGCTGACGAAGTCCAGGTCGATCTGAAGGTCATCCGGGCCGGACGGCATCGGGCCGGTGGTCATGCCCCGGCAGGTGAGGGTCAGGGCGACGTTCCACCATTCGTTGAGGAACGGGGTCAGTGCCAGCTTGACCTTGCCGATGACCTGGGTCCACAGGTGAAGGGTGTCCCGGGTTTCAGCCCACTGCTCGTAGGGCAATCCGGGCCAGCGTAGGTCCACTATGAAGCCCTTCCAGGCGCCGGAGTACCAGTACCGTATCTGCGAACGGAGATATTTCGTTAGCGAAATACCTGCGGCGAGTCTGGCACAGCTGCCCCGGGCGAGGCAAGCGCCCGCAGACCCGGCCCGCGCCCGGCCGCGCCCGTTCAGCTGGCTTGTACCCGGTCGTGCTGGTCGAGCGCGACACGGATGTTCTGCCAGCCGGCCGCGATGGCCTGCTTCTGGTCCTGATCGAGAGGGGCCAGGAACAGCCGCCGCACGTTCGCCGCATGCGTCTCGCGCGCCGCGGCCAGGCGGGCCCGCCCGGCCGCCGTGAGGGTTGCGATGAGGACACGGCCATCGCCGGGAGACGAGACGCGGCGGACCAGGCGCTGCGCTTCCAGCACTCCGACGATCCTGGTCAGGCCGCTGCGGCTGAGCATGGCGACTTGGGCCAGGTCAGACATGCGCAATTGGCCGCCGGCCGTGGAAAGCTTGAACAGCACCTCGTACTCGACCAGGGCCATGCCGTGGGTGGCAACCAGGTCGGCATCGAGCAGCCGCATCAGCCGGGTGTGAACCTCAAGGAAGCCGCCCCAGACCGCCAGATCACCTGGGTCGAGCCGCGGCGCCACGGCGCCGGCCGTTTCACCGGGCGGATCAGGGGCCGGGTTGGTCATCGTGCCCCGGCCTGTACTGACCGCCGGGTCTTTCTCGCTTCGCGCCATACCGAGCAGCCTAAACCGCGGCCGGGAGCAAACGCTTCGCAAACGAATTACCGGCTGGCGCCACGACAGTTCTAGGACGGCGGCCTGACGGCAGAGATGCCGTGAGCTCCGGGTCTTCTCTGGAGGGCGATCCGCGGGACTGCGACGCAGACGCTGACGCTCTCACCTTTGATGTGAGCGCCGCGCGGCAGCCTGACTAACCTCGGCCAGCCGCTACTGGTCAGCTGAGCAGGTCGGCCACAGCGGCGATGGCGGGTTCGATGGCCCGCTCGCGTACGTTCCCGAAGCCCATCACCAGCCCGGGTGCCGCCAGCGCGTCAGGGTCACCCCGGTATTCGCCGAGACCGTGCAAACCGACCCGCCGGGTCCGGGCCGCGGTGATCACCGCCGCCTCGTCGGCGCCGGGTGGCAGCGGCGCGAGCGCCTGGAATCCGGCCACGAGCCCGGTGAGCTGGATCTGCGGGGCGTGCCGGGCGAACGCGTCGGTCAGCGCGCTGCGGCGGGCCGCGTAGACGGCGCGCATCCGCCGCAGGTGACGGTCGTACCGGCCGGAGGTGAGCAGGGTGGCCAGGGCGAGCTGGTCCAGCGTGCAGGAGCCGCGGTCGCTCATCTCCTTCTCGGCCGCGACCGCCGGGGCCAGCGGCGCCGGAGCGTGGACCCAGCCGAGCCGGACCGCGGGCGCTAGGGACTTGCTGGCCGTGCCGAGCAGGAAGACCTGGTCCGGGGCCAGCCCCTGCAGCGCGCCGACGGGTTCCTTGTCGTAGCGGAACTCCGAATCGTAGTCGTCTTCGATCACGTAGCCGCCTTGCCGGGTCCAGTCGGTCAGCGCGTGCCGCCGGGCCGGGGACAGCACTACCCCGGTGGGGGACTGGTGCGCCGGGGTGACCACGACCACCTGGGCGCCGCTGGTCACCAGCTCGCCGACCACCAGTCCCTGCTCGTCGACCGGCACGTAGCTGACGTCCAAGCCCACGGACAGGGCAGCCCGGACGGTTTCGTCGTCCTGCGGGGTGCCGTAGCCGGGATCTTCGAAGGCCACGCGGGTCACACCGCGTTCGCGGGCCAGCGCGCGCAGGACCAGGTTGATTCCCTGGGCGAAGCCGGCACTGATGATCATCTGCGCCGGGCTGGCGGCCGCGGCCCGGACTCGCCGCAGGTACCCGGCCAGCACCTCGCGCAGTACCTCACTGCCGCGCGGGTCGCCGTATCCCAGATCCGCCGCGGCGACCTCGGTGCAGGCCTGCTTGACGGCCCAGGCCCAGTCGGTCCGCGGGAAGCTGGACAGGTCCGGTAGGCCCGGCTGGAAGTCCGCGATCAGCGGCGGTTCCGCAAGTCGCCCGGACGGCGTGGGCACCGCGGCCCGACTGGTTGCGACCTGGTGGCCTGCCTCGCGCTCGCCCGCCGGGTGACCGCTGAGATCGGCGACCCGGGTGGCCGACCCGGTGCGGCTGGTCAGGTAGCCCTCGGCCAGCAGCTGGCTGTAGCAGTCCTGCACCATGCCCCGGGAAACACCGAGGTCGTGGGCCAGCTCCCGGGAGGACGGCAGCCGTTCCCCGGCCCGGAGCCGGCCGCCCCGGATCGCCTCGCGCAGGCTCGCCTCCAGCTGGGTGCGCAGCGGTTCGGCGGCCGAACGGTCGAGCCGGACCAGCAGCTCCGGACTCAAACCGGACCACTCAATCGCCACGAAATCGGACCTTACCAGGATGCCGGTTGCTTCATAGCGTGCTTGTTATGAGCATGTTGACCCAGGCGCAGCCTGATACCGAAGTCCCGGCCCGGCTCCTGACCGTGCCGCTGGCGTTTACGTTCCTGGCCGAGTTCGGCACGCTCACCAGCTTCTTCCTGCTGTTCTCGGTGCTGCCGATGCTGGCGTCGGCGGCCGGCGTCAGCAGCTCCGGCGCCGGGCTGATCACCGGGTCCCTGCTGGCCGGCACGGTGGCGGCCGAGACCGTGGCGGCCACGGCCATCAGGCGGTTCGGCTACCGGATGGTGGTCGGGGCGGGGGCCGTGCTGCTCGGCCTACCCGCCCTGACGCTGCTCACCCGCCAGCCCCAGGCCGTCATGATGGGCGTCAGCGTGGTCCGGGGGTTCGGCTTCGGCCTGGGCGGCGTGGCCACCGGCGCGCTGACCGCCACCCTGCTGCCGCCCGAACGGCGTGGTGAGGGACTTGGGCTGCTCGGCCTGGTTTCCGGCGTCCCGACCATAGTCGCGCTGCCGGCCGGAGTGTGGCTGGCCGGTCACCACCTGGCCGTCGTGGCCGCGGCCATGGCCGCCGTGACCGGTCTCATCCCGCTGGTGGCGGTGCGCTGGCTGCCCGGTGGCCATAAGGGCCGCCCCGCCGCTGACGAGGCACCGGCCGCCGAGGGTGAAGCAGGCCGCACTGTCCGCGTCCCACGGCTGCGGGGTCTCCGCCATTCGGTGCGGTTGTCCGGACCCGCACTGCGGCTGCCGGTCATTTTCGCCGTCGCCACGATCGCGGCCGGTGTGGTGGACTCGTTCCTGCCCCTGGCCAAGGGCGTCCCCAGCAACCTGGCCTCGGCCGCCCTGCTCGTCTCGGCCATCACGGCCACGCTCACCCGCTGGCGGGCGGGCCGGTACGGCGACCGGCACGGCCACACCCGGCTGCTCATCCCGGCGCTCGTGGTGACAGCGCTCGGCATGGCCGCCATGATGGCGCTGGGCTCACCCGTGGCGGTCCTCGCCGGCATGGTGCTGTTCGGGGCCGGCTTCGGCGTGCTCGAGAGCGCGACGTTCGCGCTGCTGATCGAGCAGCTGCCCGAGGCCAGGGCCAGCGCGCTGTGGAACCTGGCCTACGACGCCGGGTACGGCGCAGGCCCCGCCGTCTTCGGCCTGATCTGCCTGCACACCGGCTACCCGGTGGCGTTCGCCCTCACCGGCGCGCTGATCCTCGTCGCCGTCCCGGTCGCCCTGCGCCAGCGCAAGGCCGTCGCAGCCGGATAACCGGACCGACCAGGAGACGTGCCCGTCAGGCGCACCGCTGCCCTTCCATCCCGGATAACCTTGCCCAGCGAAGGAGGGGTGGCATGCGATTGAAGGCGCGGATCGCAATGCTGACCCTGTTCTTCACCGGTATCGGCGCTCTCGCGGCCTGCGGGGCTAACCCCAGCGCGACGGCCACGGCCCAGAAACCGCTGTCCGCGTCCAGCCGGTCCGCGACATCTTCGCCCCGGGCCACCGCGTCGGCCAGCCCGTCTCCGCGCCGGCTGCCCGCCAGCCCGGCCCTGCAGATCGTGGGCGAGCCGGGCCGGCCGAAGGCCAAGGATGGGGTGAAGGCCAAGGGCGCAGTGCTGGCCGACGCCGCCACCGGCCAGATCCTGTGGGCCCGGGCTGCGACCACCGAGCGGCCGATGGCCAGCGTGACCAAGGTGATGACCGCGCTGCTGGTCCTGCAGGCCGGCCAGCTGAACCAGCAGATCCAGGTGCCGAAGGCCGCGTTCACCTACGTCTGGAAGTACAGCGGCGAAAGCGCGGCCCTGCACCCGGGAGACAAACTCACCGCGGGCGAACTGCTGGAGGCCCTGCTGCTGCCGTCGGGGGCCGACGCCGCCTACACCCTGGCCAGCTACTACGGCCCCGGGCTCGCCGCGTTCGAGGCCAAGATGAACGCGACCGCGGCCCGGATGGGCATGAACCAGACCCACTTCACCTCCCCGGACGGGCTGCCCTATCCCACCGAGACCTCGACCTACTCCACCCCGGCCGACCTGCTCACCCTCGGCCTGGCTGCGATGCGCTACCCGGCCTTCCGCTCGATCGTGGACCAGCGGTTCTACCAGCTGAGGAAGGGACCCGGGCACCACCAGTACTGGTGGGACAACACCGACGACCTGATCGGGTCCTACCAGGGCGCCCTCGGGATCAAGGACGGGTACACCGACGACGCCGGGCACTGTCTGCTGTTCGAGGCGACCAGGAACGGCCGCACGCTGATCGGCGTCGTGCTCGGCAGCCCGCCCACCGGCACGGCGGCCGGTGCCCAGGACGCCGCACGCATGCTGAACTGGGGCTTCGGCCTCCATTCCGCCGGCTGAGCCGGCCGGCCTGGGGGGGGCGGCCCCCGCGGGGGGGG
>CAXUJF010000003.1:20783-29617 GCA_964250865.1 uncultured Streptosporangiaceae bacterium
CCCCCCACGCTTGCTAACGTGGGGTTGCGCCCTCCTTCCGGCGGGTGGCGCGGGCGGGCCTGGCGCTAGCCCGCGGGGGGGCCGGCTCGCGCCGGTTGGACGGATGATCGAAAGTCCGGGATTATCGGCCCTTGTTTGCCATCCTCGAGGGAGAGGTCGCGTGGTCGATGCGGTCGGACGCGAGTAACAAGGACCAGGTTCAGATCGCGGCCGGGAAGGTCCGGGACGCGCTGAGCGACCCGCGGCTGCAGGACGTGGTCGAGCAGGCGGCCACGCAGGTGCCGGGGGAGGGGACGCCGCGGGACAAGATCGCGGCGCTGCTGTCCGAGGACCCCGACGCGCTGGCGTCATCGGGCGGCCCGGCCGCGGGCGTTCCCTACCTGTCCCGGGCCCCCGTGGTCAGCATGATGCAGAGCCGCATCGAAGAGGCGCTGGAAGAAGAAGGCGTCGCGGACCGGGGTAAGCCCGCCAGCCTTTGGTCGAAGATCGTCCGCGAGGTTGAGCGCCTGCTGCGCATCGCACCGGGCTCGTTCACCTCCAACGACCCGGACTGGTACCTCGCCATCGCGCGCGGCGTACTGGAACGGCTGGCCGCGGGCAACGCCCCGTTCAATCCGGCTCCGGCCGAGTACGACGGCGTGAGCGACGATGCCCGGCTGGTGGTCGTCGGTGACTGGGGGACGGGCCTGCCCCGGGCGATCGAGGTCGCCGCCCGCATGCGTGAAGCGATCGGCGCCGCCCTGGACGCCCAGCGCCAGGTCCACGTGCTGCACCTGGGCGATGTCTACTACTCCGGGTTCGAGAGCGAGGACAAGAAGCGGTTCCTCGCCCCGTGGCCGGTCACCCAAGCTCAGGCTGAGGCCGGCGTGACCTCGTGGTCGCTCAACGGCAACCACGACATGTACAGCGGCGGGTTCGGCTACTTCGGCACGCTCCTGGACGATCCCCGCTTCCACGCTCAGCGGTCACCCGACGGCAAGCCGACCAGCTACTTCCGGCTCCGCTCGCCGTCGTGGGACTTCATCGGGCTCGACACGGCCTGGGACACCGACGTCACCTCGAACGGCCAGATCGCGGTCCTGCAGGATCCGCAGGACCGCTACGTCGCCGACGTCGCGGCCCGGTCGCCGCGCAAGCTGGTGCTGTTCAGCCACCATCAGCTGGTCTCGGTCTTCGACCAGCCTGATCTCGGCCCCACGCTCCCGGCCAAGCTGGCCCCCGTCTTGGACGGTAACCGCGTCACCGCGTGGTGGTGGGGCCACGAGCACCGGGCCATCACCTACGAGGCCGCGAGCGGTGTCCGCTACCCGCGGTGCCTGGGCAACGGCGGCGTGCCCATCCTGCCCGACCACGGGCCGCCGCCGGCCAGCAAGGCCACCATCACCTGGCGCAGCACCCGGACCGTCCGCGAGCACGGCCAGCAGCGCACCCGGTTCGGTTTCGCCGTGCTCGACCTGCACCCTGACCGCATCGAGGCCGCCTACATCGACGACGACGGCTACACCGCTCACACCGAGACGATCACCTGAGGCTGATGGCTGGCCAGGTCACCGTGCCCTAACTGATCGGCCAGGTAACCGCAGCGACGATCGCCGCGATTCCCAGAGCGCTCAATGCGGTTCCCAGATAGGTTGCCACAGTGCTGCGCGCCCGAACCTTGTAGTACACGCCAATGGTAACGATGCTGGCCGCTGCGGCGCGAAGCTCGTACAGTCGGGCTGCGCGCGCGGCCTGCGCATCGTTCAGCTTTCTGCGGGTACTGCCGCCTGCGGCATTTTCCCTGGCACGGGCGAGCGCCACTAGGGTCATTTCTTCGACCATCACTGACTGACGAAGAGCCCTTAGGTTGTCGACGTCGCAGGGCAGATAGAGATCAGGGTGCTGGGCGATAGCTTGCTTCCACCGGAAGAGCGGGCTGCCCAGTGTCCGATTCTGGCGCAGGCGATGTTGGATGAGACGGTACAGCTTCTTACGGCGATTGGACGGCTCCTCGGCGTCCTGAATATCCTCGTAGGACACCATTTGCGGCCGCATGACGCGAAGGATCAGCAGCATGGTCAGGGCCAGGCACAACAGCCCAGCCAATCCGAAGCAGGCCGAGACCATCGACAAATGATGCCGTCCGGCGAGTGGCGCAGTCGGGACCAAACTGGCCAAGGCGGCACCAAGTATGGTGGCCATCCATTTCGCCGAATCCCGCATGCGGCTGACGCTCTCGTCCCAGTGCTGCTGCAGATCCGCGAGCGGCGTGCTCAATGTGGCGATTTCCTCGTCGACGCTGTTGGGCCAGGTTGGCCAGATAATCTCATCTTGTCTGTGGCCATCCGGCACCGGGCCTACCTCGCCCGCGAACTACGAGTGACCCTGATAACTGACCCGTCGGCTGACGAGGTGTGCCTGTAGGCACACCACGATCTTCCAGGGATCCTCGGTGATGACGGGTCTGCTGCTGGCTTTCTCCAGCCGATATTCACCCCAGGCAAGCACGGGTTGTTCGGCGTGGTCCACCATCTGATCGCCGCTATACCGATTGTCGTCGAGGTCTGTCATTCCACCCCCAAATCCTCCACGGAGCGTACGTCGATTGTCACCGTATAGGGGCGTTTTTAGGACGACGGTGCCGTCGGTTAGCGATATTTGTTACCGATCTACGTGAGAATGTCCACAAGTGTCAGATTCGACCAGCGCAAGCCGCCATTCGTGACTGGGGCGGTCTCAGTGCGATAGGTATGGACAGCGGAGCTTTGTCGTACCTGCCAGCGACAGGACACAATCGGCATCATGACCAAGACGGCTTCCCTTGTCTTGTACACCGTCAGCCCTCTGGTGATCGCGGCGTTCTAGCGCGCGCTCGGCTTGGCCCTGAACAAAGAGAACCCGGCGTAACGCTGCGCGAGAAATAGTCAAGACCTGTGGACCGGCGTGTCAGGCGACTTGCTGATCACTTCCTGATTCGTCGGTTCGCTCGATCAAGTTGAACGTCCGCGGGCGAAGACGTCCCCCGCGCCGTCCGTTGCTTACCCGATGACGGCATCTCGTGCCGGTGTCCTGCCGAACGTTGTCTTCGTCGTGGCGGTGGGCGCCTCGGTGCCGGTCAGCCGCTGGCATGGGCGGTGTTGTCGAGCCAGTGCTGGGCGAGGTCGGTGTCGCCGTCGACGCTGATGTTGGTGGCTTCGCGGTCGGTGAGAGGGAGTCGTCGGGTCAAGGTCAGCAGCAGCGATCGTGCCGGGCCGGCCACCGTCACATCGGCCTGCCGGGTTCCGGGCTGCCACGTCGCCCCAGCAGGCCGCCGTTCGACGAACCAAGCACCCGCGTCGTCCGCGGTGTCGGTGGCCAGCCACTGCAGGGTCTGCCCGGTGCCCCGGATGGCGTGGGCGGACTCGGACCGCTGCATCTGCCACGTGGGGGCGATGAGCATCGCGAGATGGTTGCTGATGAGCGCGGCTGCGATGTCGGCGTCAATGCCGGCCGGCCGGTCCGCCGCGTTGGCTGCGTCAAAGCCGTGGACGACCGCCTCGTTGAGCATGCTGGACATCCAGAATCGCGTCCCGGGCCGCTCGTCCCCCGCGGGGTTGAACACCGGCGCGGCGAGCGCGCCATCGGAGCACGCGCTCGCGACCCGCTGCGCGGACTCCGACAGCCACGCCTGCCACTCGCGGGGGTCGGTGGGGAGCACGGCCATCCCCGTGGGCAGCTGTGCGGGGTCGGTGATACGCCGCTCGATGATCTTCGCGACCCAGTGCTGGGTCTGGCCCACGTGCTCGACCAGGTCAGTGATCGTCCACCCCGGGGTTGTCGGCACGGCGGCGTCAGGTCCGGCCGCAGCGGCTGATTCCGCCAGACGTCGGGTGTGTTCGACGATCGCTCGCCGGGCATGTTCCGCGTCCAGCTCGGTCATTGGATTGTCCTTTCCGTAGGTTCGTTGTGCTGTGACTGACTCGGCGTACCGGTCGAACTCATCGGTGAGCTGTGGATCGGCGTGTCAGGCGACTTGCTGATCACCTCCTGATCCGTCGGGTCGCTCGACGAGTTGGCCTCGCTCGAACTTCGCGCCGGCGCGGACGCGGGCGACCAGATGCGGCGCGTTGACCGTTCGCCAGCGGGCCTGGGCGGACTCGATCAGCTTGAACGCCATAGCGGCACCGGCGGCCCGTGAGCCGGGTCCCTTGGTGACCCGCTGCCGGAGCCTGACGGTGGCGAAGGCGTGCGCGGCGGCTGCGGCGTGCTCGCGGTCCTCGGCGTTCCAGATCTCCGCGATCGCGGCCTTCGCACCAGGCTGGGCCGACTTGGGCAGCGCGTTGAGGACGTTGGCGATCTTGTGGAACCAGCAGCGCTGTTCGCGGGTCTGCGGGAACACCTCGCGGACCGCGGCCCAGAACCCGAGCGCGCCGTCACCGACCGCGAGCACCGGCGCGGCCATGCCGCGACGCTTGGCCGAGCGGAGCAGGTCGGCCCAGGACTCGGTGGATTCGCGGTGTCCGTCGTCGAGGGCGATCAGCTCCTTGGCGCCGTCGGCGCGGACGCCGATCATCACCAGCAGGCACACCTTGTCCTGGGCCAGGCGGACCTTGAGGTGAATCCCGTCGACCCACACGTAGACGTGGTCGGCGTCGGCCAGTGAGCGCTGGTTGAACGCGGCCGCCTCGTCCTGCCAGTCCCGGGTCAGCCGGGTGATGGTGGCCGCAGACAGGCCATGGCTGGTGCCCAGGAACTTTTCCAGCGCCGGGCCGAAGTCCGAACAGGACAGGCCGTGCAGGTACAGCAGCGGCAACACCTCGGCCACCCGCGGGCTCTTCCGCGCCCAGGCCGGCAAGATCGCTGAGGAGAACCGTCGCCGCTCACCGGTCGCCTCATCGGTGCGTCGATCGTTGACCCCGCGGCTGCCTGACCGGCACGCCCCGGCCGCGGTGGTCACCTCCCGCTCGGCGTGGTAGCCGTTGCGGACCACCAGCCGATGGCCCTGCTCGTCGACCTCGCCGATGAACTGCTCGACATAGGCGGTGACCTCGGCCTGCAGCGCCGCGGCCAGCATCTGCCGAGCGCCGTCGCGCACGACCTCATCGAGCAGCAACCCACCGGCCGCGCCGGTCGTGTTCTTGTTGGACGCCTCGGCGTCGTGGACTACCTTGAGCATTGGGCGTACCTTCCCGAGCCGGCGCGCCAACGCCGACCCTGATCAGACATGCAAAGGGCTTCGATCTTGCTCGGGAGGTGCGCCCGCTTCACGTCACCCCGCCGAGGGCCATCCACAGGTTCCGATCATTGCTCACGCTGCGCCGGCGGCAGCGTGTTCCCCGGCCTCTACGTCGAGTCCCTCGATCGCGTGACTGAGGCACTGACCCAGGCCGGCTCACCGGTACTGATTAGCCACCAGGAAATGCCCTGGGGCTGCCGCGTCGTCGCCGAAGACCCCGATACCCGCGCCATCGAGATCAACCAGCGAGGCCACTGCGCGAACTCACGACGCCTCGCTACCTGCCCGGCCCCTGTGCGGGCAGGTAGCTCCGTCCCCCGGCTAGATGCCGGAGCAGCCCCCTCCAGACTGCTCCGGCATCTGCAGGTCCAGGTCGGTGCTGATCACGCCGACACCTCGGCCAGCACCTGCTCGGTGGTGAGATCGTGCCCGTGGGAGCTGCGCGCGTGCTCGCGGATGGCCGCGATCAGCAGGCCGAACTGGCGGTCGCTGGCCACCCGGAACTCCACCCCGCAGGGGCAGCGGCCGACATGACCGGCCAGGCTGCGCCCGGTGAACGCGACGTCGAGGGCGACGCACGGCTCGTCGCCTTCCACCCAGGCGTCGTGACCGGCCGACACCACGTGCGCATCGCCCGGGCCGAAGTCGTACTCGCGGCCGTCCTCCATGCGGGCGTGGAACCGGCCGGAGATGACGTAGCCGTTGTGGGACGCCTGGCAGGCCTCCGTGCCGACGACCGGCTTGACGTCGGTCGACCACTTCCAGCCCGGCTGGTACACCGTGCGGGAGATCGTGACGCCGGGCAGGTTGACCACGTTGAGCGAGGCGTGTGCGGACGCGTGACTCTCATCGGGTGTCTCGATGTTCTTGACCGCCACGGTCGGTTTCGCGGCTTTCAGCATCTGGTGGTGCCTTCCCCTGGCCTGCCTGGCCCAGCCAGCGTGCCAGCCGGCCGCCCGCCGTCACATCGGGAACAACACGTAGATGCCGGCCCGACTACGTAGTGGCCGCCACCAGGCCGGTCCGGGACGGCGCGCCGGTCTTACGCAGCAGGCTCTCGACGTGCTTTTCCACCGTGCGGGGCGACAGGCTCAGCCGCGCCGCGATCTGCTTGTTGGTCAGCCCCTCGGCCACCAGGCGCAGCACGTCCGCCTCCCGGTCGGTGATGCCCTCAGACGCCCAGGGATTGGGCTGCGACTCCTTGACCAGCTCGCGGCAGCGCTCGGCCAGCCGGGGCAGGCCCCGGCGGTCGAACCCGGCTTCGGCCGCCGCCAGCCAGCGCACCGGATCGCCCCATCCGCTCGCCAGTGCGGCCGGAGCGGCGCAGAACCGGGCCAGGTCGCCCCAGCCCGTACAGTTCGTGAAGCCGGCGTCGCTGGCCACCGCCAGCTCGCTGGCCCGTTGCTGCTGCTCGGCTCGCCCGGCCAGCACCGCCTCGGCGTAGCCGAGCAGGCTCCGGTTCATCCGGAAGGCGCCGACGCCCAGCTGGTACGCCTCCTCAATCGCCGCTGGCGCCCGGCGATCACCCAGCGCGGCCAGCAGCAGCGGCCAGAGCGCCCGCAGCCCCGCCGGTTCGGCGTTGGGGAGCTGAGCCAGGATCGCCATTCCCCGGCCGTAGGGTTCCGCCGCCGCCGCGGCGTCGTCACCGAGCAGCGCCACGGCGCCCCGGCTGGCCCAGCGGAAGCCGTCGAGCATCCGGTCGTCCGGATCGGCCGCGATGGCCTGGGCCGCGTACCGCTCGGCCTGCTCCGCGTCGGCCCGCATGCTGGCGCTGCCGGCTAGCACCGCCAGCGCCTTAGCCCGGACCTGGTTCAGACCGAGCCGTTCGGCCGCGGCCACGGCGGCCTGCGCGTGGCCATCGCAGGTGTCCAGCTCCCAGCGGCAGGTGTAGGCCGCGGCGAGCTGGAGATCCAGGATCGCCACGGTACTCACCGCCCCCAGCCGCTCGGCGGCGTGCCGCGCCTCGGCCAGCCGGTCCACCCCGGCGTGATCGAACAGGTCGATGGTGCCCAGCTCGTGCAGGGCGCGCAGCCGCCACAGCGGCAGGTCGGCGGTCTCCGCCGTGACCAGCGCGCGCTCGAACGCGGAACGGGCAGCGGACAGATCACGCAGCCGGTGGCTCCGGCCGATGAGCTCCAGCGCGTGACAGCGGACATCCGGCGTGCCGTCCTCGGCCGCGAGGACCTTCTCGGCCAGGAGCCGTGCCTCATCCAGGTCATCGGCGGCGAAGGCCACCTCGGCGTCGAGGACACCGGTACGGGCACGCACGCCGACCGGCGGGCTGGCCCCGGCCAGGAGCCGGGCCGCGCCGAGATGATGCCGCGCCATCTGCCAGCGCGAGGCGGCCACCGCGGCCTGGCTCAGCCGCAGGTGGACCTCGGTCCGCAGCTCCACGGAGTCGGTGCCGAGCCGGGTGATGAGCTGGCCCCCGGCCGCCGCGGCCTCTTCGACCCGCCCGGCCAGGGCCAGGGATTCCACCAGCGCAAGCTCCGCCCGATCACGCTCGGGGGTACCTTCGAGCAGGTCAGCGGCCCGTCGCAGGGTGCCAGTCGCAGTGGCCAGGGCCCCCCAGGCCAGCGCCTGGGCGCCGGACTCGCTCAGCAGCAGGCCGGCCCGGCGGCGCTGCCCGGCCCGGTCGGCCAGGTCGACGGCCAGCTCGCGCAGGCTGCCTTCCAGACGTGGATGCGCGGTGTCGAGAACGGCGAGCGCGGTAGCGGCCAGGGCCCGCTGACGCGGCGGCAGCATGGTGTCGAGCACCGCGTCGCGGGTCAGCGCGTGGCGGAAGCGGAAGGCCGTACCGTCCACGCTCACCAGCAGCTGCTCGACCGCGAGCTCCAGCGTCTCCGCCACCAGGTCCGCGCTCTGGCCGCTCACGTCGGCCAGCAGTTCCCAGTCGAAGTGGCGGCCCAGGATGGCCGCGGCCCGGATCACCGACCGTTGCGGTGCGCTGAACCCGGCCAGCCGCTCGCGGACCGTCTCGGCGAACGAGTCCGGCAGCCCGGGCGAGGCCAGCAGGTCTTCCACCAGCAGCGGCACCCCTTCGGCCGAGGTCTGCACCCGGCGCAGGAGTTCCGGCCCGGCCTCCGGGACGCAGGCCTGAACCATGTCGGCCATGTCCGCGTCGCTGAGCCGGTCCAGGCCCAGATGCAGGACACCCGGCCGGCCCCGCAGCCGCCGGGCTGCGTCCAGCGCCGCCGACGGCCGGTTGGCCCGCAGGGTCAGGACGCACAGCAGCGATTCGCCATCCAGGTGCTCGGCCAGATACTCCATCAGCGCCACCGTGTCCGGGTCGGCCCAGTGCAGGTCCTCCAGCACGATGACCAGACCCTGGGGCGGGAGCCGCCGGAGCAGCTGGATCAGCGCCTCACCGCGGACCCCGGGCGAGACCTCCCCACCGGCCGGGGCGGGTCCAGCCACCCCGGGCAGCAGGGCGTCCAGCGCAGGCCGCCAAGGCTCCGTCGCCACGTCGGCGGGCAGCGGCCGGTCCCGGAGGAGCTGCATGAGCGCGTCCGACCATGGCCGGTACGCCGCGGTCGACGACTGCGGTACCGCCCGGCCGGCGACGACCCGGATGCCGCGGCCCGCCGCCCGGCCCGCGGCCGCCAACGCTAGGCGCGACTTGCCGCACCCCGGCACCCCG
>CAXUJF010000003.1:29627-42936 GCA_964250865.1 uncultured Streptosporangiaceae bacterium
GGCCAGCCGCGCCTCAAGTTCCACCAGCAGACGCGACTTGCCGATCCCCGGCTCCCCGGTGATCAGCACACACCCGCCGTGGCCGGTCATCGCCGCCGTCAGGGCCGCGTCGACCGCCGCCAGCTCGCTATCCCTGCCGATGACGACCGGGCACAAAACCTGCGCCATCGGCCCATTCTGACAGTTATTGCCGGTACCGGAGAAAGGTCGCCGATTCCGATTTCAGACTGCAACCAGGATCAGCCGGCTAGCCAGCGCGGTCGCGGTGGCCAAATTGGCCTTAAGCATCCCGCGGGCGACCGGAACATCGCGGAGCTCCCACAGCAGCAAGGCATTGTCCCAGGCCAGGTCGCGGGCGCTGTTCATCGTCCAGTTGCAGGTCAGCGTGGCCACCGCGCTCAGATGATGGTCGATGCCCAGCTCGACGCCGTTCTCGAACGACTGGCGGATAGCCTGCTCCGCCGCGTCCAGCAGCTGGTCAACTTTCTCGTAGTCGTCGTAATGCGAGCCGGCTTTAGGTGTGGTCGCCAAGGTGATACAGGTGTCGACGACCGCCAGCGGCAGATCATGATTAATGTGCGCGTTCATCCCCGCCAGCGCGAACTGGATCTCCTCGATCCCCGCGTCCCCGCGCCGCTCGGCCAGCGGCCGCCAGGCCAGCGGCACCGCCCCCGGGTCGGCCGCCGCGTCGAACGCCGCGAAGTACATGTTGGCGAACTTCACGTCCAGCTCCGTCATGAACGCCGGGTCGGCGTAGAAGTTCTGCCCGAGCTCCCCGTACACCTGGCGCGTCACGTCCAGGTACATCCGGTTGAAGCAAGCGAACCCATCAGCGGCGGGCAGCTCAGCCGCGATCGCCTCCATCCGCGCGATCGCCTCCGGCACGGTGGCCACCGGCACGTCCGGCCCGACAACTTGAGTCACCTGGAACCCCCACACGCTGTTCGCGATACCACCCGCTATGAAAGACGTCCTACCGCCCGGGCCCGATTACCCGTGCGGGAGAGTATTGCTTCCACCATCCTGGTTGATGGCCGGTCGGCCGCGGCTCGCGCCCCGGACACCCTGCGCCGCACCCTGGAGGAGACGTCATGACGCCGATCGAGGACGACCCGCACGCGGCCATGCGCGCCACCGCCGAGAAGATCCCGCCGGGCCCACCGCGCCCGCTGACCCTGCCTAAGCACCGCCGCCTGAGCGGGCCCCCGGGCCCGGGCTACCGGTCCGGGCACAGATGGGCTTTCACAATGGCGGCCGTGTTCCTGGTTGGCGCGGTCGTGGCCGGCTCGCTGGCCCTCGCGTCCGTCTTCACCGGACACCGCAGCCCCGCTTCGGGCCCGTTACCGCCTCAGCCGCTCCACGTGCCGGATGTCCCGGCTTACTACGTCGCGCTCACCGCAGCCGACGGCAAAATACCGAACTACAGCGCTAAGCCGACGACCGCGACGATCCGCGCCACCGTCAGCGGGAAGGTCCTGGCCACCATCGCCGTGCCCCGGCCCTACCACGCCTTCACTGGGGTCACCGCGGCCGCCGACGACCACACCTTCGTCCTGGTCGCATCGGAAGCCGGTGACCCGGAAAAGAGCCTCGCGCCTCCGGCCCGGTACTACGTGCTGCACTTCGACCCGGCCAGCCCCACCGCGGCCGGGCGGGTCCGGTTGCAGGCTCTCCCCGCCACCTGGATACCGGCCGGCAACCTGACGCTGGCCATGGCCTTGTCGGCCAACGGCACCTCGTTGGCTGCGGTCATCGGGACCTCAAGAGGCAGCGAGCTGTACGTGTACCAGCTGCCCAAGGGAAATCCCCACGTCTGGAGCTGGTCAGCCTGCAGCAACTGCAATGGCGACGGCATAGGGTCAGGGCTCTCCTGGGCCGCCGACGGCCGAACGGTGGCGTTCCTGTTCTTCTTCAGCCCTGCGCCCGGGATCGGGGTCCGGCTGCTCGACACGCACGCGGCGGGCAGCAACCTGGTTACGGACAGCAAGCTCGCGGTTCCTGTGGCCGACGTTTCCAGCCCGGTCTGGCGGCAGTTGCTCATCACCCCGGACGGCCGGACGGTCTTCGCCGTCCTGGAAGATGAGCCGTACGGGCAGCATTACAGCCAGCAGCTCGTGAAGTTCTCGGTGGCCACCGGCAAGCAAACCGCCGTCCTCAACCAGCCGCCCATAGGAAACCACTTCGAGCAGATCCAGTGGACCAGCCCCACCGGCGACGCCCTGCTGATCAGCGGTGCCCAGAACGGCGGCGGGGCCGGTGTACTCAATAACGGCCGGTACACCCCGATCCCATGGTCCAGCAAGATCTTCGCTGCTGCCTGGTGAGCCCACCGGATCAGCTACCGGCATCTGAGGCCTGGCGGCGGTGCCGGATGAGCCCGAAGACCACCGGGACGGCGGCCAGCCCGGCCAGGCCGCACACCCACAGGGCCAGCCCAAAGCCGCCGGTCAGCGCGGCCGCGGGGGAGCGGCCGTGGCCAAGAAGGACGTGGAAGCGCGAGGCCGCGATGGACGAGGCGACGGCCACGCCGATCACGCTGCCGAGGTTCTGCGAGGTGTTGAGCAGACCCGAAGCCACCCCCGCGTCCTGCTCGGTGACGCCGGTCAGCGCGCCGATGGAGATCGGGATGAAGGTGAAGGCGGTGCCGATGCCGGCCACGAAGAACGGAACCGGTCGAGGGCAACTCGCAGCTGGTCGAGTTCACGCTGACCCCCGAAGGCGACGAGCGGACCCGGCTTCGCGTCTCCGAGAGCGGCCACGAGCTGCGCGCCTGGCCCGAGACGGAGAAGCAGCGCTACGCCGACGAGCGCCGCCACGGCTGGGGTGACTTCCTCGACCGCCTGAGGGTCGTAGTCGCGAAGCACTGATCGGCATGAGCACGCAGGCCGATGATGAGCTGTGGTCGGCCATCGCCGACCCCTCTCGTCGCGGGTCCTAGACCTCCTCGTCAGCCACGGCGCTGCCAGCGCCAGCTGGCTGGCCAGCCAGGTGCCCTTCACCCGCCAGGCGGTCTCCAAGCACCTGGCCATCCTCGGAGAGGCCGGCCTGGTCACCCGGCACAAGCAAGGCCGCGAGGTCCTCTATCAGGTGGAGGCCGCCCGTCTAGACCAGGCCACCCAGGCCATGGCCAACCTCGCCGCCCGCTGGGACCAGCGCCTCAACGCGATCAAGCGCCTGGCCGAAGCGGCCCACGCCGAAGCCAAGAAAAGCGGAGGTTCCTAACCCTTCCGTCCATCCCCGCCACCGCTGTGGCCAGCACGTGAATCGGTGAGCCATCAGCTGATTTCGGGACGGCGTTATCCCGGATTCATGGTGAGTGTGCCGTTGGGGTGCACCGTCACGTTGGCCTGGTAGCAGACCGGGCCGCAGGCCGCCCCGTTGGGCGCGTTTTTGTGGAGGCGGACCGAACCGCCGGCGGACACCAGCTTGGTGTGACTGGCCGTTTCCAGGGTGATCGACATCTTGACAGGCGTGTGGACCTGCAGCGCCGCGGTCGGTGCCAAACCTTCACCCAGAAAGCCAACGCCGCTGCTGGGAGGAACACCGGCAGTCCGGCACGAGCCGGCCACGCAGACCCTCATCCACTTCACGTGCTGGTTCTGTACGACATAGGGTCCGACCACCGTCAGCCCAGATGAGCAACCGAGCGCGGTGCACATTCCAGTTCCAGTGGTGGCACAGCCCGTCACCACCGCCACCGCGCCCGCGAGCAGGGCCCAGCGCACTTTCCATTCCGGGCAGGCGCTCATGCTAGTCATGCGACCGTGGCCAGTAACGGGAGTCAAGCACGGTTCCGCATCAGTCAGGCCCCGGCCGAGGCCATGGGCTCTTCCAGTCGAGGACCAGCTACTAAGCGACGTGGTCTTCGCGGCCTTCTAATGGCTTTCTGGCATTTACATAAATTGCCCGCTTTGCCGCAGGCGAGAGCCTGGATTGTAGCGGAAATGAAATGCTCTCCGTCGGCGTGTAAGCTGGAAATGGTTGGGGGTTCCAAATGGTAAAACGTGCCCGCGCAGAGCAGGAAGGATGGAATCAGCGGCAAGCGGCTGAATAGTCGCGGCATGGCCATTTGGCTAAATTATCGGGGTTGTGTTATGCATACGGGGGATTTGGCGCATGGGCCGCAAATGGCATATCCGCGGGCTAAACGTGCTGCGGAGCAGGTCGTACCGCGACACGGGAGCGGAGCAGCCGGTGCGGGGGAGAGGACGCTCGATCCCCGTGGTCGCGGCGCTGTCCGCGCTGCTCGGCTTGGCGGTGGGCCTGAGCATTTCCCCTGCCCAGCCGGTTGACGGCCCCAGCGCGGGATCCCTGTCCGGTGCGCGGGGTACCGCTCGCCTGACCGCGCTGACGCTGCCCGCCGCCCAGTCACGTGAAGCCAGTACCCCAGCGGTCGCGCCCCTGGGCCGGCTCACCGAGGCCGACCTGCTAGTGACCGCGCCAGGATCGATAGCGGCCAAAACGCTCACCGCCATCGGCTGGCTGTCAGGTGTCGCCGCTACCCAGTCTGTTGAGGCGGGCGCGCTGTCGGTGAAAAACACCTCTGCCGTCGTGCTGGGCGTCAACCCGTCCACGTTCCGCGGCTATACCCCGAAGGCGACGGCCACCTCGAATCAGCTCTGGCAGAGCGTGGCCAACGGCGCCATCGTCGTCTCTGGCACCCTGGGTAAGCAGGATGGCCTGTCGCTCGGCGGCACGGTCTCCGTAGCGGGAGCCAAACGGGCGAGCCTGCGGATCGGCGGGCTCGGGACCGTCGGTATCGCGGGCGTCGACGCGGTGGTCTCGAACACCGTCGCCCACGCGCTCGGCATGCCCGCGTCGAATGCCGTGGTGATCAGTGCGCCGCATGCCAACCTGGCCTCGCTGATCAGGGAGGTGAAGGCCATTACCCCGGCGAACACCGGGATTGAGCCGCTCACCAGCCCGACGGCCGCGGGAGTCGTCAGCCAGACCAAGATCACGACGTTGCTGAATGCCGCCCTGAGCCGGGTCGGCATGCCCTACACGTATGGAGCGGCTGGTCCGAAGTCGTTCGACTGCTCAGGGCTGGTGCAATGGTCGTTCGCGCGAGCTGGGGTGGGCATGCCGCGGGTGGCCGCCGATCAGGCGATGACCGGGCCTGCCGTGCCGATCACCCAGCTGGAGCCAGGCGACCTGCTCTTTTACCGCACGCAGCGGGCGAATCCCGCGTACATCTCGCACGTCGCGATCTATATCGGCAACGGGAAGATGGTCCAGGCTCCCCAGACGGGCCAGAAGGTCCAGGTAGTCGTGGCCAACACCGCCCAGAACTTCGCGGGCGCCGTCAGCGTCGACCCCACGATCGCCGCAGGCCTGGCTGGCTGAGCTCACGGCCGGCCGAGCACGAACCAGGTCACCCATCCGCCCGCGCCAAGCCGGGTCCCGCACTGAGCCGACAGGGCGCGCAGCAGGTACAGCCCATGCGGGCTCTCGATTTCGCCGAATCGTCCGTCCCACGAGCTGCCCTGATCTTCCACCTCAACCCGCACCCAGCCCTCGACGCCCACCACCACCCGGACCTCGAAAACGCCGCCCGGACGCCCGCTGGCACTGTGCGCGCAGGCGTTGGCTGCCAGCTCACTCACCAGCAGCACGGCGTCCTCCGCGTCCGGGTGCGCCTCCAGGAAGTCCGCGACAAAAGCCCGCGCCCGTCCCACCTGATCCACACGCCCGGCAAAACGAAAGGTGCAAGCGCGAAGCGGCATATGCACGACACATTCCGGCGGCATCATAAGCCCTCACTGATCGGCTCCTTCATTGACGCCCACCAGAATGTCGCCCCCGCGAGTACATTCGTAAGAGTTACAAGCTAGATTGCCGGCCGCCCGTAAGGGAGCAGCGGGCTTGTGTATATCCCGCCCCAGATTTGTATGTGCTTTGTATGCGGAGGCAAATGGTGTCGCGCGAAACCGCCCGGACCCCGCGCCAGGTCTTCGGCGCCATGCTGCGCTACTACCGCGAGCGTGCTGGCCTCACCCGCACCGACCTGGCCCGCCAGATCAGCAAGTCCGTCTCATTAATCCAGGCCATCGAGCTAGGCCAGCGCGCCGCCACCGCCGAAGTCACCCAAGACCTGGAGCGGGAGCTCTCGGCCGACGGCGCCCTAACCCGCCTCCGCGAGGAGATAGGCGACGGCCTCGGCTACCAGGCCTACCCCTCCTGGTTCCAGGAGTGGCTAGTAAGCGAGCGCGAAGCCAAGAAACTCCGCTGGTTTGGCTCGCTGCTGATACCTGGCCTGCTCCAGACCGAGGACTACGCGAGAGCCATCTTCCGAACCCGCTTCGGCGTAACGGACGAAGAAGTCGAAGAGCAAGTAGCAGCCCGCATCAAGCGACGGGAGATCCTGTCCCGCAACGATCCACCAGCCCTGTGGGCGATCGTTGATGAGTCGGTACTGTGCCGTCCCATCGGCGGACAGCACGTCATGCGGGAGCAGGTCGATTACCTGATCGAAGCAGCCCGACGTCCGAATGTGTCCGTGCAGGTCATCGCCTCCAGCGTGGGGGCCCACCGCGGCTTGTGGGCCGGGGGCTTCGCGATCGCCGACTTTGAAGCGGCACTAGCCGTCGGCTATCAGGAGACTGCGTGTCAGGGTCAACTCGTCGACCACCACGAAGACGTCGAGACCCTCATCGATTGCTGGGATACGCTCGTTCGCGAAGCACTACCGTGGGCAACCTCGCAGTCCCTACTGGAGGAAGCAGCAAAGTCATGGACAACAGCCACCTGAACTGGCGCAAGTCCACACACAGCGGCGGCAACGGCGGCGACTGCGTCGAGGTCGGCGTCTGGCGTAAGGCCAGCCACAGCGGCGACAACGGTGGCGGATGTGTTGAAGTGGCTCGCACCGGAGAGACTCTTGTCGCCGTCCGTGACTCCAAGAACCCAAGCGGCCCTAAATTGCTCATTTCTTCGCCCATGTGGCAGACGTTCGCTCAGCGCGTGAGGACTGCAAAGCAGGGCCCGCGTTAAGACTAAGCTGCGGCTCTATGCGCAGTTCTCGATCGGAACAAGTGCACCGCAATCTGGCGGAAGCGCTTGCCTGAGTGGAAAGCCGCCTGGCTGCAGATTGGCGAGAGGCATTCACAACGAAGGCGAGCCGTTTCATCTGCGAATGCGCCAACTGCGATAACCCGCTTGATGGCCATGAAGCTGTGCCCGCGGCCCCTCCAGCGCGTGGCACCACCAGTGCCTGGCCTGTCATGAACTGGTGACCGACCAGCTTGAGTTGATCGAGGACAGGCCCGGCGGCGTTTCCGTCCAGCTCTACGCGTGTCGGCACTGCTGACTTAGCGCGGCGAGTTGGTTGCAGCAGGGGCTCAATTGCCCACCGGCGCGGGCCTCACCGTGACGTCCTGGTTTCTTTCGATCAGCTCTGCGAGAAATTCCCGGGTCTGAGCGTCGACTGCATAGATGACTGTCCCCACCATTCCGCGGGTGAGCAGCACTTTGTAAATGTTCCGGATGTGCCGTTCGTACTGCAGGTCGGTGACTGACCGCTTCTTGAATTCCGGGTCTTTGTTGGCCTCTCGCACGGTAGCCGTCCGGCCGTCGCGGGCGATCAGGTCTGGGCCTATGATCACGCCGGACCAGTCATACTCGAACCCCTGGGCGGTGTACACGCAGCCGACCTGATCGAAACCACCCGGCATGGTCGCCCAGAGGGCACTGGGCGGAGCCTCGCCGACGGACCGTTCGCCATTCACATTCCATGGCATAGCCCAGTCGCCGATGCGCACATCGCGCACCAGCCGTCCGTCGCGGTCTAGTTTGCTCCAGGGCCAGCAATAGCCGGCCGACATTCGCGCTGAGTAGCCTTCCGCCAGCTTGCCGCGCAGGATGTTTTCCATTTCCCAGGGGGACTCGGCCAGCTCGACCTCGAAATGGTCGTCGCCAGTCCAAGGTTCGGGCCCACCCGCCTCGAGCCCGAGCAGCCGCAGCACCCATCTTTCGTACGCCAGGCTGCCACCGCAACGGAACTGGTCAGCAAGCTGAACGTGATGGACAGGGAACCCCAGCGACGACGCCTGCGACTTGATGGCCTCGACCGTCCCGACCTCGCCCGGCTTCACGACCTGGTGCTCGTCGAGAAGGAAGACGGGGACCCGGGCAGCGGCGATGAGCTCGTCGATCTGGGGACGCCCGGTTCGCAATGCCGCTTTGGTAAAGCGGTTGACAGAAGTTTCCCGGATGCGGTGCGCTTCATCGCAGATCAGCACTTCAATGTCGTTGCGCCGTGCGTCCATAAAGCTGTTGAAGTACTTGAACATGTCCTTGACGCGAGGCGAACCCTTGCCCACATACTGCCGCATGGTCTGCGTAAAGGAGCGGGAGCCCGTGGCGCGCAGCGCGGAATAACCCTGACGATTCAATTCACCGAGCAATGACAGCGCGATGACGCTTTTCCCGCTGCCCGGGCCGCCGGTGACAACAACGATCTCCTTGGCATCCGCGTGCCGGGCCTTCTCGACCACGTGCATGACAAGTTCGAATGCCAGTTGTTGCTCGTCGAGCAGGACGAACTGATCACGGTCTTTGATCTCGCTGGCCGCCAGTTTCATGAGCTGCTTGGACGGGCGAGCGGCACTGGCCAGCAGCCGGTCGGCTGCTCCGGCCCCCCGATCGGGCGAGAACTGATCCCGCAGGTAATCGAGAAACGCCCCTCGCCTGCTCTTGGTGAAGAGCCGGGTTCGTTCGGTCGCGGCGAGATCGAAGAGGTCTTCCACATCGAGGTCAACCGCATTGTGCAGGTACGCGACGCCGCGTACGGCGGATTCGTTGCCGCGCAGGCACGCCACGAAGTCGCAGATGTAGTCGCAATAGCCCTGTACCTGGAGCAGCGGGTGCTCGAGCAGGCGATGCATCCCCTCGACCACGACAATCCGTTCGCTGTCTTCGTACAGCTCGGCCTGGCCCCATTGCTTGAGTTCCACGACTACATACGCGTCCCCGCCGGTGCGCCGGTCGACTCCTGCCAGCACCACGTCCGCCCGCCGGCTGGTCAGCGGAAGCTGGTACTCGATCAGCATCTCGACGGCGCCGAGACCGGCCTCCATGAGGTCCTGCGCCAGCACCGGGAGGCTGCGCTGCCAGGACTTCTGCTCAGACTTAGACGGCCACCAACCCGTCGTCGCCCGTACATGATCAGCGACGATCTCAGCGAACTTCCGTTCCATGGGTGAGCTAACTAGCCCCGCGGCCGAGACCCTGAACGCCGTCACATATTCCCCAGGCAGCACGAAGAACTCGTGCGGGTGGGGGCATGTCCGCGATCACGGAGAACCGGAAGCCCGTCGGGCCGCAATCCCTTGCAGGAAGCAGGTTACTCGCGACTCTCCGTGCAGTCAGGACAACGGCGGAGCCTTACGCGCGGAGCCGCGGTAGGTCTCAACGTCATAGCGGCGACCGCTTTCAGCGAGCTTCACTCGCGCCGCCTCGATCAGGTCAACGCCCAGCACGTCGGCCAGCCTGACCAGGTAGATAGTGACGTCGGCCAGCTCTGACCGCATTCGGTCAGCTGCCTGCGGATCGGCCATGACCTCCGTGGCTTCCTCAGGAGTCAGCCACTGCAGCTCCGCGACGAGTTCGCCTACCTCGCCCGCGAGCGCCATCGCCAGATTCTTCGGGGTATGGAATTGATCCCAGTCGCGTGCGGATACGAACTCCCGCAACTGCACCGCCAGGTCGTCCAGTGTCACGCTGGCAACCGTATCGCCTTGTGAGTGTTTCTTAATCGGTCGTGGTGGCGGGGTTTGGCTGGGTGAGGCGCCGGGCCATAAGGATGTGTCATAAGCGCCCTGACCTCGGCGTGTCGGGAAAGGGGTTCCCCCTTCACGGCGTGGCGGCGTTGTGACGTCCTATGCGGGAAGCTTTAGCTAAGTTGATGCGGGTGACTTCTGGACACCCTCGGACTCTTCCTCGGGATCAGTACGTGGCGTCACTGGCGCGTAAGCGGATGGCTGCAAGTGCACTGTTCCGCGACGAGCTGGGACGGCCACTGCTGGTGGACCCCGTTTACAAAGACCCGTGGGACCTTCCCGGTGGCGCCGTTGAGGCCGAGGAGTCACCGCACGCCGCGTGCCGCCGGGAGGTGGCTGAGGAGCTTGGCCTTGACCGGTCGCCAGGCCGGGTGTTGGCCGTGGACTGGGTGCCTTCGAGGCCTGAAGGTCCGGAGGGCCTTATCGTCGTCTACGACGGCGGCGTACTGTCTGCTGCAGATATCGACATGCTCGTGCTGGCGGATGGCGAGCTCGCGGGCTTTGCCTTCACTGAGCCCGGAGAGGTTGCCAGCCTGGTGACCCCGCTACTGGCTCGTCGGATCGCGGCCTGCCTGAGTGCCGCTGCCACTGGGACGGTCGCGGCTCTGGAGAACGGCAGCCCTGCTGGCGTCGGATAGGCCGGAGTGAGGGCGCGGCCTGCCGCGCGGTAGAGACTGTCATGGATCCCGTCGGCGTACATCAGGGCGTTGAGATCCCGGTGGGCCTTGGCGGTTGCGCAGTGTGCGGTTAAGCTGCTGGCGCCGGTCAGCAGCGCAAGTTCTGAGGCGGCCGGATGGGCGACATCGACGCCGTGAAAGCCCTCATCAGCACGATGATCCACGCACCTGGGACGCCGCCACCGGGGCTACGTCAGCTTGCCGGACGAGCGGGCGCCCTCGCTTAAGGCCTGCCTAAAACCGACCTCATCAGGCCTGGCTGTTCTCTTTCAACGAGCCCCAGCCGTACCACCGGTCAACGTCGATCCAGGCGCTGATCCGGCCCCGGTCCCGCTGCGGGTACGGGTTGCCGCCGTAATGGATGGACACCCGGTCGATGTCGGTCAGGTCGGTGTCTTCGCGCCACTCGCTGACGTGGCCGATGAGGGTGACGGTGGTGTACCAGTTGCCTTCGTCGAGCACGGTCAGGGTGACGCGGGGGTCGTTGCGCATGTGCTCCAGCCGCTTGCGGCCCTCGTCCATGTTGACCAGGATCCGGCCGTTGTCCCACAGGTACCAGGTCGCCGCGGTCACCGGCTGGCCGTCCGGCCGCAGGGTCGCGATGACGGCCGGGTTGGGCTTGGCCAGCATCTCGACGGCGGCCTGGAGGAGTGGTGGCTTCGACATGCAATGACTTCTCGGTGAGCTAATTTACGTCTAGCGATCATGCTGCCCGGCCCATCCCGCCGCACACCGCCCGACCCCCACGAGTCACGCGCGCCCGCCTACCTGGGTTGAACCCGCTCCCACAGCCCATTGAACGAGATGCTGTCGTAGAACACGGTCCCATCGACGACCTGACCCTCGGCCAGCTTCATGATCCAGGCGTAGCTGTTCTCATACGACTGCCCGTCGTTAGCGGTCCCGCGTCCGTCCCAGACCACGATCACGGTGTCGCCGTCGGCCCAGATACCCCGGATCGTCACCGGCTGGAACGGCTCCGACAACGAGAAACGGGCACCGAACGGCGTCAGCACCTCATCAACAAACTGCTGCTTGCTCCCGTACTCCTTCGACGCGGCCGAGTGTCCCTCGATCCGCCAGACCATGCTCGGGGCGAACACGTCTGAGATGTAGCCGGTCCCGTGCTGCCAAGCCTCGAAGGCCCGACTGATGATCTCCCGGTTGGTCTTGGTACGGGTGGCGGCGGCGTCCGTCATCCGGTTCCCCTATCTAGGCGTGGTCCGGGCCTCACCGTACGTCCCCGCGACCAAGCGCCACCGAGGCGCCCAGCGCCTCAGTCGGCGTGGAACATCTCCTCGACCGGCTCCTGACGCGGCGATCCGTCCGGGTTGCACTCCATGTACGGCTCCATCATCTTCCACCACCGCAGCACCACCGGATCCGGCTGCTCGCCGGGCGGCGGTGGCTCGTCGCGCTCGAGATAAGCGAACAGCGTCAGGCCGTGCCGGTAGATCGAGTAGTTCCGGATGCCGGTCTCCTTCATCACCTGGAGCATCTCCGGCCAGATGCTGTCGTGCTTCTCCTGATAGATGGCCTCGTTGCCGGGCTTGAGCCGCATCACCCACGCCTCACGCATGCCCGCTACCAGCCTCGCTGGTTCGGGACGCCGGCGTCGAGGAGGTTGCCGTCGATGTAGTCCCAGTTGATGTCGTAGCCCATGCCTGAGCCTGTCGGCATCGCCACGTAGCCGTCGGCGTCGATGACGTCGCAGACCGCGTTCAAATAGGGATGCGACCCCTCGTAGTCGACGCCGGGGGCCAGCAGCCCCTTCTCGTAGTACTCCGAGGTGTCTTCCGACGTCGCGCCCAGCACCTGTAGGTTGCCGAAGCCGGACATATGAATCTCGCACCGGACCCCGAAGGCCTCGCTGACGATGGCCGTCTTCCGCGCTCCGGTGACGCCGCCCCGGTTGACGTCAATCCGGCTCATGTCGCTCGCGCCGCGCAGGATCCACTCGGCCCGGGTGAACACGCCTCCTGCGGCGATCTCCGGCGACAGCACGGGGATGGTCAGCTCACGGCACAGCCGCACGTAGCTTTCCACCCGGTACTCCGGCATCGGGTGCTCGTACCAGTAGTAACCGTCCTTTTCCAGCTCCCGGCCGACCTTGATGGCCTCCTCCAGCGACATGTAGGTGCCCCAGGGGTCGTACATGAGCACGTAGTCCGGGCCGACCGCCTCCCGCACCAGGTGGATCGTCTCGATGTCCGCCTTGATGTTGGAAGGCCGGCCGGGGGTGGGTTGCCCGGCTTCGGGGTCCCAGAAGTAGTGCGGGTGGATCTTGTAGGCGAGGTAGCCCTTCTTCTTGCACTCCAGCGCGTGCTCGGCGTAGACGTGCGGCTTGCCGATGTTCGGATACGTCGACGCGTACGCCTTGACCCGGTCGCGGGCCCCGCCGAGGAGCTTGTAAACAGGCTGGCCCGCGGCGTTGCCGGCCAGGTCCCACAGGACGTTGTCCACGGTGCTGGCCACGTTCTCCGGGATGTTAGCTACCCACAGCCACTTCCAGATCATTTCGCGGTCGAGCGGATCGCATCCGAGCAGCAGGCTCTTGATCCGGCCCAGGATCATGCTCTGGTCGACGACGTTGAGGCCTTCCGCGTCCCCGTGGGAGCCGCCGCCGAAGTAGTGCCCGGCCACGCCCTCGTCGGTGTGGATGGACAGCACGGTCTGTCGCAGTTCCACGTTCGGCAGCAGCTGGGCATGACCGACGTCCCAGCGGTCCGCATGCGAGCGGAATGTCTTGATCGTGATGTCGGAAATCTTCACGGTGCTCCTCCGGTCCTAAGAGAGCCCTTAGAGAGCTGCGGCGGGATATCGATGCGGTACACCCGGGCGGTGTTGCGGCAG
>CAXUJF010000004.1:0-33503 GCA_964250865.1 uncultured Streptosporangiaceae bacterium
GAGGACAGCAGCGGGTCGCCGACGGGGAGGTCGCCGGCCGCGGCCCGCATGCCGCGGAGCGCGGCGGTGACGGCGGCGGCCTGCTCCGGGGTAATGCCGGGGAGCCCGAACGACGCCTGGTTCAGAGCCATGGTCGCCTCCCGGACAACGGACTGGCCGTCGGGGGTGATGGTGGCCAGGACCACCCGGCGATCGTCGGGAGAGAGACGGCGTTCGACCAGGCCGCGCTGTTCGAGCCGGGAGATGGCGTTGGTGACCGAGGCCGGGTGGACCATCAGGCGCTCGCCCATCTTGCCCATCGGCAGTGACCCGCGGCGGCTGAACGCCAGCAGCCGCAGGGCTTCGTAGGCGGCGAAGGTTATCCCGTACGGCTTCAGCGTGTCCTCGATCCGGCTCAGCAGCAGTTGCTGGACCCGCATGACCGAGGTGACCGCGGCCATGTGGTCGGCCTGCTCCGGCCAGCGTTCGCTCCACTGCCGATGCGCCTCGGCGATCGGATCAAAAGGAGCGGGCATGCGCCCACCGTACTGGACAGTAATCAGCCCGGCCACGGTCTGCCGCCCGGCGGGCGACACTGCCCCCGGCCCTGCACCACTTACCGCCCACCTGGCCGCCCGCCAGTACCCCTGGTACCGTTTACTTTAACGTCCAAATGTTGGCCGTCCAAGGATCTGGTCTCACGCGGACCGATCCGGGGGAGGGTACCCATGACCGCTGCCGACTCCAGCCCGCTGCACACTCCGGAACACCCGGTGCGCTTCGTCACCGCGGCCGCGTTGTTCGACGGGCACGACGCCGCGATCAACATCATGCGGCGGATCCTGCAGTCCCAGGGGGCCGAAGTCGTGCACCTGGGGCACGACCGGTCGGTCCGCGACGTGGTGGACGCGGTGCTGGAGGAGGACGCGCAGGGGGTAGCGATCAGCTCCTACCAGGGCGGCCACGTCGAGTACTTCGAGTTCCTGGCCCAGCAGCTGGCCGAGGCCGGGGCCGGTGAGGTCAAGCTCTTCGGCGGTGGCGGCGGCGTCATTGTGCCCGAGGAGATCAAGCGGCTGGCCGATGCCGGGGTGCACATCTTCTCGCCCGAGGACGGCCAGCGCCTGGGCCTGCCCCTCATGATCAACGAGCTGATCCGGGACTGCGACGTCGACCTGACCGCCGACCCGGCCCCGATCGAGGCCGTCCTGGCCGGCGAGCGGCGGGCGCTGGCCCGCACGATCACCTGCCTGCAGGGCGGCCGCCTCCCCGAGGACTTCCGCACCACCCTGGTCGAGGCCGCGGCCAGCCGGACGGTGCCCGTGCTCGGCATCACCGGCACCGGCGGCTCGGGCAAGTCGTCGCTGACCGACGAGCTGATCCGGCGGCTGCGCACCGACCAGCACGACAAGCTGCGGGTGGCCGTGCTCGCGGTCGACCCGACCCGGCGGCGCAGCGGCGGCGCGCTGCTGGGCGACCGGATCCGGATGAACGCGCTCGACGGCGGCCACGTGTTCTTCCGCTCGCTGGCCACCCGGGGCGCGGGCGAGCTGCCCGATCACATCGAGGACATCATCGCGGCCTGCCGGGCCGCCGGGTACGACCTGATCGTGCTGGAGACGCCGGGCATCGGCCAGGGCGACGCCGCCGTGATCGACCTGGCCGACATCTCGATGTACGTGATGACCCCCGAGTTCGGCGCGGCCACGCAGCTCGAGAAGATCGACATGCTCGACCTGGCCGACGTGGTGGCGATCAACAAGTTCGAGCGCCGGGGCGGGGCCGACGCCCTCCGCGATGTGTCCCGCCAGCTGCTCCGCAACCGGGAGGCGTTCGGGGCCCGGCCGGAGGACATGCCCGTGTTCGGGACCAGCGCCGCCACCTTCAACGACAACGGCGTCACCGCGCTCTACCAGTACCTGGCCGGGCTGCTCAGGGGGAAGGGGCTGCCGCTGGGCGAGGGTGTGCTGCCCGCCGCGACCGGCCGCACGTCGACCGAGGTCCGCGCGGTCATCCCGCCGGCCCGGATCGGCTACCTGGCCGAGATCGCCGCCACTGTGCGCGGCTACCACGAGCAGACCGCGCGGGAGGCCGAGATCGCCCGCCGCCTGCAGCGGCTCACCGCCGTCGCGGGCGAACTCGAAGGTGATCCCCGGCAGACCGTGTCCGATCTGGCCGACCAGGCCCGCGAGGACCTCGGCCGGGACAGCCAGCGGCAGCTGGAGGGATGGCCCGCCACGGTCGAGGCCTACTCCGGCGACGAGCAGGTGGTCCGGATCCGGGACCGGGAACTGCACACCAGGCTGACCCGCGAGACGCTGTCTGGGAGCCGGGTGCCGCGGGTGGCGCTGCCCCGGTTCACCGACCACGGCGAGCTGCTGCGGTTCCTGCGCGAGGAGAACCTGCCCGGGCGCTTCCCCTTCACCGCGGGGGTGTTCCCGTTCAAGCGTGAGGGGGAGGACCCGGCCCGGATGTTCGCCGGGGAAGGCGACCCGTTCCGCACCAACCGCCGGTTCAAGCTGCTGGCCGAGGGCAACGAGGCCACCCGGCTGTCCACCGCGTTCGACTCGGTCACGCTGTACGGCCGGGACCCGGACGAGCGCCCCGACGTGTACGGCAAGGTTGGTACCTCCGGGGTGTCCATCGCCACGCTGGACGACATGAAGGCGCTGTACGCCGGGTTCGACCTGGCCTCGCCCACCACCTCGGTGTCGATGACGATCAACGGGCCCGCTCCGACGATCCTGGCCTTCTTCCTCAACACCGCCATCGACCAGGGCGCCGAGCACGGCCTCTCGCGCGAAGAGGTGCTGCAGGCGGTGCGGGGCACGGTGCAGGCCGACATCCTCAAGGAAGACCAGGGCCAGAACACCTGCATCTTCTCCACCGAGTTCAGCCTGCGGATGATGGCCGACATCCAGGAGTGGTTCATCACGAACCAGGTGCGGAACTTCTACTCGGTGTCGATCTCCGGCTACCACATCGCCGAGGCCGGGGCCAACCCGATCAGCCAGCTGGCGTTCACCCTGGCCAACGGGTTCACCTACGTGGAGTCCTACCTGGCCCGGGGCATGAAGATCGACGACTTCGCGCCCAACCTGTCGTTCTTCTTCTCCAACGGCATGGACGCCGAGTACACCGTGATCGGCCGGGTCGCCCGGCGGATCTGGGCCACGGCTATGCGGGACCGCTACGGCGCCGGCGAGCGCTCCCAGAAGCTGAAGTACCACGTGCAGACGTCCGGGCGGTCACTGCACGCCCAGGAGATGAGCTTCAACGACATCCGCACCACGCTGCAGGCGCTGACCGCGATCTACGACAACTGCAACAGCCTGCACACCAACGCCTACGACGAGGCCGTCACCACCCCCAGCGAGGAGTCGGTCCGCCGCGCCCTGGCCATCCAGCTCATCATCAACCGCGAGTGGGGCCTGGCCATGAACGAGAACCCGCTCCAGGGGGCGTTCATCGTCGATGAGCTCACCGACCTGGTGGAAGACGCGGTACTGGCCGAATTCGAGGCGATCAGCGAGCGGGGCGGGGTCCTCGGGGCGATGGAGACCGGCTACCAGCGGGGCCGCATCCAGGACGAGTCGATGCTGTACGAGCAGCGCAAGCACGACGGCAGCCTGCCCATCATCGGGGTGAACACCTTCCGCAATCCGCACGGCACCGAGCCCGTCGCGGTCGAGCTGGCCCGGGGCACCGACCAGGAGAAAAGGTCGCAACTGGACCGGGTGCGCTCGTTCACCGAAGATAAGCGGGAAGCGGCGCACGAGGCGCTGGCTGGGCTCAAGGAAACGGCCCGGTCCGGTGGCAACGTGTTCGCGGTGCTGATGGACGCCGCCCGGGTGTGCAGCCTGCAGCAGATCACCGAGGCGTTTTTCGAGGTCGGCGGCCAGTACCGGCGCAACGTCTAAGGAGTACTGATGAACGAGGAATACCCCGCCTACGCGCCGTCGGAAGAACACGAGCTGCTCCGGGCCACGGTCCGCGAGCTGGCCGAGGCCAAGATCGCCCCGGCCGCCGCCGACGTCGACGAGAACTCCCGCTTCCCGCAGGAGGCGCTGGACGCGCTGACCGGTGCCGGGCTGCACGCGGTGCACATCCCGCAGGCCTACGGCGGCGAAGGCGCCGACGCCCTGGCCACCGTGATCGTGATCGAGGAGGTCGCGCGGGTCTGCGGCTCGTCGTCGCTGATCCCGGCGGTGAACAAGCTCGGCACGGTGCCGGTGCTGCTGTCCGGCTCGGAGGAACTAAAGCAGAAGTTCCTGGCTCCGGTGGCCCGCGGCGACGCGATGTTCTCCTACGCACTGTCCGAGGCCGGGGCGGGCTCGGACGCGGCCGCCATGTTGACCCGGGCCGTGCGCGACGGCGACTCCTGGGTGCTGAACGGCACCAAGATGTGGATCACCAACGCGGGCGTCTCCCAGTACTACACGGTTATGGCGGTGACCGACCCGGACCAGGGCGCCCGCGGCATCTCCGCGTTCGTGGTCGATAAGGATGACCCGGGCGTGAGCTTCGGTGCGCCGGAGAAGAAGCTCGGCATCAAGGGCTCGCCCACCCGGACGGTCATCTTGGAGGACGCCCGCATCCCGGCCGACCGCATCATCGGCGAGCCGGGCACCGGGTTCAAGACGGCGCTGGCCACCTTGGACCACACCCGGATCACGATCGCCGCGCAGGCGCTCGGCCTGGCCCAGGGCGCACTGGACTACGCCACCGGCTACGTGCAGCAGCGCGAGCAGTTCGGCCACCCGGTCAGCGAGTTCCAGGGCGTGCAGTTCATGCTGGCCGACATGGCCATGAGGCTGGAGGCGGCGCGCCAGCTCACCTACCATGCCGCGATCCAGTCTGAGCGGGCCATGAACGGCGTCAAGATGCCCGGCCTGACGTTTGCGTCGTCCGCGGCCAAGTGTTTCGCCTCCGACGCGGCCATGGACATCACTACCGACGCGGTCCAGCTGCTGGGCGGTTACGGCTACGTTAAGGACTACCCGGTCGAGCGCATGATGCGCGACGCCAAGATCACCCAGATCTATGAAGGCACCAACCAGGTCCAGCGCATGGTCATGGCCCGCCAGCTCCTCAAGGGCTAATGTTCGGCCTCTGAACTGCGGTTACATCAAAACATTTAGTCCATGGCGGGTCGCCCACCGGATGAGTGGGGCACTCGATCTTGAGCGGCTTTTGTCCGGATCGTACCGGTTGTTTCCCGTCGTTTCCGGACCCGTGCTGAATTGTGCTGATACCTGCACCGATTTGATCTAGACCAATCGGTGCAGCTAGGACCATTGCCGAGTGGGCCGCACCGCCCCCACGCGAAGCGCGTAGACCGCTGAGGGGCACTGTTGCGTTGGTTGATGGCGGCGGCCGGGAGACTGGAGCGACGATATCGCCGCTCCCTCCTCAGCGTTCGCAGGCTTCCTGTTCCCGCGGGAGGTGATCGCGGTCGCGGTCCGCTGGTATCTGCGCTACGGCTCGTCCTACGGCGACGTCGAAGAGCTGCTGGCCCGAGCGCGGCGTCACCGTCGACCATGTCACCGTGTACCGGTGGGTGCAGCGGTTCACACCTGAGTTCATCGAGGCGGCGCGGCTGGCCCCGGCATGTTCCTGGTGACCGGTGGTTCGCCGATGAGACTTACGTGACGGTGGCAGGATGGTGAACCTACCTATACCGGGCAATCGACCAGTACGGCCAGGTTATTGACCTACTGCTATCGGACCGGTGCGATCTGGCGGCGGCCCGGCGGTTCTTCACCCGCGCACTGCACGCCGGGACGATCCCGGCCGAGGTCACCACCCGATCGCGCACCGGCCTACCCGCGAGTCCTGGACGAGCTGATCCCCTCAGCGCTGCATATCGTGGAGCGGTACGCGAATAACCCGGTCGAGGTTGACCACGGACGGCTGAAAGCGCGGCTCCGGCCGATGCGCGGGCTCAAGAGCCGCCAGTCTGCGCGGATCCTGGCCGCCGGTCACGCCTTCGTCCAGAACCTCCGCCGCGGTCATTACGAAATTGCCACCGGCGTCCCCGCCCGCCACCGGCTCTATGCAGCCTTCGACCAGCTCGCGACTGTCACTTGATCAGCTCGTAATCAACGTCAGCGCGTTCTACCATTCGCGTTGACCGCTCGGCTCGGTATCTGAGTAAAGAATTGTGGGTGCGTGAGGTCGTCATCAGGTCAACTGGCGGCCGTCGCGGCCTGGTAGGCGTTCTGGATCGTCTGCAATCCCCGCGTAGATGACCTTCCTGCGCCCGGTCGCCTGGATCGCCGAGCGCACCTGGTCGTCCTGCCAGGAGTTGATCTTGGTCCGGTAGATCGGCTCGACATCCGGGAAGACCTCAGTGATCTCGGGCAGCAGCGGTCCCGTCGGACCGCCCGGCCCTCCCGCCGCGCACGTGATCACGGTCGGGATCTGGTGCAGCCGGGCGTTGTTCGCAGCGCCACGCCGCAGCCCGCGGCCGTGGGCTGCGCCGTGGCGCCCGTCGCTCGATGATTGTTGCCCGGCCTGCCGCTCTGGCCAGGCTTGACTGTGAATCAGAACCACGAGGGCCCCTGTGGTGCTTACGGTTGCTCGGCCAGCACCACCGGCAGCGAGGGAAGTTCACGGCCGCTGGCCGCGTGCGACAGCGCCGTCGCGGAATAGTTGGCCCTGCGCGCCATCGTGCGGTAGCTGGGCGCCCCGGCCGATCGGCGCAAGTCACGCAGCTGGCAGGCGAGCTGGCCCACCGGCCCTGATTCGGCATCAACCCTGCGCTCAGGCCGCCCCATCCAGCGCACTCATCCACAATTGATCGGACATTTCAGCGCCTCGTCCTGGCCAGGCAGCTCATAAAGGACGTAAGAGCGCGCTGATCTGATGGACAAGGTCGTCGGCGAAGTCAGATGAACAGCTCAGTACGTGTGTCATGGCTGAATGCAGGCGGTACGTGCTTGTGGGCCTCGGCTATTCTGGTCCGTGACATATGCCTCGGCGTAAACGCAGCCGTGCTTCGTGGACAGCACATTCCCCCACGAGCCGATGGCTTCATCGCTGGAGAAATGCCATTGCGTGCGGCTGTTGCCGGGGATTCGGTAGGTGTTGATGTGGATCGTCCATCGGGTGGAGTTCGGCGCGGTGAGATATCCCCATTCAGCCTGGCAGGCGCGTGAGTAGACGAGGAAGATTGTGCCGAACAGTTTTCCGTTCTCCCGGTACACGGGTTGTGCGTCCAGCCGCTTCTCGTCCGGCTTGCACCCGTCGGCGTAGGGGTCGGTGTCGTCCCGCGCCACGCTGGCGGCTCGGGCCGGCGGCTCAGCCGTGGCCAGGGTCGCATGGTGCGCCCGGCCCTCGATGGGCCAGACGAGCACCGCCACTGACGCCGTGATCACAGCTACGGCCGCACCCGCGATGAGGTGCCGACCGCTGCGAGGGCGTAGCGGGTGCGCCCGCTGAGGGGGCACCGCTGACGGCGCAGCCGGCATGGGCACTACCGCGTGCTCCGGTAGGGCCGGGGCCGCTCGTGCGAGCTCCCACTGATGACGCCATGGCACTGGATCCGCGCCGCAGGCTTGTGCAAACGCGGCGACCAGCTCCCAGGAGGGGACGCCACGGCCGCTTTCCGCGTGAGACAGGGCTCCAGCCGAGTACCCGGACTTGCCGGCCAGTTGCCGCAGAGTCAGGCCGCTGGCGTCCCGCAGGTCCCTGAGCCGCTGAGCCAGTTCCGCCTGCTCACCGGTGCCCGCCAGCGGGGCGCGTTTGCGGCCGGCCATTCCGTCCTCCCGGGTGCCCGCTGGGGGATGCGCAACTCGGTCATTGTTCACAGTTGTTGGCTTCAAGCGGCTGCCCGTCATATACCACCACACTGACGGGCTGGTGAGAAGGACTCGCTGGCCGCTGAACATCACCAATTCTTCAATTTTGTTCAGTGGGCCTGCCGGGCGGTGGAAGGCCCCGCTGGCTCCCTGCTACACCTGAGCCCACCGGGGACAGTCACTCCGCGGGGGCTCGGGGAAGCGGATGCAGAGCGCCTGGGCCGGATTCGTTCTGGTCAGATCAATCGACATGGTGCTGCGCACCGAGGAGTGCTCGTGTTCAGACCGCGCTACTGGGGTGCAGCAACACTGCTCGCCGATCTGTCCGGGGTCAAGCGGTCAGTACGCCACTTCATCGCCGCACTGTCTGCGCTCGCCCTGCTGGGCTTGGGCTTGGGCGCTGCGTCCGTCAGCGCGGCGCCGCCCGCCGGGGCGGCCGTCCGCTCCACCATGCCCCTGCTCCTGGTGCACGGATGGACGGACTCGTGCAAGGCGTTCACCTCGATCGACACCAACGATCCCGGGGCCGGGGCCGTAACGGCGGTGGATTACTTCCATGCCCAGGGATACACCGACGTGCGAACCGTGGGTTACTACGCGGACGGCAGCCACAGCTCGCAGTACCACACGCACGGGAACGTCACCACGAACGACGCCACCATCGCGAACGGCGGCGACTGCTTCGTGAACGTCAGGGACACCGAAGGAGGCAGGCACGCGGGCGACTGCGCGAAAGCCCACGACCTGGACAGCACGGGCGCCCCCGCCGATGACGGGTTCGGGAACTCCTCGATCGAATACCTCGGCTGCCTGTTCGCCTGGTACGTCTACGACGTCAACATCACTGAAGGCACACCCGTCGACGTGGTGGCCCACAGCATGGGCGGCCTGGTCGTGCGGTCCGCGCTAGCCTTCTCAGGCTCGGGCAACACGCGCGGATACCCCGGAATCGCGCTCAAGATCCGGCGGGTCATCACTGTCGGCACCCCGCACCAGGGCCTAACCGGGACCAACGCCGCGATCTACAACATCCAGAGTCCCGGCGAGGAGATCACCGAGATGACGAGCTGCGCCGGGTTCGCGAGCGTGTGCCAGGTCACCGGGATCGCCCAGGACGGTTCGACCGTCGACAAGACCCTGCACACGAGTAAACTGCTGACGGCGCTGAAGGCCGCCGGGCTGCCTCGTGGCGGCGATGACGCCTACTGGGCGCTGATGGGTTCCTCGACGCAGTGCTCGGCCGCGAGCAGAGCGCTGACCTCCTGCATCAACTTCAACCAGCCCGGCGCGCTGAACACGTACACCTCTGGCGGGACCACGTACGCCCTGCCCGACACCGACGGCGTCGTGAACGCGGATTCTCAGATGGGGATGCCAGCCGACTTCAAGATCATGTACGGCGGGTTCGACGTGAACACCGATCCCGCCAACCCAACCGCCTACACGTCGGTCCCGGCGCAGGGCACCACCTACGCGCACGAGGCGAACTCGTGCTTCGACCTTGACTCCAGCAACTGGACGCTGAACATCGACGTCCCGCTGATCGGCACTGTCGGCACGATCACCATCCCCACCGAGTTCTGCCTGACCTCCCCGTATTACCTCAATGACGGCTCGTCGGCGATGACGCTGGCGCACGTCTGCACGACGGAGACGGGCACCTGCAACGGCGGAATCGGCGATCTCAACGTCCTGTACAGCGCGCCGCAACCGGAGCCGGCGTCGCTCGCCGAGATCGTCGCTCTCCTCCCGCCGCCACCCGCGAGTACCTTCACCGTCGGCCACGCCAAGCACGCGGGCAACGACTACCCGTGGGAGACGATCGGGCTGTTCGACCACCAGAACGAGGGCACCGATCCGTGGGCCGAATACTACGGTCAGTGCGACTCGTTCGCCGCGTGGAAGGCCTACGAGAACCTTTACGGCACCGGTGCCCATCCGCTGCCCTCGATCTTCCCCGCCCCCGGGTGGGCACCGCCCTATCCGGGCGTCTCCAACATCAACCAGAACACCTGGGGCAACGCCGGCGACTGGTCGGTGACCGCGCCGCAGCACGGCTGGACCGTGAACTCGATCGCGGTGCCCGGGGCGATGGCCGTATGGAACAACGGGCACCTCGGGCCAGTCGGCCACGTGGCCTACGTCACCGACGTCTATAGTGACGGCTCGATAACGGTGGAAAACTACAACCTGCTGGGCAACGGCCAGTACTCGAAGTTCAACCTGCCGCCGGGCGGGGGCAGCGTGACCAGCTTCAACCGGACCATCACCGTGCCGTGGCCTGACGGCTTCGTCCACATCGGCGACGGCGCGGCACTCGGTGCGAACGGGAACCCGCTGCCGCCGGATCCCAAACCAGCCTCCCCGGTGTACGGCGCGCCGCAGAACGTCAAGGTCGTCGGCCCCGGCTCCGCGAGCGGCCAGTTCAGCCTAAGCAATGTCTGGTACCAGCAGCCCGCACACGGACTGCTCGGCAACGAGGAGTACACCCACGCCAACGGCCCGGCCGCCGTCTCCACCGCAACGTGGGCGCCGTCCGGCCTCGCGGCGAACACGTGCTACCGCGTGGACGCGTTTGTCCCCGACAACTATTCGGACAATCCGACGGCCATCTACACGGTGCGCGACGCGACCGGCGCCTCCTACGCCAGCGTGAATGAAAACGCGCAGACCAACGACTGGTCAGAGCTCGGGGTCTTCAAAACCAACGGCAGCGGCGCAGGACTGTCAGTTGTCATCGACGACCGCGGCAATACCGGCCTCTACGTGGCCGCGGACGCGATGCGGTTCTGGCAGCAGGCCAGCTGCTCAGCCGAGGGGGACGTCTCCCCGGTGATGGCACCGTCTTCGCTGCTGGGGAGCTGGTCGGGCGACTCCGGCCACGGCTTCTTCGGCAACGAGCGGTACTCCACGACGACCGGCACCGCGACCCCGGCGAAGAATGCGACGTGGTCACCGGCCCATCTGGTGCCCTTCGGCTGCTATGACGTCTCGCTCTACGTCCCGGACAACTACTCCGATGACCCCGGGGCCTCGTACTGGAGCAACGACGCCTATTACGGCCCGTTCTACCCGCAGATCGACGACAACGCCTACACCAACCAGTTCGCATGGATCGGAACGTTCCAGGCTTACAGCGACGGCACCCTCCCCGTCGAGCTATTCAACAGTGGGCCGTCGGGGGAGTTCGTCGCCGCGGACGCTATCGCCTACGTGTTCAATCCCTCCTGCCTGCCGGAGAACGGCGCTGCTAACGCCTTCGGCAGCACCTACAGCCCGACGATCATTGGACCGGGATCCTCCTCGAGTACCTTCTCCACGGCCGGTGACTGGTATTACCAGATCGGGCACGGCTACGCCAACCATGAACTGTGGACGCACACCGACGGCGCCACGGCGGTCTCGACCGCGACCTGGACCTTCGCTGGCAATGCGAACTCCTGCTACACCGCCAGGGCCTACGTCCCCAACAACTACGCCAATAACACCAGCGCGGCATACACCCTGCGTACGGCGACCGGAGCCGTGACCACGTCCATCGACCAGGCGACGAGCACGGGATGGACGGTCTTCCAGAACAACCCCAAGCTGACCACGGGAGGCGACGGGAAGATCACCGTCACGCTCAACGACACTGGCCCGAGCACGGCGACATACACCGCGGCGGACGCGATCTCCTTTACCCAGACCGGCTGCTGACCTGCCCCGGCATGCCCCGAATCACGGAACGGAGCACGAGGTAATGAGTAACAGCGACATCTCTGCCGTCCGCCGCGCGGTCAATGCGCTGGCAGGGCGAGCCGGCCGCTACCGGATCGCAAGCGCGCTCGGCGTGATGGCCGTCCTCGCCGCCCTCACGGTGGCCACCCCGGCGCAGGCCTTCACCTTCGGCCAGTCCTCAGACGCACGCCCGGGCATCGCCTACGCCGGCGGCACCCTGTACGTGGGCTGGGCCGGCACCGATACGGGCCACAGCCTCAACATCGGCGCCCTGGCCTTCGACTCGTCCGGGGCATTCAACGGCTGGGCGAGCATCAACACGATCACGGGCGAGCAGACTTACGCGGGCACCGGCCCATCGGTGACCGCGGCGAGCGTCCCGGGATACGCGGGCGACCAGATCCTCGCGGCCTGGTCCAATGTTAACGGCCGGATCATCCTCGGGCACTACGTCGGCACCAAGACGCTGTCATGTGAGATCGCCCTCAACCAGTACTCACACCACTCGCCGTACCTGATCGGCGTCGGCAGCACCGTTTACCTCGCCTGGACCGGCACCGACTCGGCGCAGCACGTCAACATCCTCAAGCTCTCGTCCAACCTCTGCTCGACCTCCACCTCAGGCACCGTCACGCTCACCGATACCGCCACCGCCGGACCCACGCTCACCACCGACGGCAGCAATATCTTTGTCGCCTGGCCCGGCACCGGATCAGGGCAGAACTTGTGGGCCGGGCAGTACACCGGCTCGGTCTCCCTCACCCACCACACCTGCTTCTGCCAGTACAAGTCCATCGACGACCTGGGGCTGACCCTCTCCTACAACCAGCCAGGCGGAGGCGGCGTGCTCGCGTACCGCGGCACCAACGGCCGGGTGTACCTGCTGAGCGTCACGATGAACAGCGTCGGCATCAGTGCCGGTGGCCAGCAAGACGGCGGCGGCACCAGCCACGGCGTCGACGTGACCGCCGTCCCGTCGGGTTCAAACATCCCCAACGGCCTCTATGACTCATTCGTCGATTCGTCCGACGGCCAGCCAACCTTCAACTGGGTGGGCATCTGACGCCGTCCGGGCCCGGTCCGTTCGCCCTGACCCGCGGGAGCGCCACTCCGGGACCGTAGCGTCGCGGTTTCTCATCCAGCGGAGTTGCGGTGCCGCACTGGGCGGTCTGCGGCACGTCGTCCAGTGCAGACCAGGCCCGGGCACCCAGTCCGACAGCCGGGTCCAGGCGCCGGGATGTTGCGCGGCGGTGCCGCCCGGTCATTGGAGTGCGTCGGACAGCTCACTCGCGCCGCGCCGGCCGCCACCGGCAGGTACAGCAGGGTTCCAGACCCGCGTTCGGGCCGGACGCTAAATCGGATGCTGAATCCGTGCTGGCCGATAGCCATCGAACGCGCGACTTACCTGCGGAAACTGCCCGGTGATCCACGATCACCCATATTTACGAAGGCACCACCCAGGTCCAGCGCATGGTCATGGCCCGCCAGCTGCTGAAGGGCTAATATTGGGCCGTTGAGCTGCGGTTTTACCAAGACGCCTGGTCCATGGCGGGCCGTACCACGGACGAGTAGAACACTTTAGCTTGTGTGTCGTTTGTCCGAATAGTACCGGTTATTTCCCGTTGCACCCGGACCCCGTGCTGAATTTGTGCTGATACCTGGGTCCACCCTGGTCTAGACCAATCAGCATAGCTGGAGCCATTACCCGGTCCTCGAAGCTGATCCAAAGGACCTGCCCTGTACAATTGTGGCTTGACGTGAAGGTGTGGCAGGGCCCAGCGGCCGGTAGCTAGTACAGCGCCGCGTTGATCTTGCTGGGGTTAGCTTTTGTCAGGACCGTGGCCAGCGGTGACAGTTCTGGCTCTACCTGCACGACCGTGGCGCCGGTCGGCGTTCTGTATGGCTACGGGGCTTCGGGTTCGGCTTGCGGGGATGAAGAGACGAAGACTGCGGCAATACGCCCTGTGCGCCCCGCCCTCGTCGCCGCTGCAACGAGAGGCGACTACGCGCAGGCGACAGCGCTGGCCACGGAAGCGCCCTGGTGATCCGCTCACGACGCAGGCGTGCCGCTTGACGATCGGTCTGCGGGATGAGCCGGTCGCCTCAGCCGGACGGTCGTGACGGCCCGCCGATGACTCTGGCGCCGTTTCGGCAACGTCGCCCGCGCCCCGGTCCAGGCGACGCAGGGGATCGTCCACTGGGGGCCGAGGGTCGAGTCATCGGCTGGGGGGCGTCGTAGCGTTGCCGACGGCGTTGGCGATGAGCATTTCGGTGCCGGCCGAGCACGAATCGCGTGCTGAATCCGTGGTACGGCCGGTTCAGTTGATCAGTTCGAAGCCGATGTCCAGGGCGCGGTAGGTTGCGGCGGCCCTGCGGTCGCGGGTGGCGAGCGTGATCCCGTGTTCGGCTGCCGTGGCAGCGACGAGGGCGTCGTAGACGGCGCCGCCGGCGATGCCGAGCGATGCCAGCCTGGCGTGGAGCTGTTGCGCACCCTGGGCGCTGAGGAAGCACGAACCGGGGAAGTTGTGCGCGAGCAGTTTTGACACGGCGGCAGGGGTGCGCCGGTTTGGCGGCGGCAACCGGGTCAGCACGGAGAAGGTCTCGAAGGCCGCGTGGCCGGCCAGCCCGCAGCTGCGGTCGCCGATGGCCTTCCGGGTGGCCTGATGGTGTTCGTGCCCGGCGGCCGCGAGGGCGACGGCGACGCTGGTGTCGATCAGGAGTTGCGGCCTGTCATCGCTGGTCGGCATCGCGCAGCATCCGGACGAGGTCGTCGCTGACGATGGCGTCAGCGGCCGGGATGACGAACAGGCCGTCTTCGTCCGCCAGGCGGTCGTCGGCCAGCGGTTCTATATGCAGGCCGGCTCCGTCCGGGGTTATCTCGACCTCGCCGGGCACCAGGCCGAGGCTGTCCCGCAGCGCCTTGGGTATAACCAGTCGCCCTGCCTTGTCTATGGTTGACTGCATGCCATTAGCGTACCACTCACTTGGCAGTCATAGCAGATCCCTGCTGTCGTGAACGTCGGCCGGACTGTGGTCATGGCCCGCCAGCTGCTCAAGGGCTGAATTCAGGTTGCCTCTGAAAAAGGGTCTGATAGTGAGATATCCGGTGCATCAGAATTAGCCATCGCGGGCCAAGTCAGCCCGGTGTCCTGCGCCGTCCGGCCAACCCGGCGGTGATAGCAAAGGCGGCGGCGTGTCATAGCGGCGTTAGTGGGTCCTGGGTGACGAGGCCGCTAAAGTAGTGGCGTGGAGATCATGATCGACCAGTACGGCACGCCTTTATAAGCACCGATGGGCTGTTACCTAGCGCTCGATAAGAGTAATTTGCCCTTGGGAATTAAGAAGACGCCGGGACTCCGTCTTTAGAAAGCAATTAGGTATGCATGCGGGGGCATATGACTGTGCGTTGGCCAAAGCGGGGAATGATAGCCGATTCCCCCAAGATGGACCGTTATGAGCGGGGGCTCAGTCGCCGCGAGGTACTGGTGAGCGGGGCTGGCGCCGGCGCCCTCCTCGCACTGCCGGACCTGGGCGGCCGTTCGGATACCCGGCCCATCACGTCAGCTAAGATCACCTCCCGGTTCGCATTCGTTTACGGAACACCTGCCCCGGGGTCGGCGCCGAGCGGATCCCTTGCTGCTGCGAAATCCCCGGTGTCGAGGACTGCGTCGTCGCCGCAGGCGGTTCCCGTGGCCTCCGGGCTGGCGGCCGCGCCGGTCTCATCGCCGGACCAGACCCTGATGGCCCTGGCCACTGTGGAGATGGTGCCCGCCGGGGCGAAAGTAACCCTGACCCTGCTCCACTCCGCCTCCGCTGTGGTCGCCCAGCAGGGGTCGGTGACCCTGGCCGGCGTCCCGAATGATGCGAACATCCTGGTGACACCGGTCTTCGCCGCTGGCTCGGCGATCATGCCCGTGGTCCTGGCCATTACCGTCCCCGTCGCCCGCCGCCTGGTGGCCAAGCGGGATGCCCGTACCGGGGGCACGATCGCCCGCTGGGCGACCACCTGGCGGTCACGTCATGCGCTCGCTTATTTCCATCAGGACAGCGGCGTCATCACCGGGCCGTTCCATCTGTCCGACGATCCGGCTCTGGCGTTGTCCACCGCGGTCGCCACCAGCTCGGATCTCCTGCTCTGGACCACGCGGGAGCCGCAGCCAGGCGACCCGGCCGAGATCCGGGCCCGGGCGCCGCTGTCCCGGGTGAGCGCGTTCGCGCTGGGCTCGGGAACGGCGAGGTTCTCGGTTCAGGCTCCCGCGCCGTGGCCAGGTGGGGAACCGGCTCTGGCGCTGCCCACCGGTGACGTGGCCCGGCTGGTCAGGGGCCGCGACGTCCAAGTCTGCTCCGCCCAGACCGGAGAGGTGACCGAGCTGGGCGTCGCAGCGTTCAGCCGCAGCCGGGCCAAGCCGAGCGCCGTCACCATGCGGGCCCGTACGGACGGTACGGTCTTCATGGCCAAGCCGGGGGACGGCATCGCCGTGATCGCCGATCCTGCGCGCTCATTTGATATCAACGCCCAGGTCGAGTTCCCGGCCCCCGCATCACCGCTCGGCGCACCCTGGGACAAGGCCGTGCTCTCCCCCGAAGGGGACACCCTCTACGTTCTCGGCCCGGCAGCCACCGGTGGCCTCTCCGCCTACGAGGTAGCTTCTGGCCGGCTCACCGCGACCTACAGCGAGGGGCGCCATTACGCCGGGCTCTACCAGCTGCCCAGCGGGACCCTGCTCGCGGTGCGGCCGCAGAGTCCGCGGCTCGCGTTCTTCTCTCCCTCCCTTACCCCGCTCGCAACCGCGGATACCAGCCTTTACGTGTCGGCCGTCTTCTGACGGGCCGGAGCACCTAAGTACGTAACCCCCACGGAGGATGCCGCATGACGGGATATGACACCGCAGGGCGAATACAAAACACCTACGAGTCGGCGCACGCTGAATTCGGCCGGAGCCCGAACTTCTGGATTCGCTACTTCACCCCGTCGCCAGCCGCTGAACTCTTCAACGACGATCCTGTCGGGGAAAGCCAGGGAGCCTGGGACAGCGGAGGCCCGCACGTGGGCTGCATCTCCGCACCCACGCAGTCCCGGCTCAGTGGCTCCGCGGCGGAAGGGCAGGCCGACGCGCAGGCTTTCGCGGCAGCCATGCTATCCGCCTACCACGCGGTCGGCCCGCTCGAGCTGCCGGCCAACCATCAGCTCTACTGCTGGCTCGACCAGGAGTATTCGACCTCGCTGAGCTCAAATTACTGGAACGCGTGGGCGAGCTATATAGCCGATTACAACTTTGGCGGTCATGGCACCTATCCGCTGTACCCCGGCCTGTACTGCAACCCGCACGCGCCTTACCCCAACTGCTCGACCATTGCCAAGGCGCATGGTGTGGAGGTGCCCCACGCCATCTGGTCGAACGAGAGTGAACCCTGCGGCAGCCTGGCCCGGCCGCCCCGCTGGAACCCCGAGGAATGCGCAACGGTGCCAACGAAGCTCTGGCAGTTCGGGGAGCAGACTCCGTGCCATTATTCGGCAAATGTCGATCTTGATCTGGGCGCCCCGGGATTCAATACGGCCGACTACTGTTTCCGCGTTCGGTCATACCCCTAAAGACCGAGCTGGGTGATCAGCATTAGTCAGGTCATAGCGTCCGTCGCCGCCGGCTTTGCCGTCAGCTGCGGCGCGACCCTCACCGTGGCCGGGGCAGGCAAGCTGTATCGCGGCGCACGCGGCCTCGATGACACCACGGCCGTCAGGCGGGCACTGCGGATGCCGCGGCGGTGGTGGCGGCACCTCACCTGGGCCGCCGGTGGCGTGGAGTGCACGATAGGCGTGCTCATCTGTAGCGGTGCATATCCGGCAGCAGGGGGGGCCAGCATGGCCGTTCTCGGGGCCATTTTCTGCGCTCTGCTTGGATATGTGCTCGTCAAGCGAATTCCGGGCGGCTGCGGCTGTATCCGGTGGCGCGAGCCGGCAGAAACGGCGGCGGACCCGGTCACCTGGGGTTCGGTCGCGCGCGGCGCCCTGCTGTCCGGCGCGGGCGTCGCGAACGCCCTGCTGCGGCCCGGTGCCTCGGTGCTTTCGCAGCCAGCTTGGTTCGTGGCCGGTTTCATCGCCGGCGGAACTGCCCTGGCTGCGCTGAGCGTGCGCAGGCCCATGCGCACGCCCATCTGCCGGCGGCCGCTGCTGCGCCGGGCGCGGGCCATGCTCGGCACGCTGGCCGGGTACGAGACGTACGCCGCGATGGCTGCCTCGGCTGGCCCGTTCAACCCTGTAGTCCGGCACCGGCGGACCGGATGCAGCGACGAGTTCTGGTTCACGCCGGCCGATGGCCGGCCCAGCCAGACCGTGATATTCCAGGTTAATCACGCGGTAAACAGTCCGCTACCTGCTGTGCACGTATCAGTGCGGGACTGCCGAACACCCGAAGTGACCTGGCCGGACCGGGCCATCACCATGCCGGGCCGCCTGGCCGGGACGGCACCGCCGGCTGGTCCCGGCCGGATGAGCGCATCGCTAGCCCGGGCTGGTAAGCCCGCGGGCAATGGAGGGGGACGTCATGAAATTCCAGCTGATCTGTGAGCCCGCAGCGCGACCAGCGCTCCGTGACCGGCTCATCGCCGGCCGGGGCCGCGCCGCTGTTACGGGCGTGCTCGCCGTCGCAGCGTGCGGCCTCGCGGTGACCGCGTGCGGCAGCCAGGCCTCCACGGGCGCCTCGCCCACCGCAACGTCGGCGGCTTCGGCCAAGTCGCCGGATTCGCCCTCAGCGGCCGGCGAGTCCTCGCCTCCGGCCGTCGTCGCCGCCTGCCCGGCCACTGCGCTCAGCGTCACTCTCACTGACACCGGAGCCTTGGGCGGCCAGGCGGGTGGCTACCTCAAATTCACCGACGAAGGCCGCAGGTCGTGCCGTATGACCGGCTGGCCTGTCGTGGTGGCGCTCACGGCGGCCGGCCAGGCCACCTCTGCGCAGCACGCGGAGTCGACCATGTTCGGCGCCTGGCGCTACGCTGCCCCGCTGCCGGTCGTGGTGCTCCGGCGAGGAGATTCCGCCTACGCGGTGGTGGCGGCCAGTGACGAGCCGGTCGGCAGCAGCACTCACTGCCCCGAACCGTATGTACGTCTCCGGGTGGGCCCCCCCGGGCGCCCAGGCCACGTGCCCCGTTCCGCGTGGCTGCCTGGGGCCAGGTCCTACCTCCCGTCCTGCACCGCGATCGACGGCTCGCCCACCGCCATGATCTCGGCCATCACGACGCTTTCCCAGCTGCCGCGTTAGCCCGTGGCGACCGAAGGCACCAACCCGATCCAGCGCATGGTCATGGCCCGGCCGCTGCGGACGGTCACGCCGCCGCACTGTGTCATGTCTGCGGGACGGTAGATCGATGCAGCTCAGGGTAGTCACAGCAAATGTCGTTTGACTCGGTTGACGTGTCGCAGCCATTGGCGGCCGGGATGCCGGCCGCGCCGCACAGTGCCAGCGGGGAAGGGGTTGCCATCCATGATCTCGCTGCGGTCGCGCCTCCCTCGCGGCCGCCCCGGCGGTGGACGCCGAAGCGGGTCGTGGCCACCCCGGCGGCTTACGACCATCCGCACGGCCGGCGGATCATGGCGCTGGTCGAGGCGGAGGGCATCGAGGTGGAGCGGTTGCGCGGCAACCGGCTCACCGGTCTGCGCGGGGAGAACGACCGTCAGACGTACGCCCGGGCCAAGGCCACCCTGGCGATCGTGGTGAGCCCGCCGTCGCGCCGCCGGCTGCAGCCGATCGCGCCCAGCGCAGACTGGCGGTTCGATCTGGCCGAGGGCTGCCCGGCGCACTGCCAGTATTGCTATCTGGCCGGCTCGCTGTCCGGGCCGCCGGTGACCCGGGTGTACGCCGACCTCGACGACATCCTGGCCGGGCTGCGGGACTACGTGGGCCGGGGCACGATCACCAGCCGCCGGGAGGCGCGGCGCGATGAGGGCACCACGTTTGAAGCGTCTTGCTACACGGATCCGCTGGCGCTGGAGCACTTGACCGGCAGCTGGCGGCGGGCCGTGGAGTATTTCGGCGCTTGGGACGCCCCGGTGCAGCTGCGCTGGACGACGAAGTTCGATGACGTGGAAGGCTTTATCGGGCTGCCGCACCACGGGCGTACCCGGGTGCGGCTGAGTGTCAACTGCCGTCCGGTGACGACCCGGGTGGAGGGCGGCACCAGCCGCTTGCAGGATCGGCTCACCGCGCTGCGCCGTCTGGCCCAGGACGGTTACCCGGTCGGTGTCACGATCGCGCCGATCATCACGGTTCCGGACTGGCGGACTTACTACAGCGAACTGCTGAACAACATTGCCGAGGCGGTTCGAGGCGTTCCTGCACTCGATCTGACCGCCGAGCTGATCACTCACCGGTTCACCCCGGGCAGCAAGGACGTGCTGCTGGGCTGGTACCCCCGCACGCAACTGGAAATGGATGAGGCCTCCCGCAGCCGCAAGCATGGCAAGTTCGGCGCGGTGAAGTACGTCTATACGGCGGCCACGATGGCCGAGCTGCGGTCCTGGTTCCACCACGAGATCGCCGAGCGGTTGCCGTCCTGCCGCATCCTCTACTGGACGTGACCGTCGCCCACGGTCCGGCAGGCCGCCTGCGGCCCGGAATCTGAAACGCCAGCGCCGAGATGGATCGATGGGTACGGGACCTGCCAGGCGGCTACGTCGACGACGGGGAGGACGCGTCGACGGCGGCGGCGCGCGAGGTGCAGGAGGAGATCGGCTGTGAGGTCGGGCGGTAGAGAGCTGCTCGCCGTTGCCTACCTGAGCGACATCCTGCACTGGCGCAGTTGAGCCCGATCGCCTGGACGCACAAGATGACCCAAGCCGCGCAGGCTGGCAACAGCACCGAACATCAGCACTGCTCACTGTCGGGTGGATGCCGCCGACCAGCGCCGTTACGCACTGCCCTAGGACGCCCAGCAGTGGCGAGTGACCATCTGCGAACTAGGCGGAAGGCAGCGGGACCGCCGCCCCGTGACTGATCGGTCAGGTGTAGAGACCTGGCTCGAGTTGGTTGATCTTGATGAGCAGGCCGTCGGGTGATGTGACTTGCAGCTGCCGGCCGAATCCTTCGTCGGTGACCGACTGCGCGATCTCGACGTTGGCGCCGCGCAGGGTGGCTTCGATGTCGGTGAGGTCGCGACTGGTCTCGAAGTTCAGCTCGACGCTTCCTTCGTTTTGCTCGGGGTTCGGCGGATGGGCCAGCAGCGACAGTTGGGCGGCGCCAATCCTGAGCATGACGAAGTCGCCGTCGCGGCTGCCGTGCATGATCTCAGCGCCCAGAGCTTCGTAGAACGCCACGGCGGGCGCCATATCCGCTACGTGAACCATGGGCTGCAAAGACAGATCAGTCATGCCGTTCTCCTGAGTTGCTAGCTGGTTGCGGAGCATGCGTTCGACCAGATGTGAGGCTGAGAGCTGGGCGTCGATCGCCTGATACTTGAGCTGGCGTACCAGCTGGGGGGGCAGTGTCACGTTGAACTGTTGACGATCGGACATGCCGTACAACCTGCCAGGCCGACGTCTAGATGTCTAGATATCTAGAGAAAGTGAGTGGCCGACGGCATCGCCGGTGACGGCCTGCTAGTCGATAGGTCCAGGGACTGCTCGTCACTCCGGGGCCGATTCGGTATGCCGGCTCAAGGTGCTGCAGGCCAGCGCCTCACCGCTCAACCATGGACCGGAGCCGCTTCCACCGGGCCGCGAGAAAGCAGGTAGTCCGGGTTTGGCCGCTGGACCCCGCCTCCGCCGTGGACGTCGGCGGGAACCGGATCAGTACGGCGAGCGGAGCGCGGTTCCGCTGCGGCCGACTCCGGCCATGATCATCGCGGCCGGCTCGTGTGGCTGTTGCCGCGCATGCCCAACCATAATGGGCCGTTCATCGTCTCAGAGTCCGTCCGCGCCGAACGGCCGCAGATGAAGGAGCTCACGCGATGAAGTCCCGCTACAGATTGTGGACCACCTTTGCCGTGCAGGCCGCGATGGTCGCGGGTTTCGCGATGACGCTGGCCGCCTGTTCGTCCGGGGGGACACCGCAGGGCGCGGCGTCACCGGCCGCGACCGCTGCCGCACCGTCCAGCCGCGCGGCGGCCACGTCCGCTGGTGTAGCTCCCGTCGCCCGGGGCGGTTCCGGCACCAGCGCGGCGGGCGGCCCTCGGGCCACGGGTGCCGCCGTCCCCGAATGCGGTGCGGGCCAGCTGCGGATCAGTGAGACGGACGCCGAGGGGGCGACCGGCCACGTGGCCGTGGGCCTCGAGTTCACCAACGTCGGTCAGGCCGGTTGTTTTGCGCAGGGATATCCGGGGGTGGCCGCGGCCACCGCCAGCGGTCACGTGGTGGCGAACGCGGCACGCACACCGACCGGGTTCATGAGTAGCTCAGGCGGCCGGGTCACGCGCGTCGTGCTCGACCCGGGCCAGTCCGCGTACGCGGTCACCGAGGCGGAAGACAACGCCCCCGACGGCACCGCCTGTGCGGGTCAGGCGGCGACCAGGCTACTGGTCACCTCGCCCGATCAGAAGGTGTCCACGTCAGTAGTTAGCAAGCTCCGTATCTGCACCGCTTTCCAGGTCCACCCCATCGTCAGCTCGAGCGCCTACCGCAACCGGTGAGCAGCGAGAACACTGGTGTATGTTGTGGTGTATGAAGCGCACGAACATTTACCTCGCCGAGGGTCAGGCTGCCGCCTTGGACCGGGCCGCCGAAGCGGAGGGCGTTTCCCGGGCTGAGCTCATCCGCGAGCTGATCGACCGGGCCATCGGCGGCCATCCTGGCGCCGACCTCGCGGCCGACGTGGCCGCGATCGAGGGGTCCTTCGGGATCCTCGCCGGGCAGGAAGCATTCTCCCGTGGGCCGGACCAGCGCATGGACTATCTGGACGGACTGGCTGACGCGTGATCCTGATCGACAGCGATGTGCTCATCGATCACCTGCGCGGTAAGGCGGCGGCCCGGGACTGGCTCGTGCGCGCACGCCAATCCTCCGGGCCGCTCGCGATCAGCGTCGTGAGCCTGGCCGAGATCGCCGGAGGGATGCGGCCGCCGGAACGTCGCGAGGTCATGCGGCTGCTCGGCAGCATGCAGCGGTTCGAGGTCACCGAACAGGTCGCGTGGCGAGCATCGACGCTTATGCAGGAGTATCGCCGATCCCATTCCGGGATCGGCCTGGGGGACTATCTGATCGCCGCGACTGCCCTCACCGAAGGACTGGAAATCGCCACGCTGAACACTCGTCACTACCCAATGTTCCCCGAGCTCGAACGCCCCTTCTGATCTTTCTGCACAATCGTCTGTGCGCCCGAACTGGGCATCCCCGCATTACGGCGGTATGCCGTTCAAGCGACGAGTCCGACGTCTTCCATCACCCGCTGCCCGATGGCGTCCAGTGGCATGTGCTCGGTGATGATCTCCTCGGTGACCTTCGGCAGGAGATCGCGTTCCCGGTACCAGCCGCTCATTTCCTCGTGCCCGTACTCGCAGGCCCGGGGTTTGGTGGCGTGCCGCACGACCGCCATTAATCTGCCCGGTGATACGTCCATATAAGCCGGATTACGCCGAAATGCCCGGTCACGCTACTACCAAGCGGCAACTATGCGGCACCCTTCCTGGTTACTCACGGGAAGCAGGCTGGGCCACATGCACCGACTGAACCTGGAAATACCAATGTGGCCTGCAGAGGACGCATCATGACACCGGCGGCGGTGACCTTCGGTCGTACCACGGAGCTGGCGCCGGGTATGCCAGACCCCCAGCCGGAGGCCGAGCCGGAAATGCTGGTTCGCCCGCGCCGTTACATGGCGGTCGGCGGCACTCGCGCCCCACTGGATGACGGCCTGGCGGCCTCTGGCGTCGACTATGAGCGGTTCACCAGCCTGGCCGGCCCGCTGACCCGGCCTCCTCAGGGCGAGCCCTACCGCGTCCAGTACCGCGGCATCCACCGCAGCCGGCGTGAATGGGTGACGACCAGGCTTATCGCATTGGTCCTGGCGCTGGTGGACGTCAGGTTCATCTACTGGCTGATCTTCCAGTCCCACCATCCTCATCTCGGCGTCTGGCTGGCGCCGTCAACAGGGCATGCGCTCACGGCCGACGCCTACATTCTCCTGCTCGTGGGGATGGCGTTCGGCTCGATCATCATGCAGCTGTTCCTGCTGATGAACGTGCTCACCGTATCCCGGGCCTGCCTGGCCGCCCGGGACCCTATCCCGGTGGAGCCGGATACCACGCTCCGGGTCGCGTTCCTGACCACCATCGTCCCTGGTAAAGAGCCGATCGAGATGGCGGAACGAACGCTGAAGGCAGCCAAGGAAATTGTTTACGGCGGCCAGCTCGACGTGTGGCTGCTCGATGAGGGCGACTCCAGCGAAGTCAGGCAGATGTGCGGGCGGCTCGGGATTCGTCACTTCACCCGCAAGGGACGAGGACACCTGGATCTCGACACGGGCATCTTTGCCAGCAAGACCAAGCACGGCAATCACAACCGGTGGCTCTGGGAACATGCCGGCGACTACGACGTGGTCATGTTCGTCGACACCGACCACGTGCCCCTCCCGATCATCGCCGAACGGCTGCTCGGCTATTTCCGCGACCCGGACGTGGCGTTCGTGGTGGGCCCCCAGTTTTACGGCAACCAGGATAACCGGATCACCCGCTGGGCCGAGTCGGCTCAGTACTTGTTCCACAGCGTTATCCAGCGCGCCGGCAACCGCCGGGGCTGCGCGATGCTGGTGGGCACCAACGCGGCCGTCCGGGTCAGCGCGATCAGGAAAGGCTACGTCGACTCCATCACCGAAGACATGGCGACGAGCCTGCGGATCCACGCCTCCAAGAACGAGCTGACGGGCAAGGCCTGGCGGTCGGTCTACACGCCGGACCTGGTCGCCGTGGGCGAGGGGCCGAGTTCGTGGACGGAGTTCTTCGGCCAGCAGACCCGCTGGTCGGCGGGCACATTCGACGCCATCCTCCGGCAGGTCTGGCGGGTCGGGTTCAAGCTCAGGCCGGGCGCGATGCTGCATTACTTCCTGATGCTGACCTACTACCCGTCGGTCGCTATCGGCTGGCTCATGGGCATCACCATAAGCGCCTGCTACCTCGGGTTCGGTATCACCAGTTTGCGCACCAACTCAGGCTGGTGGCTCACCTACTACGTCGACGTAGCGGCCATGCAATTCCTGCTGTACCGGTTCATGCGGCGGCACAACGTCAGCCCCCATGAGCCGACCGGATCATCGGGCCTTTCCGGGATGCTGGTGTCGGCGCTCACCGCCCCGATATACGCCCGGAGCCTTATCAAGGTGGTGCTCAGGCGCAAGCTTTCGTTCAACGTGACCGCCAAGGGATCTACCGCCAGCCCGGATCGCCTGTGGACCTTCCGGTATTCGCTGATGTGGGCGGTCGTGCCCGTCATCCTGCTGGCCCTCGCGGTTATCCACCGGCGCCCCTTTCCCATGATGATGGCCTGGACCGGCGTCATCCTGCTGGTATGTCTCGCGCCCATCGGTATCTGGCTGTTTGACCGTGCCCGCGCCGCCCGTAAGCAACCAGGCGCGAAGCTCGCGTCCGAGACACGAAAGGAAGTCTTTCCGCGATGACAAATTCATCCGCGCCGGCTAGGCAAGGCAACTCGATCAGTTCAGGCAGAAAGCGGCTTACCCGCCGCATACTGAGCATCTCGCTCGCGGTCCTGGCGGCGGGCGGGGTGCTGAGCATAAACGTACCGACGGTAGGGGCGACTGTCTCGAACTGGTATCACCAGTACCAGATCACCCGGCCGGCTTACGAAGCCAAGTACGGGCTCTGGACCAAGCTGAACATCCCGGCCAAGTTCCGGGTCAATGGCATCCATTCGACCCTGCTCTACAACGGCGATGTCCTGATCATGGCCGGGTCGGGAAACAATCAGGCGCTCTTCAACGCCGGCACGTTCAAGACCCTCCTGCTGAATCCCGTGACCATGAAAGAGCAATTCATCCCGACGCCGTGGGACCTGTTCTGCGCGGGCCATATCGAGCTACCGGACGGCAATATCCTCCTGGCCGGGGGAACGGCCCAGTACGAGGACCTGAATCCGGTCTATGCCGGGGGCAGCATGACGGTCGTCAACAACGACCCCGCCCGGCCGTGGACGCTGCCGAAGGGAACGATCTTCACCGCCCCGAACGGCATGAAGTTTGCGTCTGACTCGGCGCTCACGGTCCCGCGCGCAGCCCAGCGTCCGGGCGCGAAGGGCGGCCAGCCGGCCATCGTCCCCAGCGAGCAGAACGTCTGGGTCAATGCGGTCAAGAAGGGCAAGGCATCCCTTGAGGCGTCGGCCGGGCGATATCAGGTGGCAGGCCTGATCGGCTCGCTGGCCAGTGGTCTGCTGTACGGCCTCGGCACGCCCATGACCTTGCAGCAGCAGGACTTCCACGGCACCAAGGACGCGTACATCTTCGACGTCAAGACCTCCCGGTACGTCAAGGTCAACTCGATGAACTACGCCCGCTGGTACCCGACCCTGACCGAGATGGGCAACGGCATGGACATGGCCATCTCCGGACTCAACGGCGAGGGTCAGATGACCATGAACAGCGAGATGTTCAATCCCGCGACCAAGACCTGGGCCGCGGGCCCGGCCCGTGGGTTTCCGACCTATCCGGCGACGTTCCTGACCGAGAGCGGGCAGCTGTTCTTCACCGGTTCCAATTCCGGCTACGGCCCGGCGACGCCGGCCTGGCGCACGCCGGGGTTCTGGAACGTGAAGACGAACGCGTTCCGCCCGGTACCGGGCATCCCGGATCCCAAGGACCTGGAAACCAGCGCCTCGGTCCTGCTGCCGCCTGCCCAGAAGCAGACGATCATGGTCATGGGCGGCGGCGGCGTCGGTAATTCCAACTCATCCACGGCCCGTACAGCGCTGATTGACATCTCGGCCCCGAACCCGCAGTGGGTGCGCGGGCCGAACCTGGCCCCGCCCCCCCCCAACCCCCTCTCCCTGCTGCTGCCCGACGACAACGTGCTGGTAACCGGTGGATCGAGGTATTACCGCGGGATACACGGCAGCGACAACCACGACACCCGGATCTACCACACGGCCACCAATTCGTTCTCCTGGGCCGCCGACTCGATCACCGGCCGGGACTACCATTCCGGCGGGATTCTGCTGCCGAACGGGAGCGTGCTCACCCTGGGCGGCAATCCCCTGCACGGAGACAAGCAGGACACGCAGCCGCAGACCTTCAACCAGGAAATCGACGTCTACTACCCGCCCTACATGTTCCGGGGATCCCGCCCGCGCATCGTGACCGCGCCCAAAGTCATGCAGCTGAGCCACAGCTACCTCATCAAGGTGTCGCCGTCGGCCGGCATCAAGGACCTGCGGCTGATGCGGCCCGACAATCCCACGCATGTCACCGACGTCAACCAGCGCTCGATCGCGGTCAGCTTCACCCAGGCCGGTCACGACGAGCTCAGGGTAACCCTGCCGTCGAGCTCCAATCTGGTGCCGCCGAGCTACTACATGCTCACCGCCACCAACACCAAGGGCATCCCATCCACCGGCTACTGGGTCCGGGTCCCGTGACGCCGGCGCCCCGGTCGCATCGCCACCCAGGGTGGCGCGCGCTGGCTTTGATCCTCGGCGTAGCGGCGTCAGTGTTCTCCGTGGTCGCCTGCGGCTCGACTCCAAACGCGGCCACTCCCCGGCTGTACGCCTACGCCGGCAACCCGCTGTTCGCCGGCGCGCTGGCAAAGTTCAGTGGCACCCCAACTGAGGCCGCTGAGCTCAAGGCGATCACCGGAACACCGTCAGGGACCTGGATCACCGGGCAGCCAGGTGACATCCAGATGGCCAGGCAGGTAACGCTGGCGGCGGCCAGGACGCACACCGTCCCGGTCATCGTGGCCTACAACCTGCCCGACCGCGATGGCTGCGGGAAGCTGTCCGGTGCTGACGCTCTGACCGCATCCGGCTACCAGCACTGGGTCAACCAACTGGCCGCCGCCATCGGCACCGGCGACGACATCGTCATCGTGGAACCTGACGGGTTGCCGGATATCGTCCGGGGCTGCCTGAGCCCAGCCCAGAGCTCCGAGCGCTACGGGTTGCTCCGGTACGCGATGAAGCAACTCGGCGCCCTGCCCCATGCCCGGGTCTATCTGGATGCCGGCAACCCGGGCATGTTCACGGATCCGTCGGCGCTCGCGGGACCGCTCGAGGCGGCTGGCCTGCGCTCTGGCCGCGGATTTTCGGCCAACGTTTCAAACTTTGGGTGGACCGCGGGCGTCGTGACCTGGAGCCAGCGACTGGAGCACGCCCTCGGCGGCCGGGTCGGCGCCGTCATCGACACCAGCCGCAACGGCCGCGGCCCGTATACCGGCCCCGACGCACCGCAGTGGTGTAACCCTCCCGGCCGGGCCCTCGGGCCGACCCCGAGATTTGCCCCCGGCCCCGCCGGAATCGACGCCTATCTGTGGATCAAGGATCCAGGCGCCAGTGACGGAAACTGCCGCGGGGCGCCTCCGGCGGGTCAGTTCTGGCCCCAGTACGCGGCGGCCCTGGAACAGCAGAGCCAGCACCCATGAATTGGGACGGGCTCCGCATCACGCGGCGGGGAATCCAGATCACGCTGGGGCTGCTATGGATGCTGGACGGGTTCTTGCAACTGCAGCCGGACCTGTTCACCAGGCAGTTCGCCACCCAGGTGATCGCTCCCGCCGCACAGGGGCAGCCAGCGTTCGTCTCGTGGCCAGTCCATGAAGTGGCCCGCATCATCGGCTATCAGCCGACCCTGACCAACCTGAGCTTCGGGTTGATCCAGCTGGTCCTGGGCTTCGGTATCCTGCATCCGCGGACCGTCCGCTGGGCCCTGCCGGCCTCGGTGGTATGGGCATTGTCGGTCTGGTACCTGGGTGAAGGCCTCGGCGGTCTTCTCGGTGGCGGGGCCAGTTTGGTCACCGGTGCACCCGGGTCCGCGCTCATGTACGCGGTAGTGGCCATGGCCGTCCTGCCGCGCCCAGGAAGCCAGGCCGGGATCGGCCCGGCCCGGTGGGCGGCGTCGGCGTGGGTCGCACTCTGGCTCGGCGGAACCCTGCTTCAGGTGCTGCCGGGAAGGGACACCAATGCCTCGATCAGCATGGTCCTGACCATGAACGCCTCCGACGCCCCCACCTGGCTCGCCGCGGTCGACAAGCACTTGTCCGCCTTGGTGCCCCGTAGCGGTGTGTCGATCGTTGTCGATCTGGTGGTGTTGCAGGCGCTGACCGGGATCGGGCTCTTCCTGGGTCACCGCATGAGGCGGTCGGCCGTCCTCCTGGGTATCGGCTTGTCGCTGGTGTACTGGGTGGCCGGCCAGGGGGTAGGCCAGTTCTGGTCGGGAACAACCACCGATCCGAACACTGCGCCGCTGATGATGCTGCTCGGCGTGACCATTCTTGGTGCCGCCCCGTGGCGTCAGCCAAGCAAGTCCGGGTCTCGACCATGGCGAACGCGGCTGGGTAGCGAACTGATCGACGCCACGTCGGCGGATCCTGCTTGAACTGTGTATCCAGTGGTAGATGAGGACCCTTGCCCTCCTTCAACGACAGGAGCACGGTGCTTTCATCAAACCGCGCGCAGAGGATTAAGCGTTTGCTGGTTCTGGTCGTACCACTGACCCTGGTGATGTTTCTCGCGGCCGGGTGCTCGAAGAGTTCGCCCGTGGGTGCGTCGGGCCCGTCGGCGTCGTCGATCACCAGTACGTCCACCGTGCCGACGTCGTGTCCGAGCGAGGCCACCAATTTTGCGAAGACAAAGTTTGTCTCGCACGCGGCGCTGGGCTTCGGCGCGTTCCACCGCTACATCTACAAGCCGTACCGGGCCGGAACGTTCAGGTCTGGCGCGCATGGGCGGATAACTGGGTTCGTCAAGGCTGGCCTGGCGGCATTGTTCATCAAGCGCGAGATTCGGCTGGCAGGCGACGCGGCGCAGAACAGTCCAGCGTTGTGCAAGGCCATCCTGTCTCCGCTGCGGACGGTGAGCGAGACCGTGCAGGCCGCCGTGTCGAAGCTCAAGCAGGGGGACGCATCGGGCATTGGCGCGATCGAGAGCGCTATCTCACAGGTGGAGTCGCACGCGTCCAGCCAGGGTGCGGGCATCACCGAAAACAACAACGCTCCACTGTCCTGATTCGTCATCAAGTCAGCCACACACGAGAGGCAGGCGCCGCCCGACAGGCCAGCTGGCCGCTTCCTTCAGTGACGGCCGGCGAGACGGCCGCGGCCCGTATACCGGCCCCGACGCACCGCAGTGGTGTAATCCTCCCGGCCGGGCACTCGGGCCGACCCCGAGGTTTGCCCCCGGCCCCGCCGGAATCGACGCCTATCTGTGGATCAAGGACCAGGCGCCAGTGACGGAAACTGCCGCGGGGCGCCTCCGGCGGGTCAGTTCTGGCCCCAGTACGCGGCGGCCCTGGAACAGCAAAGCCAGCATCGATGAACGGAACCGGGCTCCGTGATGTCTACCCTGGCGGAGCCGGGCCGGTGGAGTCGCGCACGACCAGCTCGGTGGCCAGCTCGACGTGCAGTGCATCGAGCCGCTGGCGCTCCATGAGCCGGACGAGAAGGCTGACGGCGAGGCGGCCCATTTCCTGCAGTGGCTGACGCACGGTGGTGAGCAGGGGGCGGGTGGCCTGAGCCAGGTCGATGTCGTCGAATCCGGCGATGGAGAGTTCTTCGGGTACGCGTAGCCCGCGCTGGGCGGCCGCGGCCAGAGCACCCGCGGCGGCCTTGTCGTTGAACCCGATCAGCGCGGTTGGCCGCTGGGGCAGGTCGAGCAGTTCGCCGGCGGAGTGGTATCCGAACTGCGCGGTTGCCGCGCCGCTACGGACCAGCTCGGGGTCCGGCAGCACGCCGACATTTGCCAGAGCCGACGTATGTCCGGCCAGGCGTGCGTCGCTCGCGAGCCAGTTGGGCGGTCCTGCGATCACGCCGACGCGCCGGTGTCCCAGGTCCACCAGGTGCCTGGTGATGCTGCGGGCTCCGGCGAAGTGCGCCGCCGACACGGCCGCGATGTCGCGGGGCATCGGGGCGCGGGGATCCACCACGACGAACGGGAACCCGCGTGCCCGCAGGGCCACGAGCTGCTCGCTGGGCTCCGGCGGCAGGACGATGATGGCGCCGCTGATGCCGGGCTGGGAAGCGAGTGTGGGCAGGACCGCCGCCTGCTGTGCGGCTTCTCCGGCGTTGAGCAGCAGGGGCCTGCCGTGCAGTTCCAGCGTCTCGGCGATGGAAGAAACGATGAGGCCGAAGTAGTCGGTCAGGAGATAGGGGCAGCGCAGGTAGACGGCGCCCTGGGTCACGTGGGCCGGGGCGGTCCGCGGGCTGGGCGCCTGCGCGCTGAGCCGCTCGGCGGCTCGCTGGACCAGGTCGCGAGTGTGCGGAGCTACGTGGGCCTGGTTGTTGAGGACTCGCGAGACGGTGGCGATGGATACTCCCGTCTCCGCGGCAAGGTCCCGGACAGTAGCACGCTGGCTGCGCGGCCGGCTCATTTTGTTACACGAATTTGTTTCATGATGTGCAGCTTAGCTTTCCCGGCAGGACCCCGCCAGGCTCACGATTGCTTATTGACAGAGCCATTCCGGGCTGTTTTCATCGTCGTAACAAAAATGTTCCAGCTTGTTTCATTTTGTTTCATGAACGATGAGGGTTCCGAAGGTCGAATACCGCCCCCGGCCAGCGCAAGCGCGATCGGGCGCACGTCACGTCCCGGCAGGTTGAAGGAGGATCCATGTCTCGCATCAGAAAAATGACCGCATCGCTGGGCTCAGCGGCGCTCCTCAGCGCGGGGCTCGCCCTGGTGAGCCCCGGCGCAGCGCACGCCGCGTCCGGGCCGGCGGTTTCCGTCACGGAGACCACGACCGACCAGAGCCAGCTCCTCGCCGCACAGGCGGGTGCAACGTTCCAGAGCGGCACCGGCAGCGCGTCGCAGACCATCACCGTCAATCCCTCGACGACCTACCAGTCCATGACCGGCTTCGGCGCGTCGTTCACCGACTCCTCGGCCTGGCTGGTCGCCAACTCCCCGCTGCGCAATCAGATCATGACGAAACTGTTCGACCCCGCGAACGGCATCGGCCTGGACTTCCTGCGGCAGCCGATCGGGGCGTCGGACTTCTCGCGGTCGCTGTTCAGCTATGACGACATGCCCTCGGGCCAGACCGATCCGACGCTGGCCAACTTCTCCATCGCGCACGACCAAGCCTACATATTGCCGGTGCTCCAGCAGGCGCTGAGTATCAACCCGAATATCACGATCATGGCCACGCCGTGGAGCCCGCCGGGGTGGATGAAGACGAGCGGCTCGATGATCGGCGGCACCCTCAACAGCGGCGACTACCAGGTCTTCGCCGACTACCTCACCAAGTTCATCCAGGCCTATGACGCCGCGGGTGTGCCCATCTCGCTGATCACTCCGCAGAACGAGCCGGAATACTCCCCGTCGAATTACCCCGGTTCCACGCTGACCGCGAGCCAGGAGGCCAGCCTCATCGGCAGCAACCTGGGACCGGACCTGCAGAAGGCCGGGCTCAGCACCAAGATCATCGCTTACGACCACAACTGGAACGACACCTCTTTCCCGGAAACCATCCTGGGTGACTCCACCGCCGGGCCGTACACGGCCGGCGTCGCGTGGCACTGCTACGCCGGTGATCCCAGCGCTCAGACCACCGTGCACAACGCCTACCCGAACAAGGACACATATTTCACCGAGTGCTCCGGCAGCCAGTCATCCAACCCCGCCAGCACCTTCGCCGACACCCTGGACTGGCAGACCGAGAACCTGATCATCGGCGCCACCCGCAACTGGGCCAAGACCGTCACCACCTGGAACATGGCCCTGGACCCCAGCGGCGGCCCCAGCATGAACTGCACCACCTGCACCGCCTCGGTGACCGTGGACAACTCCGCGGGCACCGCCACCTACAACGCCGAGTACTACGTGCTCGGCCAGGCCAGCAAGTTCGTCAAGCCGGGCGCCGTGCGCATCGCCTCCAACACCTTCGGCTCCGGCAACCTCGAGGACGTGGCCTTCCAGAACCCTGACGGCTCCGACGCGCTGATCGTGCTGAACGCCGACACCGCCAACGCCCACACCTTCAACGTCGACGAGAACGGCCAGTACTTCACCTACACCCTGCCCGCCAGGGCAGTCGCCACGTTCACCTGGAATCCCGGTTCCGCCAGCACCGGCGGCTCGCTCAGCGTCCCCGCCAACCTGACCGCATCGAACACCACTTCCACCGCGACCACGCTGAACTGGGGCGCGTCCGCCGGCGGATCCGGCACCGTCACCTATGCGATCGACCGGAACGGCACCCAGATAGCCACCACCACGGCCACCAGCTACACCGACACCGGCCTCAGCCCCGGTACGACCTACAACTACACGGTCACCGCCTCCGACACCGCGGGCGACACCTCCGCGGCCTCCAACACGGCCACGGTCACCACCACCGGCAGCAGCGGCGGCGGCGGCGGTATCAGCTCCAGCAGCTGGTACCAGGTGGTCAACACCAACAGCAACGACTGCGTGGACGCCGCCAACGGCGGCACCAGCAACGGCACCGCCGTGCAGCAGTGGGCCTGCGCGGCCGGCAACACCAACCAGGAATGGCAGTTCCAGCCCACCGACAGCGGCTACTACAAGGTCGTCACCCGCAACGCTCCCACGCTCGGCTGGGATGTCAGCGGCGGCACCGGCGCCACTGGCAATGGCACCCCGATCCAGCTCTGGGCCTACGGCGGCGGCACCAACCAGCAGTGGCTGCCCACGCGGCAATCCAGCGGCAGTTACACCTTCACCGCCCGCAACAGCGGCAAGGAATGCCTGGACGTCACCAACCGGTCGACATTCAACGGCACGCAACTCCAGCAATGGGCCTGCACCGCCGGTGACACCGCGCAGACCTTCAACCTCACTCCCGTGTCCTGACCATCGCCTGAACGCCGGTGCGGGCCCTCCCCCCGCCCCCGCGTTAAGCTTAC
>CAXUJF010000004.1:33513-41563 GCA_964250865.1 uncultured Streptosporangiaceae bacterium
TACGGAGACTGTGGACGGCGCGGTCGGCAGCCCTGCTTGCGGCCGGTGCCGCCGCCGCGGCGGTCGGCGTGGGCGGGCTGAACGCAACTGCCGCGACCGCTGCGACCGCCCCCGCCCATGCGCGGGGGACGACCTCGGCCCACATCTGGATCACAACCGCGAACGGGGCCGACAAACTGAGCGATCTCGGCACGGTCGACTTCTCCGCGGCTCCGAGCACCGCCCCGACGGTGGTAGTCGATCCCACCCTGACCTACCAGACGATGCAGGGATTCGGCGGCGCGATCACCGATTCCTCGGCGTCCGTGCTCTATGGGCTGCCTACCGCGCGGCGCGCCGCGGTGATGGCATCCTTGTTCGACCCCAGGACCGGAGATGGCCTGGACTACCTGCGCCAGCCGATCGGCGCCTCGGACTTCGTCACCACGGCGCCGTATACCTACGACGACCTGCCCGCCGGTCAGACCGACTACGCGATGCAGCACTTCAGCATCGCGCACGACCAGGCGCAGATCCTGCCCCTGCTGCGGCAGGCGAAAGCCCTCAACCGGCGGCTGCAGGTCATTGCCTCGCCGTGGAGCCCGCCCGCGTGGATGAAGACCACCGGCACCCTGATCGGCGGGCGGCTCATCGCCACCCCCCAGATCTACCAGGCCTACGCCCTGTACCTGCTGAAGTTCATCGAGGCGTACCGGGCCAGCGGGGTCGACGTCAACGCGATTACCGTGCAGAACGAGCCGCAGAACCGCACCCCCTCCGGTTATCCGGGCACCGACCTGCCCTCCTGGCAGGAGGCCGCGGTCATCGAGGATCTCGGCCCGATGCTCCAGGCCGCCCACCTGAGGACCGAGATCTTCGCCTATGACCACAACTGGCAGGAGCACCCCAACGATGTGGCCTCGACCCCGCCGGACGAGACCGGAGACACCAACGACTACCCGCAGAAGGTCCTTGACTCCCCGGCCGCCAAGTGGATCTCCGGCGTCGCGTTCCACTGCTATTACGGCGACCCCAGCGCGATGACCACCTTCCACAACCTGTACCCGAGGATGCAGATCTTCATGGACGAGTGCTCGGGCAGCCAGTCCACCGACCCGGCGGACACCTTCTCCGACACGCTCAAATGGCAGTCCAGGAACCTGGAGATCGGCTCCACCCGCAACTGGTCGAGCACCGTGATCAACTGGAACCTGGCCCTCAACCCCGCGGGCGGCCCGCACGTCGGGGGATGCGGCACCTGCACCGGCATCGTCACCATCGGTCCCGGCGACACCGTCACTCCCGACGCCGAGTACTACGCGCTTGGGCAGCTGTCCCGCTTCGTCCAGCCGGGCGCCGTGCGCATCGCCAGCACCTCGTTCGGCACCACCGGATGGAACGGCGAGGTGATGGACGTGGCGTTCCGGAACCCGGATGGCTCGACCGTGCTGGTGGCGCACAACGAGAACGACAACGCGCAGGCATTCGCCGTCCAGGAAGGCGGCCAGCGGTTCACCTACACCCTGCCCGGCGACTCGCTGGCCACCTTCGTCTGGCGGGGCAATCTCGCCGGGCACCATCCACTCCGGCAGGTCGCCCCCTCAGGCTGGACCGCTACCGCCAGCCCCAGCGGGCCAGCCAACCCCTGCTGCACCGATGACGTCGCGGCCAACGCCGTGGACGGCGACGCCAGCACCCGGTATTCGACCGGTGAGGGCCAGGCCCCTGGCCAGTATCTGCAGGTCGACTTCGGCACAGCCATCCCCGCCCGTCAAGTCGTCTTCGACACCGGCGCCTCCACCGGCGACTACCCGCGCGGCTACACCGTGCAGACCAGCACCAACGGGACGGACTGGGACACCGTCGTGGCCGATGGACACGGAACCGGCCAGTTCACCACCATCGACCTGCCCGGCCGGCCTATCCAGTACGTCCGCATGACGCTCACCACCGCCGACCCCAGCGACTGGTGGAGCGTCGCCGACGTCCGCGCCTACGTTACCGGGGGTTCTCGTGGCTGACATCGAGTAGCGGACTACACACCCGACCATGATGCCCGGCGTGCCCTCTATCGGGGCACGCCGGGCAATGACAACGGCGCGACCTTAAGGAGGAGCAGCGTCAGATGGGATCTGACTGGTATGATGTTCCCATGGAAGCTGTTGTGGATCAGGCGGGCCGGATCGTGCTGCCCAAGTACATCCGCGACGCCCTGGGCCTGCTCCCAGGGACGAAGGTGGACATCTCGCCCTACGGGGCCGGCGTGCAGGTCGTGCCCACCGGCCGTACCGCACGCCTGGTCGAGGAAGATGGCGCACTCGTGTCGGCCGGCGACACGCCAGTCGATGACGACGTCCTCTTCGGCCTCATCGACGCGGGCCGCAGGTGACCGTAGCGGTCGATACGAGCGTCGCGGTTCCCCTGCTGGTCCGCTCGCATCAGCATCACGCCGACGTGGTGCGCTGGTGGAGCGGGCAAGAGCTCGCGCTGAGCGGGCATGCTCTCCCGGAGACCTACTCCGTGCTGACCAGACTGCCGGGCGACGCCAGGCTCTCCGCGGCGGACGCTGCACGCCTGCTTGATGTGCGGTTCACGACGCCGCTGACGCTGAGCGGCCCGGCTGCCCAAGAGGTCCACGCCACTCTGAGCGGCCTGGGTATTGCCGGGGGTGCCGTGTACGACGGACTGGTGGCCCTGGCCGCGAAGGAGCACGGGGTGGCCCTCGCGACGAGAGACGCACGCGCCCGCGGGACCTACGACGCGGTTGGAGTCGACGTCATCGTCGTAGCCTGAAACGGCGCACCACTACCGGCGCGGAATCGCTCCGGGCAGGAGCGGTCAGGCCAGCAGCTTCGTCAGCCGGTCAGGCATCTCTTGGCCGTCCTTGGGGACGGGGACGAGCTTGGAGCGGTCGGACGGGTCGCGGGTCAGCACGTGCAGCCGATCGTGCAGACGGCCCAGCACCAGGTCGGTGATGGCTCCGGCGGTCTCGGATGATCCTTGGACCGTGTACCGGGTGACGGTGAGGAGCGCGGCCCGGTCGGCCGAGGCGAGCAGGTCGTCGGCGTCCACCGGGTGGCCGGGATCAGCCTTCGCTCCCTTGGGCAGCCACTCGGCCAGAGAGCTGAGCGCCTCGTCCAGCTGGTAGAGGCCGACTTGATGAATCCCGAGGGCGTCGATACTGAACTGCAGGCAGATGCCTTCAGGCTGCGGAAGCAAAAGGACGCGCCACGGCTCACCTGGTTCCGTCCCGGTCACGCGGGCATCCAGGACCGCCCGGGCCCGCTGCTGAAACGCGACGGCGATGCCCAGATCTCCCTGCACCCGTACCTGCTCCCCGGCGGCACCGGCCACGAGGAGCTGCCGGGCGGCGAGGGAGCGGACCGCCTCGGCCAGCACCTCGTCCGAGGGCCGGGTCTCGAGGAAGTCGACGACCGCGTCGACCGCCGTCAGCTCGGCGATGGTGTAGGCCCCGAGCAGGACCGGTCCGGTGCTGACCAGGTTGACCACCGCCGAGACGAGCCCCTCCGGAACGGAAGCCTGGCCGTCACGGTGTGCCGCTGGCGATGGACCTGACGCGCTCATGGTCTGTCTCCGCTGTTCGTCAGTGCCGACTGTTCCGGGCGCTCATTCAGGATCGAGGCGGCGACCCGGGACGGCGTCTCCGTGACCCACACCTCCGAGTTGCCGAACAGCCCGCGCCCGGACCGGCCGGACAGCGCCTGCCCCAGCTCAGCCGCGGGGTCGGCCCGCTCGGGCGGCGGGAACCGGCCGGCCAGGTCCGCGGACGCCGACGTGACGTCGTCCGCGGCCTCGATCCGGCGCAGCGCGGCCGCCAGTGACTGTGCCACCGGCGGCGCGAGGGACGAGGGGATGGCGATGGCCGGGGACAGGTACAGGGGGTGCCGTTCGGTCATCCGGGACAGGCCCCAGGGGCCGCCGTTACTGCGGGTGATCCGGTACACGACGTAGTCCATGAGGTGCCGGACGTCATCCAGGCTGGGCAGCTTACGCGCGCCGAAGGCAGCGGGAGTCTTCTCCAGCTGAACCCAAGTGCCTTGCGCCGTGCGCCCGTGCAGCTTCTCCCGGACCACCACTCCCCGCATGCCTATGTCGGGGTATTTGGCCTTGTCGATGTCACGGTGATGGCTGGAGATACGGGGATGGCTGACCGACGCGAACCGCCACTTCTCATACAGCTGCGGATCGTCGACCAGGACGTGGCCGCCGCACAGTATGTCGCGCATCTGCGGGACCTGGAGGCCGTGAGCCTCCAGATCGGAGATGATGACCGCTTCCTCCGGGCTGAGCCGGGCCGCGGCGATCAGCAAGCCCTTGCGGTACGCCCCGGCCCGGGAAGTGATCTCGATCATCAGCCGGACTCGGGTGCGTGTCTCAGTGGTCTGGTCGGTGCCCCTGGTGTTCCGGGCCGCCGCGGCGGCCCGGGCGGTCTGGCCACTGCGGGCCAGTGCGGCCCCGACACGCGTACGGTTCACCGGATCAGTACAGCACAGCGGGAATGTCAGGTCAGGACCGGCCGGAACCGGGCCTCCCCCTACCAGGCGACGGTCCGACCCCGGTAGTCCAGGTACTGCAGTCCGGCCTGGCCGGCCCGGGCCTCGATCGTGTCGGCCACACCCGGGATGCTCTGGTCGACCGTCAGCGGCGCGCCGGACCCGCCCAGGTCGGTCTGCACCCAGCCGGGCGCGATCAGCAGCAGCGTGCGCGGGTCGCCGGCGTGCCGGGCGGCGAAGCTGCGCATCAGCTGGTTCAGCGCGGACTTGCTCGCCCGGTAGATCTCGAAGCCGCCCTTCTCGTTGTTGGCCACGCTGCCCTGGCCCGAGGACATCAACGCGATCGTGCCCGGGCCAGGCCTTTGACAGGGTGGTCCTGTCCGCGTAGTTTAGTGCTAAATAATAAATTAGCACTAAAGGAGAATTTTGGTAATCGCCGTGCCTCATGCCGCTCTGCCCGCCGTCGCCGATACCGTCCCTGACGTCGCCGCCCATTTCGCCGGGGTGACCAGCATGACTCCCGGGACTGACATCGCGCAGATCGGTCGGAGCGCGGTGCACATGGGTGCTCTCGAGCGCGTGGTGCTGCCGATCGTCGAGGCCACCATGACGGGCGGCGCCACCCGGGCCGCGGAAATGCGGCGTTACGGCCGCGACCTGTCGATGGCGCTGCACTGGCTGGACCGCCACCTCACCGGCGATGTCCGGGTCGCGGGATCATCAAATGATGAGCTGACCCAGGGCGTCCGGGTCGCGACCGACACCTACCTCAAGGCTGAGCAGTCTCTGCTGAGCGCGCTGGCCGACGTGCTCGACGGCCACGAGATCGTCAACCTCATCACCTCCTACCACCGGGCTTCGCTCATGGCGCCGACCAGGGGTCACCCCCGGCTCAGCTACCGCGGACGCCGGGGATGGCTGATGTTCAAGGTCGCCGCCTTCATCGATGATGTGCGGGACAGTACGGACAATCGCCCGGTCCGCTCGGACGTCTGGTCCGCCGCCGATAAAGCCCTGCGCAATGTGGATGCGCTGCACTGCCGGTGGCGCGCCCTTCCGGCGGCGGCATAGGATCGGCGCCGATACCAGCCCGGGCGATTTCCTCAGCAATTCTGCGCGAGCCGCGGCCCGTGCCCGGTCAGGCTCGGATCGGGCCGCAGGCTCCGGCCAGGTAGTCGAGGATCCGCTCGATGAGCCCACTGGCCCGGCGCAGGTCGGCCGAGCTGGGGCCGGGATCTCCGCTCAGCCGGCCGGCGATCCGCTCCGGTAGCGCCGGGATGGCCGCGGCGGCCAGCCCGATGCCGATCCGGGCCGCGGTCCGTACCACCTGCGGGTCGACGGACCACAGCACCTCGAAGATGCGGTCGCGGTCCCGGCGCCGTTCCTGCCCGGGGCGTTCCCACGCAGTGACACAGGCCGGGGTATCGGGGGCGTCGCAGATCAGCGCCCACTCGCGCCGCAGCGGCGAGTCTTCGGGCACCGCGACCTCCGCCACCTGCCCGGGGCCCAGGCGGCTGCGCCCGAAGTCGGCGAACACCACCGTCTGCTCCGCAGTGCGGGCCAGATCGGCCCAGCGCGACGCCGACGCCTGGTAGAACCGCTGGTGCTGGAAGGATCCCAGCAGAACCGGGCGCTGGGCCCGGGCTCCGCACTCATCCTCGATCGCCCGGGTCACGGCGAGCAGGATCGTCTTGTCCAGGACGTGCACGCGCAGGGTGGGGTGCTGGCGGCGGATTCCGGCGAAGATCGACTGCGCTGCGCCTCCCCCCGGGCCCTCGCCCGCGCCGTCCCCGGTGCTGGCGACGGCCTGCGCCATCGCCGCGGACAGGGACCGGCCGGCCGCGCGGTGGCGCAGGACCTCGGTGAGCAGGTCGCAGTCAGCTTCGGTGTAGCGGCGCTGCCCGCTGGGCGACCGCTGCGGGCGGGGCAGGCCGTAACGCTGCTCCCAGTTCCGCAGCCCCGCGACCGGTATTCCGGTCCGCCGGGACACCTCGCTGATTGACAGCAGAGCTACGGCGGCGCGGGCGTCATGGCCTGCAATTTCCGAGCTCGTCATGAAGATGACCGCCATTAATCAAGATGATGAGGTACGCTCACTCTAGCTGAACTGGCGCTCCAGCATCGCCGAAATGAGATCCAGCTGCAGCAGCTGCCCAGGACCTGGCAGCAGACCCCGTGCGGACCCGCCGAGCCGGAGGAGTTGTTAGCCCTGCTCAACCAGGAACGTTAACCGAGCTTTGGTTCACGTCTGGCTCCGCGTGCCACGCAGCCCGGAATCACAGCCAGCACCACTTTCCTTGCGGGGATGCTCTTGATCGGGGCGGGCATCGCCGTATGAACTGTTTGATTCGGCCTTTTCGCCACAGTAGCCAGTCTGCCCCAGACCTCGGTAGAGAACCCCACTGTTTACCGGAGGTAAGAATTGTCTTCGACTATCCCGCGGCGGTCGGGCGGCTTCGACGATCCGCTGGACGGCCAGAGCCATCTGCTCGTCCGGAACGACGCGCCCGAAGATCCCTCGAATTGGATGGTGCGTGGTGCGTGCCGGGGCGCGGATCCCGAGCTTTTCTTCCCAATTTCTTTCCGGGGCCGCGCGGTGGAGCAGATCGATTATGCGAAGGCAGTCTGCCACCGTTGTACGGTGAGCAGAAGCTGCCTGTCATATGCGCTGCGGACAATGCCCGACGGTATCTGGGGCGGGACCACCAGCGAAGAGCGGATCGCGATGCATGTCCGGTCGGCCGTGCGTTCCCAAGCGTCGGCCGAAGGGTGACGCCCGGCCGGAGCTGGCTTGGCCGCCAGTGGTGGACCCTGCACCGGATCGAGAACCGGCTTCGGGCCGACGATCGGCGTCTGAGCTCGATGTTCGCGATCTTCACCCGGCTTACCCGGGCGGAAGCCATACCCACGGTGGAGCGGATCGAAGGCGTTCCATGGCGCCTGCGGTCCGAGACCGTGAGCCAGCGGGGCGGGCAGCGGCGGCTCAGGGCGGCCGCCCCGGGCAAGCTCCCCGGTCCTTTGCGGCGTCCGTTCTTATTTATTATTTTAATTAGCTTCCCCCGGTCTGGCCAGGCTCCGGAAATTCGGCTCGAACGAGGTAGAGCCGTTCCAGTCCTGGGTGGGCGGTTGAGGATCTCCGCCGGGGTAGGTGACCGGAGCGGCTCCCATTTTCGCCGCCGCGGTGATCGCCAGCACGATGAACATAGTTTCGGAAAATCCGTGACGTTTGCCGTTGGGCCGTGTCTAAGAAAGTGTGAGCTCGCTGCACCGCTCAGCCGACGAGGAAAGCAAGGGTGAGAAGGCTGAGCTTTCAATTAAGAAATTAGCTCACCGTCCGTTCGGGCAGAGCCGCTACGACGGCTAATGAAAATTTATTTCTGTGGCATCTGAAGAAGCCGGCTGTCACGGCACCACCTAACGACCCCAACTGAAGGAGAACTACCGGATGACCACCAACGACAACCTGCAGGACATGGAAGGCCGCACCGCGGTCGACACCAATGGCGCCAAGCTCGGCAAGATCGGGCAGGTCTACGTCGATGACCAGAGCGGCCAGC
>CAXUJF010000005.1:0-12169 GCA_964250865.1 uncultured Streptosporangiaceae bacterium
GCTGTGCCGGGCTCGACCGCGCTCGCCGAGGCGGTGGCGGCGAATCTGTACAAGCTCCTCGCCTACAAAGACGAGTACGAAGTCGCCCGGCTGTCCCTGGGTGTCAAGGACCAGGTCCGGGAGCGATTCGGCGAGGGCGCGCGCTTCTCCTGGAAGCTGCACCCGCCGGTGCTGCGGGCGCTCGGCATGGACCGGAAGATCGCCCTTGGGCCGTGGTTTACGCCGGTGTTCCGGATCCTGCGCGCGCTGCGCCGGCTTCGGGGCACCAGGCTTGATGTGTTCGGTTACACCCGGGTCCGCCGCGTCGAACGGGCGCTGGTGGCCGAGTACCGGCAGATCATCAACTCCCAGCTCGCTCACCTCAGGCCGGACACGCTCGCGCGGGCGGTCGAGATCGCCGGCCTTCCGGATCTCATCCGCGGGTACGAGCAGGTCAAGCTCGATTCTGTCGAGACCTACCACCGGCGGCTTCGCGAACTCCGGTAGCCGCGGTCACAGCCGGGGGAGGCGCCCGGCCCCGGTTTCATTGTGGCCGGGTCACAAGCATCGGCGCCTGCAATTTGTGTCACGTAGCGGCTATCTTAGCTGTCTTTGCCCTAAGAGAATGAACGCAAGGGATAGCGAAAATGAACGCAGCGACGATACTGCGGGTCACGCGGGCCGGATCCCGAGCCGAATGCTAATGAGGCGGCGGCCGAATAATAACGATCCGCCAGCGGAGAAAGGGCTGATGGCATTGCCGACTGAAGGCATGGTCACCGACGTCGATCCGGTGACCTTCGAAGTAATAAGGCACCGGCTGCTCGGCATCGTCGATGAGCAGGCAGCCCGGCTTTCCGCTATCTCCGGTTCGAAGAATGTCACTGAGATGTCCGACTTCAACGTCGGGATTTACCTGCCCGACGGATCTGTGGCGGTCATGGGTCGCACGATCTTGTTCCATGCCTCTTCGATGGGGTCGATGGTCAACCACATAATCGAGGACTGCTCCGAGAACCCCGGAATTGGTCCCGGCGACATGTTCGTCGTGAACAATCCCTGGAAAGGCGCGGTCCACGGGCCGGATATGGCCATCGTCGCGCCTATCTTCGCCGACGGGGAGCTCATCTTCTGGTCGGGCGGCCTGATGCACATGGCAGACATCGGAGGTATGCGGCAGGGCGGGATTGGCCTGGACGCCAGCGAGTGCTACCAGGAGGGGCTGCTCCTGCCGCCGATCAAGCTGGTGGAAGCGGGAGTGATCCGGGCCGACATCTGGAACCTCATCCTCTCGCATAGCCGGGCCTCGTCCGCCATGGCTCTCGACCTCAAGGGCCTGATGGCAGCCAACTACGCGGCCAGCGAGGGCATCGCCAAGCTCGTCGGCCGCTACGGGGCGCCGGTGCTGCTCGAGGTCATGGCCAGCTTGATCCGGCTGTCCGAGGAGCGGATGCGCCGGCGGCTGAGCGAACTGCCTGATGCCACCGTCGAGGCGGTCGGCTACCTGGAGTACAACGACAGGACGCACGAGATCCCCCGCGTCGCGGTCACTCTCACCAAGGCTGACGACCGGCTGGTGCTCGACTTCTCGGCATCCTCGGCGCAGGCACCCGACGCTAAGAACTGCACATGGGCCGGGCTGATGGCCGGCATCTCGGCCGGCCTGCTGCCGACCATCGCCTACGACATCCCGTGGAACGCCGGCCTCTACCGCCCCCTGGAAGTGGTCTGCCCGGAGGGCCGCGTGTGCAACGCTCGCAAGCCGGCCGCCGTCAGCGGCAACATCAGCGGCGCGGCATACGAAGTTCAGCTAGCCGTGGTGGATGCGATCTCGCGGCTGCTCGCGTGCAGCGATCAGTACCTGGGAGAGGCTGAGGCCAGCCCGCCGGGACGGCCGAGTATGCACGGTTTCCACGGCACACGGGCCGACGGGCAGCACTTTATCGGCTTCACCCTGGACCAGCTCGCCTCGGGGGGCGCCGCGTACTGCGACCACGACGGCGTAACGGTCCAGGGCCATCACGACATCGAGCGCACGAACATTTCCAACGTGGAGTCGCTCGAGCTCGACTACCCGATCCTCTATCTCCGGCGCGGCCTGCCCGCCGACGGCGCGGGAGCCGGCCGCCATCACGGGGGACTCAGCGTCGGCGCCGTGTACCTGCCGCATAAGACCGAGCAGTTCTTCATGCACGGCGCGCAGCGGTTCGAGGTCCCCGACGCCCCGGGCATCTTCGGCGGCCTCGCCGGCGCGCAGCCGCACCAGGTGCTGGTGCGCTCATCCGACGTGCAGCGGCTGCTGGCCGCGGGCCGGATCCCGGCTTTCGAAGACCTGGCCGGGGAGCACGAGCCGATCGGGGATCAGCCCGTGCCGATGAGCGGCGACGACGTGCTCAAGACCGCTTCCGAGTCGGGTGGCGGCTGGGGCGACCCGGTCGAGCGCCCGGCCGGCCAGGTCCAGGACGACCTGGCGGCCGGCATCATTACCGCAGACGCGGCTGTCCGGCTCTACGGGATCGTACTCGGAGCCGATGGCCGAGTGGACGCGGCCGCTACCGAGGCTCGCCGGGTAGCCATCCGCTCCGATCGCCGGAGCCTTCCGTCGCGGCGGCGACTGAACACTGCTCCGGCCAATGGCCCGCTGCAGCGTATCTGCCCGATCGGGGACCGCATGGAGGTCGTGCAGGACACCGCCGGGAATTTCTGGACACGGTGCGACTGCGGGCGGATCCTGGCCCCCGCCGGGGAGAACTGGCGGTGGTATGCGGCCGCGGACGTCGCCGACGCGGCCGACGTCGCGGTCGGCGCGACCGTGCACCCATCGATGGAATTCCGGCGTTATCACTGCCCGGAGTGCGGGCGTCTGCACAGCGTCGATCTCGTCCCGGGGGACGCCGAGGATCCACACGACGTGCGCCTGGCCATCACCGGCGCGAGTCCGGCCGCGCAGGCGGGCGACCACTAAGAAGACCGGAGTAAGCAATGACGCCTTCCGAGAGCAAATTCTACGTAGGCACCGACATCGGCGGCACGTTCACCGACATGGTCGTCGTCGATGACCAGCAGAGCGTGCGCCAGTTCAAGACGCCGACGACGCCGGACGACCGCAGTCAGGGGGTGGTCGATGCCTTCAGCCTGGCCGCCGGCGAGTACGGCATGTCCCCCGAGCAATTCTGCGCCCAGGTCGTCTACTTCGCCCACGGCACCACGGCGGCCACCAACGCCCTGATCGAACGGAAAGGTGAGCCGACCGGCCTCATCAGCACCCGGGGCATGGAGGACACGCTTCTTATCCAGCGCGCCATGGGATCCTGGACCGGGGCGGGCCAGGCCTCCGGCCACTACAGCCAGCGCAGAAACCCCGTTCCCCTCGTGGACAAGCGGCACATCATCGGAGTGGACGAGCGGGTCGACTCTGGCGGAGACGAGGTCGTCAGGCTCAGCGAAGACCAGGTCCGGGCGGCGGCGCGGCAACTGCGAGACGCCGGCATGAAGACCGTGGCCATCTGCTTCCTGTGGTCCTTCGTGCGGCCGGACCATGAGCTTGAGGCGGCCCGGCTGGTGCGTGAGGAGTGGCCGGACGTCTTCCTCACCGCCTCCAGCGAGATCGCTCCTGTCATCGGCGAGTACGAGCGCACCGCGACAACCGCTATCAACTCCTACCTCGGCCCGGTGATCAGCCGTTACATGGAGCTGCTGGAGCATCGCCTGAACGGCATGGGATTCCGCGGCGACTTCACGGTGCTGGACTCGACCGGCGGCGTCATGGAGGCCAGGGAGGCAGGTGAGCGGTCCGTCGCCATGATAATGTCCGGGCCGGCCGGGGGTGTGCTGGCATCGGCGGCCCTGGCCCGGCGCATGGGCTACTCCAACGTCATAACGAGCGACATGGGGGGCACCAGCTTCGACGTCGGGCTCATCGTCGACGGGGAGCCTCTCGTGACGACCACGAGTATCGCTGACCGTTACCACCTGGCAGCACCGCGGATCCAGGTCACCGCCATCGGCTCGGGCGGTGGCAGCATCGCCAGCCTCGACGAGGGCGGCATCCTCATCGTCGGACCGGAAAGCGCCGGTGCGGACCCCGGGCCGGCATGTTACGGAAAGGGCGGTGACCGCTCCACGGTCACGGACGCCGACGTAGTGCTCGGAATCATCGACCCCGGCTTCTTCCTGGGCGGCCGCTTCCCTCTGTACCGCGAGCTCGCCGAGCGGGCCATCCGCAAGCATGTCGCCGAGCCGCTCGGTATCGACGTCTCCGACGCCGCCGTGGGTATTCGCCGGGTGGCCGACAACCAGATGGCCGACCTGCTGCGAAGCTCGACCATCCGGCAGGGCTACGACCCGCGCGATTTCGCCCTCTTCGCCTACGGCGGTGCCGGGCCGACGCACGCCTACGCGTTCGCTCAAGAGGCCGGCATCGACACGATCGTGGTCCCGTACACGGCCACCACCCATTCCGCCTTCGGCGCGGTTTCCTCCGACCGCTACCGGTCATTCCAGCTCAGTGACCCGCAGCGAACCCCGGCCGGTGCGGCCGACGCGTCGGAGCATCTGAACGCGGATCGCATTAACGACAAGTTCGAGGAGCTCGAGCGGCGTTGCCGGGCCGCGATGAAGGACCACCCTGCGCTCCGGACGAACCGGACGCTGTACTTCCGGTTCCGCCGCCAGACCCACGAACTGCCGATTGCCATCCCGAACCGGATTCTCGAACCCAGGGACCTCGGTCCCCTCGTAGCGGAATTCCATCGCAGCTACGAGCGGATTTACGGCCCGGGCACCAGCCTGCCGGAAGCAGGGGTGGAGATCAACACCTTCCGGCTCGAAGGCCGCATCCCGGCGCTGACGGCTAAGACTGAGGGCGCGGAAAGGGAGCCGCTCGCGAAGGGCGGCCTTGACGCGACCCCGATCGGAGTCCGCGACGTCGTGTTCTCCGGCAAGCCGGTGCCGACGAGTGTGTACCTGGGTGAAGAACTGCCGTCGGGAGTGACAGTTCCCGGTCCGGCGATAGCTGAGTTCGCCGGGACCACGGTGGTCATCGGCCCAGACCAGAAGGCGGTTGCCGACGGTGACGGGCACCTCGTGATATCGCCAGCCGAGAACTAGCCAGTCGAGGAGGAGATTACGGATGGCCAGCATCGTCGCGGGAATGGCATCGTCACATTCGTACGCCCTGGTGAGCCCGGATACCTGGGACACCCGGCGTGAGGTGAGCAGGCAGCGGTTCGCCAGCACGTACGGGTCCCCGCCACCGGTCAACCCGAACCTCGGGCGTGAGTCGGCGGAACAGAGCGCTCAGCGCTACGCGGACAGCATCGGCAGCGCATTCGGCAAGCTGAGGGACGAGTTTGCCTCCCTTGCGCCGAACGCCCTGGTCATCGTCGGTGACGACCAGGGCGAGAACTACACCGACACGATCCCCCAGTTCGCGATCTACACCGGCGATCGCGTGGCATCGTACGACGGCGAGTCCGGACAGACCACGGGGCACCGCTGTGACGCTACGCTGGCGCGGGCGCTGCTCGAGGGGCTGGTCGAGCAGGGATTTGACGTCGCCTCGTCGCCGTCCTTCCCGGACGACCGGCTGATCTCCCACGCGCACTCGCAGATTCTCACGCTGCTGAAGCCGGCGGTGCCGGTGGTTCTCGTCTTCGTGAACGCGATCCACCCGCCGGCTCCGTCGCCGCGGCGCTGCCATGAGCTCGGCGAGGCCCTGCAGAAGTGCCTCGAGGATGTCCCCGGAAGCGACCGGCTGGTCCTCTACGCCTCAGGGGGGCTGTCCCATTTCAGTGCTGGATACCCATATGCCGAGTATGGCGGCCCGCTGGGCATGGGCGACATATGCGAGGAGTTCGACCAGGGCATCGTCTCGTGGATGCGGGAAGGGAAGGGCGCTGAGCTGAAGACGCTGTCTTCCCGCGACCTGCTGGACAACGGCGAGATCGAGCTGCGGCAATGGACCGTCCTGCTCGGTGCGATGCGGGAAACCCGGCCGGAGTGGCTGATCTACGAGGCGATGCACCGCGGACTGATGGGCATGGCGGTCGGCTTGTGGCGGCCGGACCGGGCCGCCTGATAACTCCGACGGAAGTCCTAGCTGAAAGGGACACGATGCGCGGCAAGCTGACCAAAGACGACACTGACCGCTTCATCGAGATAGACGGCATCCGGCTGCACTACAACGAAGCGGGTGACGGACCCGCGCTGATCTGCACTCACGGCGGCGGTCCCGGAGCAAACGCGTGGGACAACACCAAGTGGGTCTTCGACGCGCTCGCCGAGCACTTCCGGGTCCTCCTGATGGATCTTCCCGGATTCGGTGAGTCGCAGAAGAACGTCAGCCGGCAGGGCGTGCCGATGGACGTGTTCTGTTCGCGGCTCCAGCGGGGCTTTCTGGACGCGCTGGGAATTGAGCGCACGCACCTGTACGGCTCGTCGGCCTTCAGCGCCACCGCCCTGCGGTTCGGCATCGACTACCCCGACCGGACCGGCAAGATCGTCATTCAGGCGTACGGTCCGGGCCACGAACACGGCCTGACCGAAGGCCTGAAGGCGGTGGGAGCGTTCGCGAAGGACCCCACCGTCGAGAACATGGAGAAGGTCTGGGCGCAATTCGCGCCCAGACCGGAGCTGCGGTTGCCTGACGTGGTGGAGGCGCGGTTCCGGGCGGCGATGGTACCCGGTCACCTGGAGAGCCGTGGCGAAATGACCGCCCGCTCCAACTCCGACCTCACGGAGGACCTGCGCACGCTCGACGCCGAGGTTCTCGTGACGTGGGGCAATCACGACGGGATGATCCCCGTCGATGGCGCGCTCGCGGCGCTGGAAAACATCCCCCACGTCCAGGCGCACATCTGGGGCGGAAACAGCGGCCACTTCGTCGCGTACGAGCACCCGGACCAGTTCGCCCGCCTGGTGACCGACTTCCTGCAGAATTGAGGTACTAGCGATGGACCGCGCAACGATCCCCAATCCCCCCGGTGCCCCGGAACGAATTCCGGGAATGGTACCCGGGGTACGGGCCGGCGGCTTCCTGTTCCTGTCGGCGATCCGTGGCCGTCACCCGGAAACGAATACCCTCAGCGATGACACCGGGACGCAAGCCCGCCAGGCCTTCGAAAACCTCAAGGTCATCCTCGAGGGCGCCGGTGTCAGTCTCCGGCATGTCGTTCACGTGATGCTGTACCTATCCGACCTCAAGTACCGGAAGGATTTCCACGAGGTCTGGATGGAGTACTTCCCGGCGGATCCGCCGGCCCGCACGGCGGTGGAGGTCGCGGACGCCAGCCCCACGCCGGGAGGCAACGCTCATTTCGTTCTCGATGTGATCGCGCTGGCCGAGTGAGGAGTTCTGGCCCACATGGATTCCCTGCGAGTGCTTTACCGCGACGTCGACCGGACTCCCTACCTGTTCACGATGCGCCACTGTGCCGAAAGGCTCGGGCTGAAGCTGGAACTGATCCGCTTCGGCATGCTCCGGGTGAGGCAAGGGCCGCCGGGCCAGGACTGGGGGGAGTTGCTGCTGTCCGGCGAAGTCGACGTGGTCGGGGAGAACTACTGGGGCCTGCAGAGCTACCGCGCGGCCGGCCAGCCGGTACTCTGCGTCGCCTCTAACGCGAACATGTGGGCCGAGAAGCTCCTCGTCGCTCCCGGCATCGGGTCAGTCGGCGACCTGCGGGGTAAGCGGTTCGCCCTGCGCTCACCCGGTCCTCAGGCGCTTCTGCCTCAGCTCTGGCTGGCCGACATCGGCCTCGCCAACTCAGTCGAGTTCGAGACCTACCCCGACCAGGAGGTCGGCCGGTGGAGTCACTGGAAGAAGGTCGCGGACGGCGAGTGCCAGGCCTGCTTCGTGACGAACTTGTACGCCGACCGGCCACTCGCCGCGGGCCTGCGGGAGCTCCCCTACGAGCCGTACCCGTTCGAAGGCGGGAACGTGACCCTCACGACAACCCAGGCGGTGGCCGACGCTAAACCGGACGCCGTCCAGGCGCTCGTGGACGCAGCCTTCGAGGCCACGGCCCTGTTCAAGTCGGACCCCCAGACTGTCCTGGACATCATGCGCTCGCAGTGCGCGGAACTGCTCGCCGAGAACCTCGGCGAGCTGGACGACGGCCGGCTGGAGTGGACGTACGGGGTGCTGCGCGATGAGCTGGCCGATAGCCCCGTGCCCACCGCGGAGGGCATCTCGATCGCGCGGCGGATCCGCCTGGGGACCGCCCCGGAGCTGGAACATTACAACCCGATGATCATGTGGGATCTCGGATTCGCCCGGCGCGCCATGGCGAAGCGGCCGGCCGGCCCCCCGAACGCTGCGGAGTAGGGAATGCGTGCCGCGGTCATCCGGGAGCTCGGCGGTCCCGAGGTGGTTCGTATCGAGGAGGTGCCGGACCCGGAACCGGGCGCCGGCGAGGTCGTCGTCGAGCTGCGCTGCGCAGCGCTCAACCATCACGACATCCTGCTCCGCCGTTCCGGGCTGGGCATGAAGCTGCCGCTCATCATCGGTGTCGACGGAGCCGGCGTCGTGCGCGGCACCGGGGAGGAGGTGATCATCCAGCCCTCGCTGAACTGGGGAGACGATCCGTCCGCCCCCGGGCCGGACTGGTCCATCCTCGGTGACCGGGTGCCGGGGACCTACGGGGAGCTGATCGCCATACCGCGTCAGAACGTACGTCCCAAGCCCACGGGCTGGTCCTGGGCGGAGGCGGCCGCGCTGCCCACGGCCGGGCTGACGGTGTACCGGGCTCTGTTCACCCGGGGGCGCGTGCAGCCCGGCGAGACCGTGGTGATGCTGGGCGCGGGCGGCGGCATCGCCACGTTCGTCATCGCCATGGCCGCCGCCGCCGGTGCGCGGGTTCTGGTCACCTCATCCAGCCCGGAGAAGATTACCCGCGCGCTCGAGCTGGGTGCCAGCGCAGGCGTCGCCTACACCGACCCCGACTGGGCCGGCCAGATCCGCGCCCTCACCCCCGGCGGGCGGGGGGCCGACGTGGTCCTCGACATCGTCGGCCGGGACACCGAGGCCTCCCTGAGCTGCGTGCGGCCGGGCGGCCGGCTGGTCGTCTTCGGCGCGCCGGTGGGCGCCAGGGTGACGTTCGACCTCCGCTCGTTCTATTTCAGCCAGCGCTCCATCGTCGCCACCACGCTCGGCAACGACGCCGAGTTCACCGAATTGCTGCGCACCGTCGAAAAGGGGCAGTGGCGGCCGATTATCGACTCGACGTTCGCGTTTGACGACGTCGCGGGGGCTCACCGACGGATGGAGACGGGCCACCACTTCGGCAAGATCGTCCTGACCTTCGACTGACGGGAGCGCGCATGTCCGGGTACATCATCGCCAACCTTGAAGTGACCGATCCAGAAGGCTTCGCCGGCTACGCCGGGAAGGCGCCGGCCACGATCGCGGCGCACGGCGGCGAGTACCTTGCCCGCGGCGGAGCGGCTGAGCTGATGGAAGGCGACCTGCCTGTGGGCCGGGTCGTCGTCATACGGTTCCCGAGCGTCGAGGCAGCCAGGACCTGGTACCACTCCCCGGAATACCAGGCCCTGCGGGAGATCCGGCTGCGCGCCGCCCGCGGGCCGCTGATCATCACCGCCGGCCTGGACGAGGCGTGACCGGCGGGGAAGCCGCTCCACTCTCCAGGAAAGCCAGCCTCAGGCATCGTCTTCAGTCTCCCGAGGAGCAGGACCGTGATCACCACTGAGTGGCTCACCGTCGCCACCGCCGACGGCCCGATGCATATGTTCGCCGCCGCGCCTGGCCACGGGGAACCGGCGACGGGAACGGTGGTGGTGCTGCAGGAGGCGTTCGGGGTCAACGAGCACATCCGGGACGTCGCCCGGCGGCTGGCGGGCCAGGGGTACCGCGCGCTCGCCCCAGACCTGTTCCACCGGACCGGTGTCGCCGCACTCGGCTACGACCAGTACGCCGAGGCCATGAAGCTGATCGCGGAGATCGGGCCCGAGCAGATCATCACCGACGTGCGCGCGGTGCTGGAGTCCGCGGGCGAACCGGCCCATACCGCGATCATCGGGTTCTGCTTCGGCGGCCGCGCCGCGTTCACCGCGGCCACCGCCCTTCCCGGGCTGAACGCCGCCGTGGTGTTCTACGGCCCGGGTATCGCGGCCGGGCCGCACGCCGTCCTGGACCGGGCGGGCTCGATCAAGGCGCCGATGCTGCTGCACGTGGGGGCGGATGACCCGACCATCCCGGCCGGGCAGGTCGCGGCCATCGACGAAGCGCTGCGGAAGGCGCGCGTACGCTTCGAGTCGCACGTCCACCCCGCTGCCGGGCACGCCTTCGCCTGCGACGCGCGCCCGGACCGGTACCACGCCGAGGCCGCGCACCGAGCGTGGCAGCGGACGTATTCCTTTCTCGCTGAGCACCTGGGGTGCCACCGGCTGGTCCACGAGTAAAGGCCGGACTCCCATAGCGAGTGGCCGGACGAGGTTCCGCGTGGGGTGTTGCAGAGCCGCACGTTGCCGAACCCGCTACGTCGAAGTCGGCACCATGCGCGCACCCGGCCCGCGTGAGCTGTCGTTCAACGGGTGCCGGGCGCAGGAAGAAAGCCTCCGTGGCGAACGTGGCTGCGGCTATGGCCAATTCCTGCGCACGCCGGGCAACGGGTGCGTCGCAATCGCGGCACACGGGACGGCGCGCGCGAGGCGCCCAGCAGGGCATGCATCAGCCGGGAGCCATGGGTATCGGCTGACCGGCTTTCACGCTCCGATCGCATATTTGTGTCGAGATCCGGCACCAAGGGTCATCTCGATGGCTTCGGACAGCAGGACATGCCCATGGTGGCTACATGCAGGAACGCCGGCTGGTGCGAAATCGATCGCGGGTGTCGCTCACTCGCGGTCCTTGCCGTTGCACGGCTGCGGAAAGCCTACGTCGGCGCACCAGCGTCGGTGTCGACCAAGGAGGTAAGAAGTGAAAACAATCGTAATGACCAGCTCGGCCGTACCGGTCACGCCGGAGGAGCGGCGCCGTCTGCGTCCGGTGTCGCGCGACAACGACGCGTACCAAAGGATGCTGGGAGGTTTCGAGAAGCTCGCGATCTGGGCCGACGAGCTGGGCTTCGATGCGTTCGGCAGCACCGAGCACCATTTCCAGTACGAGGGCGGCGAGTCGATTCCCAACAACCTGCTGCTGTACGCGAAGCTGGCCACGCTGACCAAGCGCATCACGTTTGTGCCCATGTCGGTCGTCCTCACAACCCATGACCCACTGCGGGTCGCGGAGGACCTGGCGCAGTTCAGCCACATGTTCCCAGGTCGCCTGGCGGTGTCGTTCGCCCGTGGCTTCATGAACCGGTGGGTGCAGACCTTGAGCCAGACGGAGCACGCCATCGCCGACAGCCCGGACTCCGATGCCGCCAACCGCGCGAAGTTCAATGAGTTCCTCTCCATCATCGAGAAGGCCTGGACTCAGGACTCGTTCTGCCATGACGGGCCCGCGTACCAGGTCCCGTTCCCCGCGACCGGGGTCCGGGACTGGCCGCTAGCCGACTGGACCCGTGAGTACGGCGTCCCCGGAGACGTCGACGACGACGGAACCGTCCACCGTATTGGCGTCGTCCCGCGCCCGCTGAACATCCCGGACATCTTCGTTCCCAGCACCCGGTCGCAGCAGACGGTCATCGACGCCGGCGCCCATGGCCGCAACTTGTTCGTGGCGGCCGGCGGCAAGGACCGGATCCTGGAGGTCGCCCACCTCTATCAGGACTCCGCGCGGAAGGCCGGGCGTGACGTGAAGCTCGGCGAGCATTTCGGCGTGGTCACCAAGATCGTCCTTGGGAAGTCCTTCGAGGAGGCCTTCGAGTTGGCCGTGCAGACCGCGGGCTTCTGGTACCAGAACTTCTTCCAGAACTTCTGGTTCAACGAGGGCTACCGCCGCGAGACCGACCCGCCGCAGCGGCCACTGCACTTCCCCGACGCCCGGGCGCTGGCCCAGCGGATGCTCGAGGCGGGGCAGCTGGCCTGCGGGACGCCGGCCCAGGTCCGCGAACAGTTGCGCGACGTTGTGAATCTTTACGGTCAGGGCAAGCTCGACTGGCTCATCTGGGAGTCCTGGACCCAGTCCATGCACTTCGAAAACTACGACGAGGTGCAGCACTACCAGCTGGAGACGTTCGCCAAGCACGTCAGGCCCGAGTTCCAGTAGGCACCGGGGGCACTGTGCCGGGGC
>CAXUJF010000005.1:12179-21402 GCA_964250865.1 uncultured Streptosporangiaceae bacterium
GTCCAACCGGATCTCCTCGATCGGGGTGCCTGCTTGCAGGCCCATGTAGTGCAGGGCCCGCTCGTCCTGCTCGGAGCGCGGCTGCGGCACGGAGTCGGGGGCGCCGCCGACCCTTCCGGGGGGGGGTGCCCCGGGGGCCAGGGGGGGGGGGCGGGGCCGGCCCCCCGGCACAGTGCCGGCAGAACCCCGCGCAGAAGAAGGGATGCCTACAATGCACGCTCAGCACTCCATCCTCTCCCGCGACATGCGGACGGTCCTGGGATCCTTCGCCTCCGGCGTGACGGTGGTGACCGCCCTCGGCGACGAGCCGCTCGGATTCACCTGCCAGTCCTTCGCGTCCTTGTCCCTCGACCCGCCGCTGGTGGCGCTGTGCCCGGCGCGGACCTCTGTGACCTGGCCGCACATCCGCGAGATCGGCCGGTTCTGCGTCAACGTCCTGGCCGAGGACCAGGAGGCGCTCAGCGACCGGTTCGCCCACTCGGGCACCGGGAAGTACGCCGGGCTGCGCTGGTCCCCCGCGCCGTCCGGGGCACCCGTGCTCGACGGTTCCGTCGCGTGGGTCGACTGCACCCTGCGGGCCGAGTACAACGGCGGGGACCACACGGTCGTGATCGGCGAGGTGCGCGACCTGTCGGCCCGCCCGGACCGGAATCCGCTGCTGTTCTACCGCGGGGCCTACCGGCACCTGCAGCCGGAGAAAACCCGGGGTCCCACATGATCATCGGGTTGTAGTGGTCCAGTTCTGGGGCGGTCCCAGCCGGATCCGCCGCCCGCTGGCGATGCCCTCTGGCGATGCCCTCTGGCGTGGGCCGCGGCGGTCGGACGGCTCGTCACGAAACACTTCGTACGGTGTCCTATTGTTGCTTATGTATTCTAGGGAATTGTTATGGGCCTTTACTGCATGGAGAACTATCGAACCAATGAACAGCTTGCAGAGATGCGGGAGCTCGAGACGGAGGGGCTTTGCCTCTTCTGCCCAGATGTCTTCCTTCGGCGGGCGCGCCAGGAAATCCTCTGGGAAACCGAACACTGGATGGTTATACCGAACGAGTTCCCTTATAAGGGGACCGCTCTGCATCTCTTGGCTGTTCCGCATGAACACGCCACGGACCTTCTGGACCTGACGTCCGCAGCACAACATGACCTCTGGAATGCGCTCACGAAAATACGAGAGCGATTTGACCTGAAATATTACGGGCTCGGGGTTCGTAACGGCGACTGCAAGTTCACCGGAGCCACCATCGCGCATGTGCATGCCCATGTCCTCGTCGGAGACGCCGACTCGGCCGATGAAGTACCCGTCCGCATGCAGTTCAGTTCACGTCCACCGACGCGAAGCCTGCCGTCTCCACCAGGTTGAGAGACAGCACTGTCGCGTTACGTTCGAATAGCGGTCGATCAGGATAAAGCGGAGGTGTCCGCATCGCCTCCATGTCAGTGGCCGATGGTGGTGCACTCATACCGTGACACACGGGTCACGTCCAGCCGGACCAGGATGAAAGGCTCACTGGTCTGAGAGGGCCGTCCGTAGCCAGGACTCGATGCCGTCAATGTGCAGGGTCGCCCAGGAGCGGGCGAGGTCGGCGTCGTGACTCATGATGGCGCGGTAGATCGCCCGGTGCTCGTCCAGCGTCCGCTCTAGCGCCCTGGGTTCGGTCACGCCCCGCCAGACGCGCGCGCGTATGGTTGGCGCCGATATGTTGTCGATGAGCGAGGCGAGCACGGAGTTGCGGGCGCCGAGCGCGATCTGTCGGTGGAATTCCAGGTCGGCGGCTACCAGCTCGTCAACCGGACCGCTGACGTCGGCGGCCTCGAGCACCTTGCCGAGTTCGACCCGTTCGTCGTCCGACATGCGCACTGCGGCGAGCGCTGTCGCGGACGACTCGAGAATGCGCCGGACCTCGAAGAACTCCAGGACGGTGTCATCCCTGTGAAAGTCCACGATGAAGCTCAGCGCTTCGAGCAGCAGCGACGGCGCCAGGCTGGTGGCGTAGGTGCCGTCTCCCTGTCGCACATCGAGCACGTTGATCAGGCTGAGTGCCTTGACAGCCTCCCTGAGGGAGCTGCGCGACAGGCCCAGTTCGGCGGCGAGGTCGGCTTCACGTGGCAATTTCTCTCCCGGCCGCACTCTCCCCGAGATGATCATCTGCTTGATCTTGTCGATCGCCTCGTCGGTAAGCGCCACTGGCCGCCTCTCTCATGTTGATGGTCGCCAGCGCCATGTGCGAATTCACCGAGTCTGTAGACCCGCTGAGCAGCCGACGAGAAGACCGCCGTCCGCTCCGTTGCCGACAACGCGCCTGTCAGGGTCCGAGCCAAGCTGATGACATCCGCGTAACGGCATACCAGCAGGCACACCGGCCAGTCGGACCCGAACATGACCCGATCGGCCCCGAACCCGCTCAGTATTACATCGGCAAAGGGCTGGAATGTGGCTGGCGGCGAACCCGGCGCTGCTTCGGTCACCAGGCCAGACAGCTTGCATGCCGTGTTCGGCTGCGCGGCGAACGCCCGGATCGCGGCCGCCCACGGCTGTATGGCGCCGCCCCGGATCGCCGGTTTAGCGGCATGATCGAGGACCAGGGTCAGGTCCGGTACGGCCTTCGCCGCGAAGGTTGCGGCGGGAAGTTGATGCGGTCGCACGACGACGTCGTAACACAGTCCCGCCGACGCAACCGCGCGCAAGCCACGGATGACGTCCACCCGACGCATCCAGTCCTGGTCGGGCTCCGACTGGACCTGATGCCTGATGCCGACCAGGTAGCTGCCGCCTGGCCCGGCTCGGAGCGCGGCAAGGTCAGCGGCTACCGACTCGGACGTCAAGTCGGCCCACCCGACCACGCCTGCGACCAGTGGGTCGGCAGCCGCCCGCGCGAGCAACTCGGGAGTCTCGGCCGCCGAGGTCACGGTCTGCACGAGCACCGTCCCAGTGACACCAGCCGCTGCCGCACTCGGCCGGAGATCGTCGAGCGAGAAGCTGCGGCGGATCGGGGTCATGTCCGGGCCCGTGATCCAGTCTTGCTCCCGGACCGCCAGGTCCCAGACATGATGATGTGCATCGATCAGGCTCATAGCTGCCAGACAACCGGCAGGATGCCGGATGTCCCGTCAGCTGAGTAGTCGTGCGTGGTCTCGAGCAATTCCACCATCCGGCGCTGCCAGTTGGTGTTGGCAGGGTCGGAGTTGAGCGAGGCTAGCATCGCAGCGTAGTCGTCGCAGTCAATGAGGTGGAACAGGTCAGTCCCGCTGCGCCAGATCGTCCAGCTGTGCACCCCGGCAGCGCGGATCGCAGTGGTCAGCTCGGCCGGGACCGCGGCATGTGCCTGCTCGTACTGGGCAATCCGGTCGGCGTGAACTCGGGTATGCAGTGCGACCCTCACCGGAAGTCACCAAACCCCATCGCATCCCAGAGTTGCGCTGGTATTTGCATTTCAGCAAGCTTGAGTGCGTCGTTAACCTCGGCCGCGCTGCGCACGCCGATGAGCACACTCGTGACCGCCGGGTGACAGAGCGGGAAGCGTGCCGCGGCGGCCCGTAGGGGCACGCCGAATCGCGCGCAGATTCTTTCCAGTTCACGTGTTCGTTCGATCAGCTCCGCACTCGCCGCCGCATAGTCGTAGCTCGCCCCGGCGACTGGCGCGGCGAGCAAGCCTGAGTTGAACACTCCACCGGCCAGAACCGCGACTCCTCTCTCCAGCGCGGCGGGTAGCAGCTCGGCCGCAGCAGACTGGTCCAGCAGGGTGAACCGGCCCGCGACCAGGACAACGTCGATATCGGTCGCCCTGACGAACTGGCTCAGCATGGCTGCCTGATTCATGCCGACGCCGATCGCCCGCACGCAGCCCTCATCCCGCAGCTTCTCCAGCGCCGGGTACGCCTCGCGTAGCGCCTGCTCTCCGTGGGAGTCGGGATCATGAATCAGCACGATGTCGACGTAGTTGAGGCCGAGGCGAGTCAAGCTGTCTGACAAGCTGCGATTGATCCCGTCCGCAGTGAAGTCGAATACCCTGCGATGGTCTGCCCGCACGGCGAATCCCGCGGTGTCTGTCCCGTACGGCGGTGCAACGGGTTCCAGCACGCGGCCCACCTTGGTCGACACCGCGTACTCGGCGCGCGGCCGATCGCACAGCGCAGAGCCGAGACGTCGCTCGGATAGCCCGAGACCGTAGTGCGGCGCGGTGTCGAACGCGCGGATGCCGCCATTCCACGCCGCGTCTACCACGGACCGTGCGGCCTCTTCGCTCACTTCCCCGAACAAGTTGCCAAGCGGCGCTCCGCCCAGAGATAGCTCGGTCACCTCGACGGGCGAGCGGCCTAGGCGGCGCGTCCTCATCTCGGCCATCAGGACATCCCTGGTCTCGCGCGCAGGCCCGCCATCCCGCCGTCGATCGCCACGCAGTTGACCCGGATGCCGTCTGCTAGGTGATCAGTGGCCATCGCGAGTGTCAGGGCGAGAACTGCACCCTTCATCGCCGAGTAGAGCGCTCGCCGCAGCAGGCCGACCGTCGCAGCGATTGAACACGTGTTAACGATGGCAACATTCGTTGATCGGCGCAGGTAGGGCAGGGCTGCTCTGCTGACGCGGACGGTGCCGACGACGTTCCCGTCAAATACCTGGTGCCACTGATCATAAGAATTGTCTGCCACGGCGCCGATTGCGCCCACGCCAGCGTTGCTGACCAGGATGTCGATCCCGCCCAGACGGTCCGCTACGACTTGGACTGCTTGCCGGACCGACTTATCGTCGCTCACGTCGCAGTACAGGGGGAACGTGTTCCGTGCCCGGATTGAGGTCCGGCGTTGCCACCTGCGCACCCCGGCAGGCCACCAACCAGGGCGTTGCCTGCCCGATGCCCGAGCCACCACCGGTGACGATTGCCGCCAGACCGACAGCTCATCGTTCATCCTTGCGCCCTACCTCCCCCTGGCTGTCGACTCGCCATCGACGATCGGGGCCAGGAACAGCGCAAACAAGATCCCGCCAGCGTCGATGGCCTCGATCCAGCAGTTCGACACGTTGGCCAGATCGAGGATGTCCCGGACGAAGCCCAGTAGGATCTCCGGAGGCGGCTCCGGTCATGTTGACGCGCCCGCGAAGGCTGCGCCGCTGATGATCGCGGCTGGGAACACGGAGAAGATGATGCCCTCGCCGTCCGGTCACGGCCGACCCACGGGCCGCCTGGCGTCTTCCCAGTTGACGACGGAGCCGATGACGCTGCCCGCTCTCCCTGTGTAGATGTCGCCATAGAAGGCCGGCATCTCCTGGTAGGAGATCCGGTTGGTGATGACCTCGCCCCAGGGCATTGCGCCCAGGGCTACTGCCTCCAGTGAGGCCCGGCGGAACGGCCGGTAACCATCGTCGCATGGGAAGACCATCCGCAGCCGCCGGTGATGCGCCTCCAGGAACTCGAACGAGATCTGCCCGTCGCCGTAGTTTCCCTGCCAGATGAAGCAGCCGAAGGGCCGGCATAGCTTGATGCCGGTGTCGACCAGGGATGGCAGGCCCGTGGACTCGAACACGAAGTCCGCGCCGCCGGCCTCGCCGATGGCCGGGATGGCTGCGGCCACCTGGTCGAATACGGCATCCGGCTCCGGCTCGAGCGTGACGGCGGCACCGAATCTGGTGGCAATCGCGCGGCACTCGGCCCGCGGGTCGATGCCGACCACGACCGCGCCGCGCCGGACCGCAGCGCTGACCGCGCCGAGGCCGATCATGCCCAGTCCGATGACGATCACGGTCGCGCCGACCCCGACGCCGGCCATGTCGACGCCGTAGAGGCCGACGGACGGCATGACGAACATGCTGGCCGTCTCGGCCGAGACTCCGTCCGGGACGTGGTCGGCCCCGTGGGTACCGGTCGGGTTGAGCACCGCCACCGACGCGTGTGTGCCGGAGCAGCAGTTGAGTTCGGTGCCGGAGTCCTGCAGCCGCAGGGAGCTGTTGCGCCGGTAGTAGACGGTCTCGCCCACCGTGTAGTCCTTGACGTTTGACCCCACCGCGACGACCTGGCCGGTGGCCATGTAGCCGGTCACTATGGGGAACGTGCCCCAGTCCAGCTTCCCGGTGAGCACCGCGAACTCGGTGCCGATGCTCACGCCCGAATACGACGTCTCGATTCCGATGTCGTCGTCCCCGATCGGGGAGGTGACGACCTCGGCCAGCCGGAAGTTCCCCTCGGGCTCGGCGACCAGGGCCACGCCGTTCAGGCCGTTAGAGTCTGCCACGCGCCTACACTCCTTTCCTCTGCTGTCTTTATCGCTACTCAGCGCCGAAGCTCACGAGCGCCTTGACCACCGAGCCCTCGTCGATCGCCGCGAAGGCGTCGCCCACCCGGTCCAGGGGGTAGGTCCCGGACAGGAAGAGGTCCCGGTTCAGGTAGCCGGACTCGACCAGGCCCACGACGCTGCGCAGCAACGCGGCCTCGCGGGGGCGGGCCACGATCAGCGCCGCCTCCCTGGGCGCGGCCATGACGTTCAGCGGGACCGGCTCGTCCGGCGCGCTGTAGATGATCAGCTGGCCGCCGGGCCGGACCCAGCGGTAGGCCGCGTCGATGGCCGGTGCTTTGCCGGACGCCTCGAACACCACGTGTGCCCCGCCTAGCTCGCGGAACAGGTCGTCGGCCTCAGGGCCGGCGATCGCGGTGTGCGTCGCGCCTAGCTCGACCGCGCGCTCCAGCCGCTCTTTGCGGCGGCCGACGCAGACCACGGACTCCGCGCCGACCAGGCGCGCGAAGGCGACCAGCGACAGCCCGGCGATCCCGGTGCCGTTGACGCCGACCACGTCGCCGACCATCCCGCCGGCCTCGGCCACGATGCTGAAGTTCTCGGCCAGACTGATGGACAAGGCAATGTCCGCGGCCGAGTGATTCTCGTCGAACACGATGTGCGGGAAGTGGTCCGCAGCAGTCTCGCCGGGATGATCCTCCAGCCAGGCGCGCGAGTCCCGCAGAACGCCTCGTTCGGAGAATCCACCCCAGTACATCTGCAGCGGCGGGTCGTCCCAGCCGTAGGCGCTGCACCGGGTCACCAGCTGCCCTGGCTCGAGATAGCGAACCTGGCTCCCGACCGCAGTGACCCGGCCGACGCTCTCGTGCCCGAGAATGCTCGGGTACGTCACGCCCGGCGCGAACGTGCCGTTGCGCAGCATCTTGTCGGTGCTGTTGCAGACGCCGCAGACGACCATCTCGATCTGGGCGTCGTAGTCGCCCATGACCGGGTCACTGACCTTGCTGACGGCCCAGGAGCCCGCCGCCTTCATGACAAGTGCCTTCATCACCAGCCCTTACGTCGTTGTCGTTGCTGTGTTGGCTAACCTTTGAGCGCGCCGGTGCTGATGCCCGCCACGACGTACCGCTGGGCGAACGCGATGGCCAGCAGCGCCGGGACGCCGAGAATCAGGCTGCCAGCCATGACCTCGGGCCAGCTCACGACTGTTGTCGTGGTGCCGATGAGGTTGTAGATGCCGATGGCGGCGGGCAGCACGGACGGGCTGTTGGCAAAGGTCTCCGCGAACAGAAAGTCACCCCAGGCCGCGAGGAACGCGAAGATCGCAGCGGTGGCCACGGCGGGCCGCGCCACCGGGACGACCACCGACCACAGCACCTTCACCGACGAGGCGCCGTCCACGCGGGCCGCCTCGAGCAGCTCGTGCGGGATCGAGAGCATGTAGGTGTAGATGATGAGCACGCCGAGCGGTACAACGTAGAGGGAGTCGGCCAGGATCAGGCCCTGGTAGGTGTTGAGCAGGCCCAGCGTGTAGAGCAGCTTGTCCAGCGGGATGACGAAGGTGATGGTGGGGAAGACCAGCCCGAACAGTACCAGCAGCCGCACCAGCGTGGCCGTCCGCCTGGTCCGGGACAGCAGCAGGCCGTAGCCAGCGGTGATGGCCAGGAACAGGGTCAGGATGACCGTCCCCACCGAGATGATGGCCGAGTGCCATAGGTCAGGCCCGATGATGGCCCACGCGCTCCGCAGCCCGGACAGGGTGGGATGCGGAGGGAAGAAATAAACGGGCACGTGGTACAGGTCAAGGTTGGTGCTCAGCGAGGACTGCACGAGCCAGTAGATCGGGAAGATCAGGCCGAACAGCGTGATGATCAGGAACAGCCGGCCGAAATTGCGGCTGGTGCTGCTGAGCACCCGCCGCGGCACGGACCTCCGGTGGGCGACGCCCGCTGGCTGGGCTTGTGCGGTCATGTGCTCGCCTCCTGCGCTACCTCGAGTTGCGGCAGTGGCCTGGTCCCCCGCCTCTCCCGCGACCTGGACCGCGTGGCCAGCAGGAACATGCCGGTGATGCAGAGCAGCACGATGACCACGCCGACGATCACGGCGGCGCCCTGTCCGTAGTTGAAGTCAACAAACGCCAAGCTGTAGGCCAGCGGGCCGGGCAGCATGGTCGCGTCGGCGGGACCGCCCTGGGTCAGGATCCAGACGAACGCGAAGACGTTCATCGTGCCCATGATCCCCAGCAGGAGCACCGTGAGGATGGTCTCGCGCAGCAGCGGGATGGTGATGCGGGTCAGTTCCCGCCACCAGCCGGCCCCGTCGATCAGCGCCGCCTCATGCAGGTCCCCGGGGATGCCTTGCAGGCCACTCTGGATCACCAGGTAATTGAAGGGAATGCCGATCCAGATGTTGAGCAGGATGACGACGACGAGCGCGTCGTTCCCGGTCTGCAGGAAGTAGGGCACGTGGTGCCCGAAGCCCAGGCTCCGGTACAGCGAGTCGAACAGGCCGGCCGGGGAGGCGAACATCCACAGGAATATCGTGGCCGTGGCTACCTGCGGGAACAGCCACGGCAGCAGGACCAGCGAGCGAGCCCAGCGGCGGATCCGTGAGCCCTGGTTGAGCGCTACCGCGAGCAGGCCGCCGATGATGAACTGCGGCACGATGGATCCGACGAGGAACAGCCCGGTGCTGCGCAGCATCAGGTGCCAGCCCTGCAGGGCGGGCAGCGCGCGGAAGTTCGCCAGGCCGGCGAACTTCCAGCCGCCGGTGGTGAAGTTCGTGCCGTTCACGTAGGACAGGGCCATCCGGACCGTCTCGAAGATCGGGTACCCGAACATTAGGAGGATCCAGATCACGACGGGAATGAGGAAGGGCCAGGCCCGGACAGGCCGCAGACCCGACCGCCGCATGCGGCCGGGGCGGGGGGGGGGGGGGGGGCGCGCGCCCCCCCCCCCCCCCCCCCGGCGGGGGGCGGCGCGCGCGGCCCCCCGCACCC
>CAXUJF010000005.1:21412-41015 GCA_964250865.1 uncultured Streptosporangiaceae bacterium
GTCTCCGAGCGCGTGCGCCCGGAGACCACCGCGTCGTTGTGCGCTAGCTGACGAGTCATGGATCAGCTCGATCCGCCGATTGAGGACTTCGCTGACGTGGCCGCCTCGTTAAGTGCCTCGGTCGCCGTCTTCTGGCCCTCCAGCACCTGGATCAGCGCGGTGTTCAGGTCGGTCGAGTAGGTGTTGAAGTTCGCGCCGAGGATAGTGGTGCGGCCCACGGCGTACTTCAGCTCGTTGATGAACGGGGTGATCGCCGGGTTGGCCTTCTCCTCCTGCGGCCACAGCGACGGCCGGACCGAGAAGTAACCGAGCTTGGCGTCGAACTGCAGCAGGATGCTCGGCGTCTGGCTCCACTGGATGAAATTCCAGGCGGCCTGCTCGGTGGTCGAGTTGGTCTTGGGGATCGTCCAGACCTCGCCGCCCAGCGGCACCGACTCGTGGTCGCTCGCGCTCTCCAGCGGGATCGAGAACGCGCCCCAGTCGGTGAAGTGGGCAGCCTGGAAGGTGGGCAGGTCCCAGGGACCGTCCTCGGCCATCGCCAGCTTGCCCTGGATGAGCTGCGGGATGTTCGTGGACTGGCACTGCGTGATGACTTCCTTGTTGGCCGAGCCATCCTTGAGCAGCGTGGCCCAGAAGTTGACCGCAGCAGCCGTACCCGGGGACGTGAGGTTGTTGACGTTCAGGTCCTGCTGGTAGATGTAGGGCAGCAGCTGCCAGTTACCGCCGCAGCTACCGCCGAACCCGACGGCGCCGTAGGTCAGGCCCTGGACCTTGGACACGATCGTCTTGCTGTCGCTGATCATCTGGGCCCAGGTCGCCGGGGGCGTCGTGATCCCGGCTTCGGAAAAGATCTTCTTGTTGTAATAGAAGCCCAGCGCGTTGGTGCCGATCATGACGCCGTAGGCTTGGCCCTTGCTGGTGGCCACGGCTCGCACGCCCGGCAGGTAGCTGTCCCACTGGCCCCACTTGTTCAGGTAGGGGGTCAGGCTGACCAGCTGGCCCGTGGCCTCCAGGTTCGGCAGGTCCGGGTTGTCAGGGGCGGCGAGGTCCGGCAGTGTGCGGGTCTGCGCCTCCGACAGCAGCTTGGCCAGGAACGTGGTGCCCGAGACGCTCTGCCGCTGGATCTTCACGTTCGGGTGGGTCTTCATGTACGTGTCGAACAGCCACTGGTAGGCGGCGTACTGCGGCAGGCCGACCGGGTAGTCGTCGATCTCGGTCAGCGTGATCTTGCCGCCGGTCGCGCCTGCCGACCCGCCGCTGGACCCGCAGCCGGCCGCCGCGGTCGCCAGCAGGCCGGCCACGGCAAGGGCGGTCACGATGGGCTTACCCCGGAGCCGGCGTGGTCTTCGGCTGCCACCGCCGCTGCTCCGGGCTGAACTGAACGCAGAAAGAATGGTCATAGCTTCGTTGCCCCTTCCGGTTTCCTCTACGTAGTGGTCGGACGTACCTCCGTGCGGGATGCTGTGTAGCGGCTGGGCCCCTGAGTGACGGGCTCGCCCTGCCCCGAGACGCCGTTGATCGCTTGCCAGGCCGGACCGTCCGGGTAGGAGAACTCAGCGACGGACTCGGGGCGCAGCCTGCTCGAGGCGCCCGGTCTGGTGGGCGCGCGGTAACGGCCGCCGGTGACGACGGCGGGATCGACGAAGTGCTCGTGCAGGTGATCGATCCACTCGATCATCCGGCCGTCAGTTGTCCCGCTCAGCGCGACGTAGTCGAACATCGCCAGGTGCTGGGCCAGCTCGCAGAGCCCGACTCCGCCGGCGTGCGGGCAGACCGGCACGCCGAACTTGGCCGCCAGCAGCAGGTTGGCGAGGTTCTCGTTGACGCCCGCCACCCGGCAGGCGTCGATCTGCATCACGTCGATCGCTTCGGCCTGGAGCAGCTGCTTGAACACGACCCGGTTGGCCACCTGCTCGCCGGCGGCGATCGGGATTGGCCGGACGCCCTGCCGGATCGCGGCGGTGCCGAGGATGTCCCACGGGCTGGTCGGCTCCTCCACCCAGGCCGGGCGCAGGTCGGCGAGCTCACGGATCCAGGAGACGGCGGTCGAGACGTCCCAGACCTGGTTGGCGTCGATGGCGATGCCGATCGTCTCGCCCACGGTCGCCCTGGCCAGGGCCAGCCGCCGCTTGTCGTCGGCCAGCCGGGCCCCGACCTTGAGCTTGACCAGCGAGAAGCCGTCATCAACCGCCCGCGCGCAGAGCGTGGCCATCTGGTTGTCGGAGTAACCGAGCCAGCCGGGCGTCGTGGAGTAGGCCGGGTAGCCGTCCCGCAGCAGCGACGCCGCGCGCTCCGCCCGGCCGGCTGTGCCCCGCTCGAGGATCTCGAGCGCCTCGTCGGGGGTGAGGGCGTCGCTCAGGTACCGGAAGTCGACCAGCCGGACGAGCTCGTCCGGCGAGAGGTCGGCCAGGAGCTGCCAGAGCGGCTTTCCGGCCCGCCGCGCGGCCAGGTCCCAGCAGGCGTTCATCACGCCGCCGATGGCCATGTGCACCACGCCGGCCTCCGGCCCCAGCCAGCGCAGCGGGCTGTCGGAGACCAGCGTCCGGTAGAGGCCGCCCAGGTTGGCCACGAGCTCGTCGACCTCGCGGCCGATCAGGAACGGCTCGAGCGCGCGGATCGCGGCGATCTGGACGTCGTTGCCTCGGCCGATCGTGAACACGAACGCGTGCCCCGCCAGCGGCTCGCCGCCGTTAGCGTGGTTCGGCTCCTCCGTCCTGATCACGACGTAGGCGGCGGAGTAGTCGGGGCTGGGGTTCATGGCGTCGGAGCCGTCCAGCCGCAGCGACGTCGGGAAGCGGACGTCGTAGGTATCGAAGCCGATAACCCGGGTCATGCGGCCCTCTTCTCGGGGTGGTGTCCGGCGGCAGCCCCGGCGGTGCGTCTGCTCACTGCTCCGGCTCCAGGAACAGCTCGACGACCGGAACGAGAACGTCAGGCCGGCGCACCGGCAGCGTGAGCGTGAGGGTGTCGTCGCCGAGCCCGCCCATCGTGGTGTTCTGCGCGTGCTGGCCCGAGCTGATGACCTGGGCGGGGATCTCCGAGCCGTCGTTCAGCAGCTGCGCGAACCGGACTTGCCCGCCCAGGCCGGCCAGGTGGACGTGCTGGAACGGCCAGGCGAACAGGTGCAGGTACAGGCGGTCGCCGCGCTGGGTGTAGCGGCAGTCGGCTGGCGGCGTGTAGGTCGAAGGGCCGGCCTCGTAGATCGACCGGGAGTGCTGGTCCATCCACGAGCCGATGGCAGCGAGCGTGTCTACCGCGCGCGGCTCGAATTCGCCGCGGGCTGTCGGGCCCACGTTGAGCAGCAGGTTGCCGTCCTTCGACACCCCGTCCACCAGCATCCGGATCAGCTGGTCCGGGGTCTTCCAGTCCAGGTTGTCGCGGTCGTAGCCCCAGCTGCCGTTGAGCGTCTGGCACGCTTCCCACATCCGGCCGCCGTCCGACATCGGCCCGCTCGGCTGGTACTGCTCGGGCGTCACGACGTCGACCGACTCCGGGAGGTCCAGGCGGTCGTTGATGATCACGCTGGGCTGCAGCGACCGGACGATACCGAGCAGCTCTTCAGACCGCCAGGCCTCTTTGCCCTTTCCCCCCCAGGACCGGTTTGGGTAGGAGAAGTCGAACCAGAGGTAGTCCACCTGCCCGTAGTTGGTCAGCAGCTCGCGCAGCTGGCCGTGCAGGTAATCGGCGTAACGGCTGGGATCGGGTTTCTGCTCGGCCTGGGCTGCCTTGGCTTCCTCGTCGTCGCGCTGCGGGTGCGTGCCGTCAATAACGAAATCCGGGTGGTGCCAGTCGAGCAGCGAGTAGTAGAAGCCGATCTTCAGGCCCTCAGCCCGGAATGCGTCCACCCAGGGCCGGACCAGGTCCCTCCCGGCCGGCGTGTTGACCGCCTGGTAATCCGTCAGCTGGGAATGGAACAGGCAAAAGCCCTCGTGATGCTTGGTGGTCAGCACCGCGTACTTCATGCCGGCCTGCCTGGCCACCCGGGCCCAGTGCGCGGGGTCGTACAGGTCAGGATCGAAGTGCTCGAAGTAGCGCTGGTATTGAGCGTCGTTCAGGCGCTCCCGCTGCTTGACCCACTCGTGGCGGGCCGGAACGGAATACAGCCCCCAGTGAACGAACAGGCCGAGGCGGGCATCGCGCATCCACTGCAGGCGCTCGGCCCGCTCAGTGTTCTCCTGGAGCTGAGACACTACACACCCCAAAATTCTTTCTTCCAAACGTTGTCGTCTTGGCTGGCGTCACCGGCGAGCCGGGCCGCTAAGAGCGAGTTGTCATGTCTTTGTGCCGGGCAGGGTCACGAGAACACCACCAGCGCATGGCCGTCGGTCACCGTGGCCGTGGTGTGGGCGTAGCCGTTGTCGTAGGTGAACTTGAGCTCCTGGCCGGACGGCTGGAGCGTGGCCGACTGAGGCGCGCGGTCCAAGCGCACCGACACGGGCGCGTCGATCACCGGGAAGGGATCGTGGACCAGGTCGAGGTTTTCCGCCTGCCGGGACGGCAGGAAGCTGATCAGGTGCACCGCGGTTCCGTCGTCCGTCCGGACCACCGAGGTCTCCAGGTGGGTAGGGCCGCCCACGCGCACCAGCGGGTCGGGCAGCACCAGGTCGAGGCAGCCCCCCAGCAGCTCCCGGTAGGGCACGTTCGCGTGCAGGCCGAACGACTGGAATACCGGGACGGCCCAGGTGATCACGTTGCCGCTACGGACCACCGCCGCGTACTCCGACTGCGTCGTGCGGGGCGGCGTGTAGGAGTGACCGCTGAAGTGCTCGTAGGTCCGCTCGAAGTACGGCTCGATCACGCCGCACAGCACCTCGGCCCCGTCCCGGGCGGTCATCCGGAAGCCACGCTCGTAGATCACCGTGTTGTACGGCGCGGTGGCCTGCTCCAGCGGGCCCTCCGGGTGCAAAAACACGTGCGTGTACGGCGACGGCCCGTGAACCTCGATGCCCAGCTCGTCCAGGATCGGCTGGCCCGCCTCGTCCAGCGCCGCCGGGCCCGCGACGATCAGGCCGCCGCCCCCATGGACGAACTCCCGCAGCGAGGCTTTGAGCGGCTCGTCCGCCTGCGTCGTCTCCGGCAGGATCACCGCACGGTACGGGCTCAGGTCGGCATCCGGGGCGATCACGTCGAACTGCTGGCGTAGCTGCTGCAGCGCCCGGACCGCGCCCAGCACCGCCGGGCCGGGGCTGTCGCCCAGCTCCGGGTCGACGACCAGCGCCACCTCGTCCAGGTTCTCGCCGCCGGTCACGAACGGCTCGCAGGCCTTGATGTGCGAGTACACGCTCCCGATGAGCCGGTACGTCTCCTGGTTCATCCGGCCGCTCGGGTGCAGCAGGTCGCCCACGCCGCTGCTGAACCCGTGGCTCAGGATCTGGCTGCACTCGTACTTCAGCGCCGCCTGCGGCTTGAGCGCCGCGTTGTCGCCCCAGCTAAAGTGGAACCGGCCGGTCTGGCTGATCCCCGGCAGGCCCTGCGGCCGGGTGAAGCGGGCCACGTAGGGCAGGTAGCTGTAACCCCAGCCGCCCGTCGGCAATGCCTCGATCTCCACGTGCCGCAGGTACTGCTTCTCCTCGCCCAGGTTCGTGCGCGGCCGGCTGTTGAACCAGACGCCCATCGCCGTATCCTCGGACAGCGACGGCTCGATCATGTCGCGGAACCGCGCCATGTACGCGTGCGCATTCTGCCGCGCATACCGCGCCCGGTGCTCCGCGTCGCGCGGGTCGAGCCCCGCCTGGCGGGCCCCGTCGATCGCCCACTTGCTGGCGCTGGGCTGGTCCCAGCACATGTCCAGGAAGATCCCGTCCACCGGCGCGAACCGGCCCAGCACCTCCGCCACCTGCTCCGCCAGGTACTCCTGGTAGGGGCCCGACATGTCCAGGATCTGCCAGCCTGCTTCGAATGCCGATGTGGCCCGCTTCACCTGCCGCAGGTCCTCGTGCAGGGCGACCCACTCCGGATGAGTGTTAGCCGCGTACTCGTCGCACTGAACGCTGATGTAGATCGGCGCGCGGATCCCCTGGGCGTGCAGCGCCTCGATCTGGCTGCCCAGCAAGTCCAGTCCCGACTTGAGATTCGGGTGCCGCTCCGCCCGGTCAGTCAGGTAGTACAGGTGCCCGTGGTGGCATTTCGCAAATACGGTGACGCTGTCGACGCCGGCGGCGGCAATAGTGCTGGCGAACTCTTCCGGGTCGAATTCAGCCCCCACGTCGGGGACCTCGGGACCAGTGTGGAAGTCAAGATGGATCGTCCGCCGGGGCATCCGCGGCCTGCCGTCGACCGTCATCCTCGTCTGCTCCCTAGGGCTGTCGGACTGAGGACCCGACGCCAGAGACATCGGATGATTAGACGGTAAACCTGCCCGATCTAGCCGTCAACACTTCAGATCGCTCTAAGATGTCCGATGTCTAGCCATAGCGGCGCGGAGGAGTACCGTCTGACTGCGGCGACCATTCGGACCACTCTGAGAGACAGTTATGTTCCATGTGTGACGGATGAGTCATAGCGGGGCCGCTACCGCATTCGTGGACAGGCGCTCAGATTGCTCGGGCAGGGGGGTTCCACGGGCCCCTGGGTTTTGCTCCTTCCGTGTCGTCGGGATGGTTCTACTTGATCAGCCGGATGGCAGGCCTGAAGACGGGTGATGGCGGCGGTGATCTGGCGGGCCCAGGGCTAGCGTGCGGCCAGACGCAGCCGCAGACGGCGGCCGCCGCGGACGAGGCGCCAGGCGGCGGAGAGCAGCCGTAGCCGAAGCAGTTTGGGTTCCCCGCGGCGGGTGGTCTCGGGCGGGGCGAGCAGCTGGGTCCAGGCGAGCAGCGCACAGGCCAGGGCGACGATCTCGCACCACAGCTGATTGTGGGCGCAGCCCTTGAGGGGGGAGGTTGCGCAGCCCGGTGTCCTTGGCGCAGCGGATCCGGTCCTCACAGCGGGCCCGGCGGCGGTGCCACAGTTCCAGGTCCGCGAGCTGCCCCTTATTGGCGTCGTGGCGAAGGCGGTGAACCGGTGCCCGTCGAGGTCGGTGGACTGCAGCTGAGCCCCGGGTGTAGCGCTCCTTGCGGACGATGACCCGCATCGCGGCCGGCCAGCCGGCCAGGTCCAGCAGACCGATGATGTCCGCGACCCAGGCCGCGTCTCGGACCTGGCCGTCACTGTCATAAGTCGGCGTCCACGCGCCGGCCGGAACCTTCACGATGGCGTCTCGCATGTCCTCGGTGATGGTCGTGCCGGCCGAATAGTGCAGCCGCCGTGACGGGGCGGTCAGCCATTGCAGGAACCCGTGCGTGCCCGAAAGTGGGCACAGCGGCGTTGGTCCTGATTCCGGGTGGCCACTCGCTCCCTCCCTCATAGCGGTTGCAGGCTCAACGAGATGGGAGACGTCCTCATCTAGCCGCGATGATGTTGGCCGTCCAGCAACCCAGCCATGCACAGAGCGGAACAATCGGTGCACCGTCACACGTGCCGCCGGGACCTTTGCGACACCTTTCGTAATCGGCGATCCGGCGCTGCGGTGTGGTGTTGTCAGATCAAGCTCAGTGCCGGTCGCGGTTAAACGATCCAGACCCGCCTAATTGTGTCTGAGGGCGCTGCGGTCGTTGCCGTAGCGTTCGTGAGGACCGATGGGCTGGCTCCCGATCCGCCTGCCGACCCGCGCCGTCAATGGCCCGGGTCTGGCTCTATAACGAGGTGTCAGCCTGCCGGTTCTTGCCGTGGCGTGGCTCAAAAGAGGTGCGAGCGATAGCAGATCCGTAATTAGGCATGCCCGCCACGTTCTCCCATTCCTGGGTGATGACAACTTTGGAGCGTGCTGATGGCGGCAGTGATGATCGGCGTGGACCCGCACAAGGGCTCGCACACGGCGGTGGTGATCGGCGCGGCAGAAGAGCCGCTGGGCGAGCGGAGGGTCCGCGCCTCAGCTGCTCAGGCCGGGAAGCTGGTCGAGTGGGCGGCGGCGTGGCCGGAGCGGACCTGGGCGGTCGAGGGCGCCGGGGGGCTGGGCCACCTGCTTGCCCAGCAGCTGGTCGCTGCCGGTGAGCGGGTGCTGGATGTGCAGCCCAAGCTGGCATCCCGGGTGCGGCTGCTGCAGGCCGGGGACACGAACAAGAATGACCCCAACGACGCCCTGTCGGTGGCGGTCGCGGCGCTGCGGTCCACGGCCTGCCGGCCAGTGGCAGCGGATGACTACGCGGCGGTGCTGAAGGTGTGGTCCAAGCGGCACCGTGACCTGGCCCGGACCCGTAACCAGGCCGCCTGCCGGCTGCACGCCGTGCTTTGCGATCTGGTCCCCGGAGGCCATCCGAAGGAGATATCCGCAGCTCAGGCTGCCAGGATCCTGGCGCAGGTCTCGCCGTCCGGTGCTGTCGCGGTGGCCCGCGCCGAGCTCGCCGCCGAGTTTGTGGCCGACCTGCGCCATCTTGATGCCCAGCTTCGTGATACCAGGAAAAAACTAGCCGCCGCGGTCAGGGCCTCACGCACCAGCCTCACGCAGGTCTTCGGCGTCGGCCCCGTGGTCGCAGGGACCATCGCCGGCGACGTCGGTGACGTTGCCCGGTTCCCTAGCCGCGATCACTTCGCCGCCTATAACGGCACCGCCCCGGTGGAGGTGTCCTCCGGGAACCGGAAGATCCACCGGCTGTCCCTGCGCGGCAACCGGCGCATCAACCACGCGATCCACATGGCCGCGATCACCCAGCTCCGGCACAAGCACAGCCAGGGCCGCGCCTACTACGACAAGAAGGTGGCCGGGGGAAAGACCCACAAGGAGGCGCTGCGGTCCCTCAAGCGCAAGATCAGCGACGCCATCTTCGCCCGCCTCCAGGCCGACGCCCGCCAGGGCAGCACGAAGGGCCCGGGAGGGCAACCGGGGAACGGCTCTAACTCCAGCGCGGCCAGCTCACACCCCGAACGCCAGCTCTTCGGACCAGCCACTCCCGGACCTGACACCACCATACGGCCCGGCACCATAACCGACATGCCTTCGCCGTCCAAGCCGGCTTCGAAGAAAATTCGGTCAGCCACTTGACACCAACAGCAAAGAGGACTCGTTATGGACGGCACGAGCTATTTTCGCGGTCATTTACACACTGGGCCCGAATGGTCATTCTGCGGTTTGCCCGGAGACTGGACTGGCCGGGGGACGTGCGGTTGCGGTGGCGCGGTTGGCTCGCAGGACGAGCAGGTCGAGGGTATCGATGACGGGGCCTTGCTGGGTGGTGGCGGCTGCGCGGAGCCTGGCCAGGCCTGCTTCATAAGCGCTGTCGGTGATGAGCATGAGCGGGGTGTGGGATTCGCGCCGCGCGGTGGCGGCGATGGCTGCCAGTGAGGGGGCGGTCACCTGGCGAACGGGTTGCAGGGTCACGTAGGTGAAGCCTGCTGCGGCGAAGGCTGTGCGCACGCTGGTGACGCTGGGGAAGGTGTCCAGGGCTGCGATGGCCTCGGGCCAGTAGCGGAACAGCCCGATGCCGTGGTGGCGGCCGGGGAACGCGTTGCGGATGAGCACGGGAGCGCCGGGCCGGAGCACCCGGCGGAGCTCACCGGCTGCGGCGGGCAGATCGGGCAGGTGGTGGATGACGGTGGACAGCCAGGCACCCGCCGTCGGTGGATAACTCGATCGGCACAGCGGTCTCAGTCAGCGACGGGCGCGATTGCGCGCGTCAGGTTAGGCAGCACCCGATCCTTGTCATGGACCAAGATCCGTAGCGTCGTCTACGCCGCGACAACCCGCCAGCCAGGCGTCTCCGGGCGACCAGTAACCTGCATGCAGGAAGTTCTTCTCGAACCTGGGCAACAGCAAGGGCTTTGAACGTCCTCATTGTCCCAGCGCAGGAGCGCTTTCAGTTCAGGCGCGCCGTATGGTTCCCAGCCCTGGACGAAATGACAGACAGGGCTTGTGTGCATGGCTGAGGTCGTTGTGTTCGGCGTCGTTGCGGCGGACGTTATCCTGCGAGTTCAGCGCATTCCCGCCCCTGGCGACCAAGTCAATGCCGAGGCGCTGGGATGGCGCATCGGAGGAAGTTCGGCCAACGTGGCTTGCGGGCTCAGCACGGCCGGGCACCACGTCCGTCTCGTCGGCCCAATCGGCACAGACTTGATGGGCGACCAGCTCCTGGCCGAACTCGAACAGTGCGGCGTCGATACCGAGTACTCATTCCGCGCTGATGCCGCGTCTCCGCGCACGCTCATCCTGCTCGACGGCACGGGTGAGCGCACGATCATCGCGGTGGACAGCGGGGCTGGCCCGTCGTCGTTCCTGCCCACACGTGGGCCGGATCTCAGGTCGGTTGATTGCGTCTATGTCGAGGGCTATACGCGGTACCCAACCGACACCGCGGCCGCAGCTGAGCCGGCTTTTCTTGCGACGTCTCCCCCCATACCTGGCGCAACGACATGGCCTGCAACCGTGGTGGTCGGTTCAGAGACGCAATACAACGAGATCACCTCCGCAGGGATGTTGAGGCCGTGCGCTCCGTATCGGGCGAGCGCCTGGAATGGGTGGTGGTGACGCGAGGGAGGGAGGGTGCGGATGCGTACGCTGCCTCCAGCGAAGTGCATGTTGACGCCGTCGCAGCCGAGCAGATAGACGCGACAGGCGCCGGCGACGCATTTACCGTCGGCCTGCTGCACGGGCTGCTGCAAGGAGGCGACATGGTCTCAGCGTTGAAAATCGGCGCTGCGTGGGGTTCGGCGACAGTGGCCCAGTTGCGATCGATTCCAGTGCCATGGGAGGAACTCGCCGGCCCTTCAGTACACCGGCAACGTTAAATCACTGGACAGAAATTTGGCAGGTCAATTGTGGTCCCGCTGTTTTATCACGCTGCGTGATCGAAAAGCTGGATGGACAGGCACGCACCGGTTGCGCATCCGCTTGACCACCATGGCGCGGTCAAGCCGAGCCGACGCCCCGACACCCATGAACTGGCGGATAGCGGTCCGCATCGGGTCGTCCAGACGTCCGGCTCGATCTTGCCGCGGGTGGTGGTGTGAACGACGCCGCCGAGCTTCCAGACCTTGGTCATGATCGCCCCCTGGACGATCAGCTGACGGGCGATGCGGTCGAGGTCGCTAGGAACTACCAGGCCATCCGCCTTACCTGACTCGATTGCTTTCAGTGCGGAGATCGGGGCCGGGCGCTCGTGGCGGGCAGCGTGCCGGACTTACCGGGAGGCCGCAGCGGTCCATCTGGCCAATCGTGCTCACACGGCAGTAGCCGGAGGCGGAGTTTTTGGGGCGTCGCACGGTGCTGGCGTCATTCACCTATGGGCATAGATGCAACGGTACTGCTCAGAGCGTTTGCCGGTTGGAGGTGATGCTAGGAGCCGTGATGTCCTCAAACGATCCGTTCACGGACACTGTTGCCTAGCTCGCTGCGGACCTTGTTGCTGACGTTTGGTGTGTCGCTCTCCAAGATCAGTTGGCTGGAAACCGTCCTTCTGGGGCCCAATCTGCGCGACATTTGCGACTTACGCGCCCTCTACAGGCGATCAGAGCCGATTGGCTCGAGAAGCCGAAGAGGAGAGCTGCGGTGTGGCAAACAATCCGGGCTGCGATCGACAGCACTGGTAAGACGTCCGGCTCATCACCATCATCGCTGTCCTGGTCGCCGCGGCCGTCGTCCTCGACCACGAGCTCGGCGTTCAAACGCTTGAGGTCATCCTGCGTCGAATGCTGTCCTTACCTCGGTCTACAGGAGGCCGGTCAGCTCACCGGGGCGTCCGTGACCTCGAAGCCGCCGACGAGGGTTCCATCGGTCCGGGCGTTCCACCAGTCATCGCCAACGGTCCGGAACCGCACAATTGAGCCTCCCCCCGTGTGGTGGACACCCGACCTGCCAGGCTGTGCCTGGCGGAGGGAGTCCCGATGGGACAGCAACGCCGGCAGTTCTCGCCGGAATTTAAGGCTGACGCGGTCGCTTTGGTGCGATCGTCGGGCCGGCCGATCGCCACGATCGCCCATGAGCTGGGCATCGGCGAGTCGAACCTCAGCTACTGGCTGAAGAAAGACAGAGAAAGCCGCGCGGGGGCGGATCCGGGCCGGTTCGAGGCCGAGTCCGCGGAAGCCCGGGAGAACGCCGCGCTGCGCCGCCGTGTGGCGGAGCTGGAGGTGGAGCGCGAGATCCTGAAACGAGCCACGGCCTTCTGGGTGAAGGAGTCACGCGCGTGAAGATCTTCGCGTTTGTCGCTGCCCAGAAGGCCGATTTCCCCGTCCGCATCCTCTGCCGCGTCTGCCGGGTCTCAGCCTCGGGGTTCTATGCCTACGCGGCCCGGCTTGCCGCCGGGCCGGGACCAGCCGTGGCGGCCCGGGCGGTCACCGCCGCGCACATCGCGCGGGTGCACCGGCGCTCCCGGCGCCGGTACGGATCGCCGCGGGTGACCGCGCAGCTGGCCCGGGAGGGCATCACGGTGAACCATAAGGCGGTGGAGCGGGAGATGGCCCGCCAGGGCCTGGCGGGCCGGTGCAGCCACCGGAAGATCCGCACCACGCGGCGCGACCCGGCGCAGGTCCCCGCCGCCGATCTCGTCCGCCGCGACTTCGCCCGGCCGCGTCCCGACCAGCTGTGGATCGGCGATGCGACCTACATCTGGACTGATGAGGGCTGGTGCTACCTGGCGACTGTCGTGGACGCATGCTCGCGGCGGCTGCTGGGGTGGCCGGTCACCGATCACCTGCGCACGCAGCTGTGCCTGGACGCGCTGCTGGCCGCCGTCGCGGCCCGCGGCGGCCGGGCGAACCTCGCGGCCGGGATCGTTTTTCACACCGATCACGGCACTCAGTACACCGCTGGGGAGTTCCGGGCGGCGTGCCGGTCGCTGGGCATCACCCAGTCCATGGGCACCGCCGGCGACAGCTACGGCAACGCCATGGCCGAGTCATTCTTCTCCGGATTCAAGCGCGAGGTCATCGACGGCGAGCACTTCGCCACCCGCGCAGACGCGCGAACAGAGATCTTCACCTGGCTTAACTGGTACAACCAGACCAGGCTCCACAGCTCCATCGGCAACCGGCCACCAGTGGAATACGAACACCACCTCGCACAGCAGTCACTCGTAGCTTGAACCGTGTCCGCTATGCGGGGGGAACCTCACAATCCCCACAGCGCTCTCAGCAAGATCCTGACTGCTCACTCGTGTGCCGAAGTCTTTGCGGTCCTCAGGAAGGAGGCAGGCCTTCGGGCCATCAGGCTCATTGATCGCCTTGCCGTCTACGTACCATTGCGCAGTCACGTCGCGCACCGGACGATTTCCCGTGTTCAGGACGTGACCGCGGATCAGCCAGTCACGGCCGTGTTCATGGGCGGCTCCGGCCACACGACCACGGTGGAGGCCCACTGCTGCCGCAGCTCGAGCGACGCCAGTTCCCGGGCACGCAGCGAAGCGCGCAGCTCGTCCGCCTGGAGACCCATCACCTCGGTCTGCTTGGCGTTTACAGCTCGCTGCTCCCTGAGTTCAGTGGTCTGTTTCTTATAAGCGAGAGAGGCCACAACGGTCGTAACAATCGCGAACACCGCCAGCGCCAGCGTCGCCACGGCGGTCAGCTGCGTCGCAGCGATGAGAGACACAAGCGCAGACTACGAACACTGAGCCGGGGCGGTGGTTAAAACGGAGGTTCGCTACTGCCACCGCCCTGCAGCCAGAGCTCGTAGGCGGCGCTGGCGTCTCGCATCGCCACCGCCGCTGCTCGTGCCTCGGTTCATCGCAGGCGATGTCGCCGCCCTGGTCGCCCACGCGCCGTTTACGACATCAAAGGGGTCGCAAACTCGAGCGCTTTGTGAGCATAAATCTTGTGCTGTAGGTATAGTCGCATCTTCACACGGGTATGCTGTAAGTATCACAGCAATCTGATGATGAGGAGAAAACGTTGGAGCTGTACGATGCGCAGCCAGTGGCGAACGGGCTGCGAACCGACCACCCGCTGCCGGATCTGCCCTTCGTCGACGACGCGCACATCCCGGTAGAAGAGCCGGAGGGGATCGAAGCGATCGGCCGCCGGCCAGGCACCGACATGTGGGGACGCGAGGACCGCTGCGGAAATGACGATGGGTGGATCGCTTTCACAACCGATCCCACGCAGCACGATCTGGCATGGGTGGTGCGCTGGCATCCTGGGCACGGCCGTTCGGTGGTGCTTTACCGCAACGATGACGTCTCAGGGGTCCACATGGCGTACTGGGGGCCAGCGCTGCTGTTCCGCGCCGGCGGCTACTGGTGGGATGGCTCCACCTGGTACCGGCCCTCACGAGTATGGGATCCCGCCGGGGAGGACTATGTGCGCCGCCCGGTCCCCGCAGCGCTGACCGTCACCGCCGCGGACTTGCTGACAGGCCGCAGCGACCCGGAAAAAGGAACAGTGGTCACGATCGGGGACGTGGAGGCCGCCGGGCCGTATCAGGGCCGCTGGGCCGATGATCTGGCGGTGTGGGCTTCGCGCCGGGAGGGCGGCCTCCCGCTGGCCAGCTGCGTGGTCAATCTTGCCGCCCCCGAGCTGACCGGCGACCAGCTGATCGGCCCCGCCGAACTCGCCAAGATAGGCGGAGTGGCTCCTTCGACCCTGCGGGCCTACATCTCGCGAGGAGAAGCGGATATACCCGCGCCGCAGGCCACCATCGGCGGCCGCAACGCATGGGCACGGCCAGTCGCCGAAGAATGGGCAGAGACCCGCCGGACCTCCCCGGACAGTCTCCGGGAAGCGATAACGGCCGGCCAGGACGAAGCCCCGCCCGGCATAACGCACGTGTGGGACCGGTACACCCGGCTGTTCTTCTCAGCCCTGTGGGACAACACCGGCCAGCGCAAGCGCTGGGCCCTGCGCTGGCGCAACCAGGCAGCCGTCCACGACGTCGCCCGCGGTCTCGGCTGGACAGTTGCCGCTGACGTCCAGGAAGGCAACCTCATCGGCATCACCGACCTGGCCCGCACCGCCAGGCACGCGGTGCTAGACGAGCTCGCCGCCGGGCAGCAGCTCGACCACGGCAACCCTGACCCCGTCTTCTACGGCATCAGTGCCCCCGTAGCCCGGACACTCGACTGGGTGATCCGGCACAACCCCACCCTCGGCGCCGCCACCCTCGCCGAGATCATCGGCGAGTCCGAAAGGAGGCTGGGCATCGCCCGGCCGGTCAGCGCACGCTCGCTGCGCACCGCCCTCAACCTCGACAGCGAACTCAGCAACGACAGCCGCCGCGACTACCTCGACCGCGTCCTTACCCCCGCCCTCACAGGCCAGGAATAACCCGGTGACCATCAGCCTCCTGCAGTAACGCTGAGGCCAGGCGGCCACCGCGGTGCGTGTCCGATAAAATGGGTCATTTTCTCGGATAATTACTCGGGTTGACCGAGAAAGCCTTCGGCCGCCCGGTGCGCGGCTAAGTTAGGCGACCGACGCGCGTGATCGAGTTTGGTCCCGGCGCCCCTGGCGCTTGCTCAGTACGAAAGAGTTTCCGTCGGGCTTTGGATCTCTGCGGTGCCGTAACTGTCATAGACCACAATCTGGGAACGCCACGTTGTCCCGGATGGTTCCGTAACGTTCAACGGGCCATAATGGTGCGCGCCGCAGCTATAATTTCCCCTAGAATATACGTATCCGCTGGTGTTTATCAGCTCAAGTGCAACAGAGCAGTTGGGGGGGATACTGTACCAAGTCACGTAGCCATCTGGCAGGACAGAGTGTCCGGATGCACTAATGCAGGCGGACATATAACCGCTCCCGAATCCTTGCTCCGCGCACCCGCCGCCGGAAGAGGCCGAGGCCGACATAGTATAGAAACTGGCCAGTGCTGCTATAGAGATCGCTACCACGGAAACTCGTGATGTCAGGCGGCCGAAGCGGTGCTTGCTCGTCACAGCGGCTACTCCTTCAAATAGGCGACAAGCTGATTATCCGTCAGCTACAGCCAAGATACAAGAGAACTACGGGCACAAAATTGAACGTCTTATGTAATAGTAGGGCCTCGGCCAGGACGGGAGCTTGTGCTTCTTGCCTTAAGCCTGTTAATAGTCACCCGGCGTGTGTGGAAAGGTTCAACTGTTTTGTCTCGGGTGTTAGCTGAGCGGGTGTAGTGGGGAACGCGCTTGCGTTTCGCCCCGGAACATGACTCGCCTCCAGTCCCCGGCCAGGCAAAAGATTCCGCAAGTCGTCGACACGCCGAGGCGGGATGGCACTCGGGACGCCATTATGTGCCTGGGCACGTTACCCATGGAATAGATGCTGTCTAGATCCTTCCACAGCGAGATGCTGAGCATGGTTCGCTGTTTCCAGTTGACGTTCGTGGTGACGCCAAGGAATCCTTTAGCACCGCGCCGGACCGCTGGCTTGAGCCGCGTGTGGATCAACCGGATGATGATCAGTGCCGTCAGCGTGGGGCACTCAAACCTGGTGACGACCACCTGGCCGCCGTCGATGCTCAGCTCGAGCAGCGGGCTGTCCCTGGGCATGACTGCGCTCCCCTCATAGGTTCCATGCCTGCACTGCTGTCAGGACACACACCGTGACAAGGATGACGCCCGACCCGCGCCTGGCTAGCCGCAGGCTGGGTCCCCACCGGTCAAGCCGGTACCCGCCGCGCCGGCGCGACAGGCTGAGCGCTATGACCGTCATACCGGCCATCACCGGCGTGACGGTTAGCACGACGACGGCGGCCAACGGGCTGAGCAGTACGGTCGCCGCGATCGCGGCCCAGATCAGCGAGACAGCCTTCTGCGTAGTGAACAGCAGTCCGAGGTCAAAGCCCCATGCAAGCCCGAGGGTGCCCGGCGGCAACCGCCAGATCAGCGACTCGGGAACCTGCCGCTGGACCCGCGGAGTGCGGTTGGCCAGGTCCGCGGCGGCGAACAGCGCGCACACGACGGCGACCGCCGACAACCGGGCCTGAAGCGGCATGGTCGCCCGCAGGCCCGTACCGAGCAGGAAGGCGGCCACTGCCAGCACGACGCCAGCCGCCAGCTCCCCGGCGAGCAGGCCAGCCAGCAAGCGCGCGCCCGCGCCTCGGCGGTTGCGTAGCATCGGTCCGGCGACCCCGGCCATGGAGCGCCCTCAAGGGCTGAACAGCTGAAGCACCGCGCCGACACCTGCGATAAGAACCCAGCGGACCACGAGACCTCGCTTGCTACCGCGGTTCAGGCAGCGACTGCAGCCGCGGCCGGATCGTCACCGGGCTACAGGAACGAGAAACGTTCACCGAAGTTGCGGTGTACCGATACGTCGACGTTGTCACCAGCCGGACCCTCGGGTCAATCCAGACCTTAGCCGCGCGCACGTGCGTGGCGTAGACATCAATCGGCCGTTCCCGCTGAATGGCCGAGCAGATCCGCACGGTAGTAGTGCCATCTTCGTTCTTAGTCAACACGGCGTAGCCGTGATCGGCCGCGATTGCCATGTCAGGAATCTCCTTCTGAGAAAGTCAGCCGTACTGGCAGCTATAAGAAGAATAGTTGGTGCTGTTACATTTACCGCAGGCCCCAGCGTGTTCACAGCAGTCGCAATAGAGATAACCGCCGTCCTGCGAACAGGACCAGACATAATAGGAGCCTGTCTCGCACTGGGCCATGTTGTGGCTCGGGCTGCAACACAAGTCGCAGCATCCCGCCGCCGTCAGATTGGACGAGGCCGACGCCGACGGGGTGAAACCAAAGACAGCCGCAGCTGTGGCCAGCCCGCCTCCGCCGACCCCGGCGAGAAAGCGCCGCCTGCCGTAGTGTGAGTGTTTCGGCGCATTGTCTTCCGTACTGCCTGAACTTCTTACACTGCCTGACTTGGCCATGCCGCCTCCTCTTCCGCCGCCCGGCCCTCTTGGCCGCCGGTACGTTCCACTGTCGTGCGCAACGCCGCGACATCGTTAAACATGTATGCTTCCGCGAGCATTTCCTCGCGGAAAACGAGCGCGCTCGGGCTCATCCGGACGTCAAATTCACCCGCTACCCATTCGCCGAGCTCGTCGATATGGTGCGGGAACTGGTTCAGACCGAACCGGGCGATGAAATCTTCGGCTTTTTCCCGCTGACCAGTTGAGATCACCAGGCCCGTATCGAGTGGGAGCGGCTCGCTGGCGAGCTGAGCGGCGATGTCCGCACACGAGGAGCAGATGCTGCTGAGCACGATGAGCGTGAACGGCCGCTGACCAGGTCGCGGGATGCTGGGCGGCCAGTACCCTGGCACCTGCCCGATTCGCGCTTGGTCCAGGGGCCGGACTGTGGCGTTGCGCGGCGCCGAGCCTGCCTCAGCGACCCGGGCGGACAGCTCACCGAACATCGCGAACAGCGTCACCATGCCGATCGCGATGATCAGCAAGGCGAAACCAAAAACGACCAGCATTAGCGCACCTCGCTCAGGACCGGGCGGCTGCTGCGGTGCGGGATTTTAATCAGGTGGCGGTTTTGCGCCAGGGACAGCAGGATCGCGCCGATGGACGTGAGCAGTGCCGCCGCTGCGGAGAAATTTGCTCCAGGCAGCGGTCCCGCGGTCGCCACTGCGGGCCACGGAATACACAACGTGGCTCCCAGCGCGATGCTGACCCAACCGAGCGGATGCCGGGTGGCCGCGCCGAAGCAGCCGCAGGGAACAGTGGTGCGCCGAGCCACCCCGATCCCCCCGGCCACCATGAAACACAGCCCGAGGGCGGCTGCTGCGATGGCCGCCACGAACCTGGCCGGTACGATGAGCAGGCCGAGGGCAACCGCGGTCTCGGCCGCGCCGAACGCACGCACCATCTCGCCGCTCACCTGCACGCGGCGTATGGGTAGCAACTCGGCCATCGCCCGGCGCAGCGGGCCCGGCGTGGTCAGCTTAGCGACCCCTGCATTGATGAGCAGGACAGCGGCGCCCGCTGTAACCGCGGCGATCAGCCATCCAACTGATGTCATAGCACCCTCCATGGAGCATGCGTTCTAAGAGGCGTTGAGGCCTCCGTCACTCTGAAGTCCGGAGGCTTGAGAACGGGTAGGGCTCGCTGCGGCCAGTGAGAATCCGCTGACGCATTGTTGGAACGGGCGCGCCGGGCTGCCGCCGCCCACCCCCCTATTTAGCGTGGGGACTGCTTGTCCTGTCCTGGGCAAATAGGCGTAAGACAATTCCGGGACAATAGGGACCCTGCACTAAACCGCCCAGCATCGCGCAGCGTTCGCCATCATGTGAGCATGCGCCCACCCGCGGCGCCTGCCCTCCGGGAGAAGCCAGATGCAGTCACCACGCAGAGCTGGCCGGCCTGAGCGGCCGGTCAACCCGGAAGCCGGCCCGGAACAGGAACTGGCGGCCGCGCTTCGCACGCTGCGCGAGAACAGCGGGAAGCCCACCTACCGGGCCATGGCCGGACGAGCGCATTACTCGGCGTCGGCTTTGGCTCGTGCGGCTTCCGGCACCGAACTGCCCAGCCGCGACTTGATGCTGGCGTACGTGCGGGCCTGTGGCGGTGATGAGAAGGAATGGACACAGCGATGGGAGGCGGTCGCGGGCCGCCTCGGCCAGGCCGGCCAGCCAGACGGCGTGGCCACCGGGGAGCCAGACAAGATGTGCCAGGCCCCCGCAAGACGGCTGCGCCGCGGGTCACCCCGGCGGCTGGTTACCGTCCCCGCAGCCGCAGCCGCAGCCGCAGCCGCGGCGGCGGGCGGGGGGGGGGGGCCCG
>CAXUJF010000006.1:0-39061 GCA_964250865.1 uncultured Streptosporangiaceae bacterium
CCAGATCCGCCAAACACCCAGCTCGCAGCCCAGACAGGTTAAAGAACAAGCTAAGTCCTGACCGCCATGGCCGACAACGTAGCTGGCTCTGCTTCCCGTGACGAGAATCCCGGCGGAGCTCTCGGCGCTGCCCGTAGGTGTGATGCTCAGTGTGGCCGTCACCTGATCGTCAACGTGACTACGATCGCCGACTGGCTCCATGGCCACACCGACGCCGACCTAGCGCCGGTACGGGAATGGGCCTCTCGGGCCGATCTTTGGGAGCCACGACACTGCCTCCTGAGCCATGCTGAGTTGATATCGAGGATCAGGATGACAGGCGGCATTGACTGCGAGCATGCCCTCCAAGCGACGGTGCCGGTTACAGGAGTCATCAAACTTGACGATGGCGTGCATCGGTATGCGGTGGCAGTGGAGCTTCAACTCGCGGCTATCGCGGTAAGGATGCTGGCTGAGGCGGAGTCGCTGATGGCGTGGGTGTGATCGACGCTGGTCAGGCGTCTTCATATGGCCCCGTTGGCCTCAGGCGACCCGGCAGCCGGGAGGCGCGGAGACACAAACAGCGGCTATGCCCAAGGGGGCAGCGCCGCTGCTGAGTCGCGCGGAGGCTCGGGGATTTGAACCCCGGATGGGCGGTAAACCCAAACCGCATTAGCAGTGTGATCCGAACCGTGCCGCGCTCTGCGGCGACCAATCGCGAACGCTCGTTTTCGCAGGTCAATCGTGCCGCGTTTGCTTGCAACAGCCAACGTTCGGCGCTTCCTTCCACGCCCGGCCGTGCACGCGTTGTGCACGCGTGCACGGCTTTAGACGCAAGTCGGCCCGCCTCGGTGTTCTCAGCACCGTGACGGGCCTGGTCCCCCAACCGCGTAACCGGAAAGAGGATTGATGAACAAGCTAACAGGCATCCCTCCCGTCATCCCGTCGTCCGCTCCGAACTGCCCCGAGCACCGTCTCGCCGAGTTCGCCCGCGAGCTGCACGCCCGAGGCGTGACCGCCGACCAGGCCGAGGCGAACTGTGAGGCGTACGACGAGGCGGCCAAGCCCGCGCTTGTCGCCCTGCTGCGCCTGATTGAGCTGAGCGAGCGGCCCGTGACCATCGGCGAGAACGTCGCCCACGTGCTCAGCTACCACGACGGCGGGTTCGCTATCGAGCACCTGCCCGAGCTGGTCACCATGGCGGCCGAGGCGTACGAGGTCAACCTGACCACGCGCGGCTGTGACTGCCGGAACGCCGGGGAACTGGCGGACGAGCTGATCGCCCTGATCCCGGCCGGCCAGCGGGCCGAGGTGCTTGAGCACCTGATCGTTAACGAGCTCTACGACCACATCACGGCTGGTGCGCCGGATATGCCATGGGACGTCCCTAGCCGCGGAACCGCCGAGCTGATGGCCGCTCCGCTGATCGCCGCGCTCACCGCGCAGGACCGAGCCGATCGGGCGCTGCGGATGTACCTGTCCGGCGCCATCCGTGACGCGCTGGATTTCATGCTTGAGCAGCGCGCCGACCCGCTCATGTACGGCGAGCTGTTCAAGGCCGACGACGACCCGGAGAACGGCCAGTGAGCGCGCTCATCACCGGCGCCTGCTTCGCCGTCCCTACCGTGGCCATCCTGGTAACGCGGCGGTGGCTGCCGTGAACGCGCCCGACGTCATCGGCACCTTGGGCGCGGCGATCGACCAAGCCGCCGCCGCCGTGATCAACCTCGGCCACGCACGCCCGGCCGCCGCCGAGCTGGCCGACGCCATCCTCGCGCCGATGGGCGAGGACACCCGCGACATCGTGCTGCGGCACCTGGTCGCCGAGAAGCTGACCGAGCTGCTCAGCCTCACAGCCGACTGTGATGCCGATACGTTCCTGCTCGACTACGACCAGCCCAGCACTGGGCTCGCGGTGTCCGCCGCGGTCGGCCCGGTGCTGGACGCCATGAACGCGCAGGACCGTCAGGCGTCTGTCCTGCGCGAGCTGCTCATCGGCGAAATCCTCGCCACGCGGGACTACCTGCGCGAGCAGCGCGAGGCCCTGAGCCTTCAGGACGCACGATGAGCGCCGCCGCGGTGACCGCCGGGCTGGTCGGCATCTCCGCTGACCACCTCGGCGCGGGGCTCACGAGCGCCCCGCGCCCCAAGGGTGGTCAGGGCTGGGCACACCCCGGCGAGCCGTGGGCCGACGCGGACGGCGGCACGCACGTCGCGCGCCTCGGCCGCGCGAACCGCCGCGGACTCATCAGCGGCCCCGACCTGGTGGCCGCTCTGCAGACCATCGGCGAGCCGTTCACCTCGGCGACTGCCGTGCCATGGCCGGGGGGTGCCCGATGAAGTGGCCGACTGTGCAGGCGAACCGCCGGGGGAACGTCGCCGAGCGTGTCCTTGACCGCTGGCTGAAGTGGCGTTCGATGGGCCGGGAGTATCCCGACGTGCTCGGCCGGTCGTGGAACGTCCAGGTGCGCCGCATCGATCGCGAGGCCGAGGCAATGCAGCGCACCGCCGGATTCCACTGCGAGGCGTGGTTCTTCCGCCGCCCGGACACACACATCGCCCTGTTTGACTTCCGGCGCCTGTTCGGCGACGGCCAGGTGCTCGGCGGCGAGACGTTCTTTTGCGCCAAGCACGCCGCGCGGTACGCACAGCACCGCGGCGTCGCCATCCTGCTGCCCGACAGCGACCCGAAGGGACATGCAGCCCCGTGACCACGACCACCGTGCCCGACTGGCGCGAGAACAGGCGGCAGGACCGCCTCGCGGACGCAAGGATCGCCCGTGAGCGCGACGAGGCCCGCGCACAGGCCAGCCTTGCGCAGCAGCGCCTCAACGCTGAGCTGCGGGGCGAGGCCGAGGCGCAGCGCCGCGCCGAGCATGTCGCCGCCAAACTGGCGCGCGGCGAACGCTGGGCAGCGCGCCGGGCATGGGTGGCCGCGCACCTGGCCGACCTCGTTTTTGCGCCCGTGATCGTCATTCCCGGCGTGCTCGCCTGGTCGGCCATGGGCGCGTTCGGAGAGCAGCTGTTCGGCGTCGTCGGCCTCGGCCTGCCCGCCGTCAGCGAAGGCGCCATGTGGGTGTTTGAGATGCGGAACGCCTACGTGAGCCAGCACTACCCGGACAGGCCGGTTTGGCACCTGCGCCTCGGTGCCTGGGTGTTCACGGCGGTTGGCGCCGCGCTCAACTTCCTGCACGGCCTGACCGCCATCCCCGGCAGCGACCGCCCGCACGGCGTCACGGTCGGCCTGGTCATGGCGCTCATCTCGGCCGCGGGCATGGTCGCGCACCAGCTCGTCAAGACTGGCCCCAAGCGCACCCGTGCGCAGCGTGCCGCCGCCCGCCGCGAGGACCGTGCCCGCCGCGCTGCGATCCGCTCGGCGCCGGTCGACCTGGACGACGACGGCACCGCCCACGTCATGCTCGAGCCGGTCACCGTCCAGCTCGGCCGCAAGCGCGGCCGGACAGTCTTGACCGTGCTGGACGAGGCCGAGCCGGTGGCCCCGGCAGACACGGCTGACCGGAGCGACGACGTGGACGAAATCGGACGCCAGGTGGCCGAGCAGCTCGCGCTCGCGCTAGCCAACACTGACCGCATAGCCGCGATCCTGCGCCCGTACCGGGACACCGCCGAGCAGCAAAGCGCCGCGCGTGGCGACACTGCCTCAGCCATTCCCGACGAGCCACGGCCGGACGCTGAAAACGCCAGCGAGCCCGAGATCAAGCCCGAGACCGAAGCCGACCCCGCACCGGACATCGAGCAGGAGCTAGACACGGCCACCGTGCCCAACCCGCGCCGACCGGCCAGCAGGCGGCCGAGTGGCCACCGCCGGACTCGCAAGCTGACCACGGCCGAGGTGCGGCGGCGGATCGCCGCCGCCGAGCCGGGGACAAGCAACGCCGACCTGGCCAAGGCAACCGGCCGGTCAGAGCGCACCGTCCGCCGCCTGCGGAACGAGGCCACGCCGGAACTGGCCACCGCAGGCCGGGAAGGGGGTTGACCAGACGTTGACTAGGCGGTCGCTACTGGCCGCTAGCGCTCGGATACGTGCGAGCGTGTGAAGTGAAGTAACAGGGCGCCCCCGGGCGCGGTGACTCAACCACCGGCCCGGGGACTTGACCGAAGACCCCAAGGAGGTCAACGGACCATGAGTGAAGTTATCAGCGCGACCCCGGCTCGCCCGGTGCACTGGCTGACGCCTGCCGAGTGTGCCCGGCTGTCCGCTCAGCTGGAAGCACTGGGCGAGCGCATCGGGCGGCTTGAGGACCAGCGGACGGCCGGGCTTGCGGGCGGTGCCCGGTGACCGCCCTGGACGAGCGGCCCGCGACCGCCACCCCCGACGACCCGCACGCCTACGACCCGACGTCTTCGGGCATCCCGCACCCGGCAACGCCCGGCGCGGACATCACGGCCGAGGACATCACCGACCAATTCCGTGCCTTCACTCACCTGTTCATCGACCGGCTGTTCGACCACGTGGCCACCCAAGACCTCGGCCACGGTGCCGGGTCCGGTGTGCTGGCCTTCCTGACCGGCGACGACACGACGTTCACCGGATACCGCCGCAACCTCGCCGCCATGATGGCCGGATGGGGCGATCAGCTCTATGAGGCTGACGGCCCGGCGTGCGACGGACGCAACTGCACGACCCCGCGATGCCTCTGCCACAACCAGCCTGATCTCTGCCAGCCGTTCCCTGTCGCGCCCGAGCTGCGGCGCATCTTCGATGAGATCCGCCGCCGTGGCATCTGGCGGCAGCTGGTCGTGGAAGGCGTCGGCGAGTTCGAGCCGCGTTACTTCAACGTCCTGACCGGCGCAGTGCAGGACTACGAGCCGCGCGACTACAAGGACGAGCCCGACAACGAGCTGACCGTGAACGGTGGTGCGCGATGACGGCGCCGACCGTTGCCAAGCCGGACAGCTGGGTCATGGAAGACGCCGCGTTTGCCGACGCCGACCGCAGGACCGCCCGGCGCAAGGCCCAGTGGGACTACCTGGACGATCTGACCGACAGCATGTCGGTCGTGCGCGAGGCGCGCCCCAACCCGTTCCATCAGGATCACTGGGGCTACAACGTGGCCGGGGACGTCCTGGCCTACCTCTGCCGCCAGCACAAGGAAGTCGCCGCCGAGATCCTGGCCTACCTGGAGATGACCGCCGACCAGATCGACAACACCGCCGACGAGTTCGGCACCGGCCTTATGGATGACATCACCGAGATTATGCGCAAGCGCGAGGGCGGTGCCCAGTGACCGCCGTTGAGGAACGTCCGGTCATCGTGGCCACACAGGACGAGGCCATCGCCGACTATCACCGCACCAGCATCCGCAAGCTTGAGGTCATCATTGACCAGAAGTTGGCCGCGCTGCGGCATCACGTGACCGAGCTCGAACGGTGGGACGCCGAATCGTTCGCCGCCGCCCTGCGGCTGCTGATGACCGGCCTCATGGCCAAAGTGCCCGGCGGCGATGCGACCGGCACTCAAGCGGCAGCGAGCCTCGTCGAGCACTTCGCCGACAGCGACGATCCGCGGCGGCTCGGCGCGGACGTGGCGCGGTTCTTCGCGAGTGCCAAGCTGCCCGACTGCGCCGACGAGAGCGAGGACTGCGGCGCGTGCGCCGACTGCGATTTCTGGCTCATCCGCAGCCGGTACGACGACCCGCAAGGCGATGACGTGCAGGCGATTCTTGCTCAGCTGGCGGCCAACCGGCGGCGGCTGTACGACGCAGGCGTTCCGCGCCCCGAGTGGGTCACGTTCCCGCGCGAGCTGATCGCCCAGGACGAGGCCCGCGCGACCGAGCTGCAGCGCGAAATCCTTGAGCGCGAAACCGAGCTGGGGCGACTCGCCGCACGTTGGCCCGCGCCGCACGCGAGGCTCTACGCCACGGGCGGCAAGGGCGGTCAGGCGGCGGCCAAATGACCACCGACGCGGCGGCCAACCGTCCGGCCAAAAGGGAGCCGATGACCGCTCAGCAGGCTTGCGAAATCCTGGCCAAACTCGCGGTCATGACGGCGGACATTCTTGACTTGGATGACCGCCTTGAGCGCCTCACAATCCGGCACCGTGACCACGCGGCCGAGGCGACCTAATGACCCCGGATTTGGCCGCCGTTCTGCTGGCCGTGGCGACCCCCCACGCGATCGGCCGAGGGGGTTGCGCGTGACCCTCTCAACCGGCTGCCGTCCGGGGGTGCGTGTGGGCACCCGGACGGGGGCCTGTGTGGGCCGCCAGACAACCCCCCACATGGGCACCCCTTCCGGCCTACCACTCCCCCACTCGCGCCGAGAGGGCCTGAGCGGGGGGGGCTACGCATCCAGGGATACCCGTATACGTGCGCGTGAGGATTCCGAGAGGGGCTGTTGATCATGCCGCCATGGGGTGAGCCGAAGCCGCGCGATCCGGCCAAGGCCAGGGCGAAGCGTCTCAAGGCCAAGCGCAACGAAGCGGACGAGCAGCTGTTCAATCAGCACAACCCGCGCGAGGCGTTCAACATCGCCACGCGTGCGCTGCAGGCCGAGGCTTCCGCCGCGCACCGCAGCAACGAGCTCGCCGGGCACCGGAGCTATGCCTACTTGATGGCCGCGCTGTTCGACATGGCCGAGAGCGTGGCGAAGGGCTGGCGGCCGACCGACGCCGACCTCAAGAGCGTCGGGCTGAACGTCCAGCGCACGGCCGAGGCATAGCCATGGTCAAACGATCACCGTGCGTGACGCGCTGTGCGTCCGGCATGTCTACCGGCCCGTTCACTGGCACTCCAGATTCCACGGGCACCGTCACTGGCAGGTTCACCGGCATCCCAAGCTTCACGGGCAGCGCCAGCGGCACGATCACCAGCACTCCAGATTCCACCCGCACGTTTACCGGCAGGTTCACCAGCACTCAATTTTTCGCCTCACGCGCACACACACGCCTACGCGTAGAGGGGCCCGGCAGGTGTCCGCGGCGAATCTGGACACCTGCGCACGACACACGGAGAGTCACCAATGAGTAATCCCGTCAAGATCCGCGAGAACCGCCTGCACAAGATGGCCGACCGCCAGGGCGTGTGGCTGGTCAAGCCACTGCGGCGCGACCCGCACGGCGCCGAGTTCGGCCGGTACTACATCGCCGTGCAGGACTTCCGGCGTCCGCCGGTCGCCGGGAAGGTCGACGGCATGGCCCGGATGACGCTGGACGACGTTGAGGCATGGCTGACCGCCGACCCGGCGACCCGCGACGACACAAGGCGGGCAGCGTGAGCACCAGGACGCAGAAGTCGCGAGCGGCCAGCAGGCTTGAGCGCTTCCATGAGGCGCTCGCCACGACGACCGGGCAGGCCCGGCTCAATCTGGCTTACGACTGGTTCCGCTCCGAACTGGCCACGCTTGAGAAAACCGAACCGACCCGCGCGGCGATGCTGCGCGAGCGGATCACGGACGCGATGCTCGCCGACGCCGAGCAGCTCGCCGGGGAAGCGATCGAGCGGGCCAAGGCCGGGCGGCACGGAATGTCGCGGCGGCAGATCCAGCGCCTCGGGCAGCGTGTGCGAGGCGTCGAATGACCACCATCAGCGATAGGGAAGGAACCGAGGGAAGGAACCTCGGCGAGTGCCGTTCCGCCGAACCCATCCGGGCAGGCTCGCGTGTGCGCGTGAGAGGCGAGGAAGTTCCCTTGCCGACTTCCCTGCCGCCGAGGGCCCGCGGCGAGTGCCTCGGCCTGGTGCTGCACTCCGCGGTGACGGTCGACGACAGCGGCGCTGTTCACGCCGACGTCTGGACGGGACCGTGCCCGTGCGGCGGCATCGCCGGGGCACACCCGAGGGAAGTTCCCCGGCCTCCCGCGCGAGGGCGGGCGCGACCGCATTGGATCCTCGCGCCTCGCTAGTGCTGGGCGGGGTTTCCTGCCTGCCTTCCCTGACGGACACTGAGCAGTGACGGAAGGACGACCAGTGACCACGTTCGCGGCGAGGCTCGCCGAACTCATGGAGCGGCACGGGTACGGCGTGCTCTCGCTGGCCCGCGACGTCCCCATTGACCGGGCGCACGTGAGCCGCATGATGCACGGCAAAAAGCTGCCTTCCCGGCCGACAGCGCAGCGGCTTGACGAGCTGCTCCACGCGGGCGGCGAACTGGTCACCCTATCCGACGAGGCACACCGGGGCGAGTTCGGCCGGGAGCAGCCATCTGGACGCGTTTCCGGGGCACCCGCAGACGTAGACGAGGTACGCCAGGCGAGCCAAATGCTGATCACGATGGAGCGGCGCCTCGGCGGTGACGCCGTGCTGCCCGCCGCCGTGAAGGCGTTTCGTGTGGCCAGTGACGCGGCCGGGGACGATCACGACCGGCTCGCCGCGGCGGCCGAAGCAGGCGAGGTCGCCGGGTGGATCGCGTACGACGCTGAGCGTCCGGACGTGTCCCGGCGCCTGGCGTCCGAGGCCCTGACGCTCAGCCGTGAGGCCGGGGACCGCGACATGGAGCTGTTTCTCGGCAGTCACGCCACGATGCTGGACGTCGAGCAGGGACGGCCAGCGTCGGCGCTGCGCATCTCGGCCGCCATCCTCGAGCAGCGGTTGCCGAAGCACGTTGAGGCGGTGTTCCGCATCCGGCAGGGTCGTGCCCTGGTGCGCCTCGGCCGATCACGCGAGGGACTCGCCGACCTTGACCGCGCCGGGCAGCTCATCTCCGACGGGCCCGGCTCGCGCGATCCGTGGTGGACGTTCTGGGTTACCCCGTCGGAGATCTGGTGGCAGCAGGGAACGGCACTTGCTGACGTCGGCGACTGGCGCGGCGCGGTGCCGCTTCTGGGATCTGCGGCCAACGCTCGGTCGGCCCAGCACGGAGCACGGACGGTCCTGCACGATCAGGCGTGCTTGGCCGAGGCGCTTGTGCGTGCGGGCGCACTGTCCGATGCCGGGCAGGTCATTGGCGAACTGGCACCTGCTGCGCGCCTGATCACCTCGGCGCGGACGTCCAAGGTTTTGTTGCGCGCTGCGGCGCACGCGCGGACGGCCGAGGTAGACGACCTAGCGGACGAGATTCGCGGCCTGGCCGCATGATCGCCGCAACACCGCAACATGGCCGGTCAACGTGTTGCGGTTCGCTGGGCCTGTTGCGGCTCGTCTGGGTTTCCGCAGGTCAACGCTTGTTGGCAAGCGCCAACGCCGTGTTGCGCTTCCGCAACACAATCAGGCGCCGCAACACCGTGCCGCAACAGTGTGCCCGTTAGCACATGAACTTGTTCGACTGCAACGTTGACACGCTTACCAAATCGAATCTACGTTCGATACATGGTCACTTTAGAAACCATGCGGCGGATCAAGGAACCTCCTTACGCTGAGAAAACCCTTCCCCGCGACGACAGCAAAGGGGAGCTGACGATGACACATAAGACTGCCAAGATTCCGTTCGATCTAATGGACGGAGTTCCCGCCAGCGATGATCGCGAGGTCAACGAACTGGCCGAGGTGATCGCCTCACTGCCCGACCACAACGTCGAGAGCTTTATCCGCGGCGTATACCGCGCCATGCTCGGCTGGGAACGTACCGGCAACCCTGAAGTGCTGGCCAGCTTCGCTGACGGCACCCTTGTCACCACGCGGCTGCGGAGAGACCCTGAAACCGACCGGGCGCTACGAGAGGCGCCAACGAAGCCGGCCGCTCCCGAGGACTCCGTGAACGTCGAGGATGCGCTGCGGGAGCGCGGCCTGCTGTAGAGGGCGGCGCATGGACTACCCCGACGGCGACCTGACGATTGACCGGGAGGGCTTGGCCCGGCTGGATGCCTGGCGGAAGGACGCCGATCGCGACGACGCCGACCGGGTCGCTGAACTGTTAGTCGACGTTTCCAAGCGGCGATGGCAGGGCGTGTGGTGGGCGGAGCGGGTCGCTGGCGATTCAGACATCACCGCGTTCCAGCCCCGCGAGGGTCTGTACGTCTACATCCGGCTCTGGGCCGACGTAGACCAATTCACGATCGACGGGTTCTCAGACATGCCGCCGGAGGGCGAAGAGGACTGAACTGGGACTGATGAGCGCCGAAGAGGTCATCAACTACGCGGCGTACAACCTGGACGGCGGGCTGGAGGTCCGCACCACCCACCCCGGCGACCTGTACCCGGCTGAGCAGTGGGCGCGAGACCAGCAGGGGCTCGGCTCACGTGTTCTCCGGCGCCGGATCATCGTGGTTGAGGACTGGGTCGAGATGCCAATGGGTCGACAGGTCTAACTGAATTTGGTCCGCAGACCTACTGGGTCGACCGGGACGAGGCCTCGGAGCGCGTGGCCCAGCCCGTGGCCGCCCTGTCCGGGACCCAGGAGAACCGCCATGGAGGCGTGAGAGACGGATCAGTGGGGATATGCGCAACGGCGTCAGCTACCTGACGCGCGAAGGAGGTAGCGCGATGAGGGATTACCACTGGATCATGACTCTTGAGTCGGGCGAGGGCCGGGATGCATACCGAGTCACCACAGATGGCGTAATCACTCCGAAGGACGGTCAGACTCGCAGCGAACTGTTCGCGGAAATCTCGGATATGGCCATCGACGCGCTCAACTCAGATGGGTCTGGCAATCGGCTCGGCATCAGCTCGCCGGTGATTTTTTACAGTCTCGAGCCGGATCATCTGGACTAGCCAACGCGGACTGTCGTAGGCCCGCGTTACCGTGCTCTCGGGTGCCGTTCCCGCCCAAGGAAACGCTTGACCCCTCCGGGGATCCTCCCGCTCGCTGCCGGGCTGACGCGCTTGGGGAGAACGGCACCCATCCTGGCTGGGAGGCAGGGCCGGGCTCGTCCTGGCCACACCCCGCCCGCCTCAGCTGTTGTCGTCCTGCCAGTCACCGCTCACCGGGTCTTGGCCAATCTCGCACGAAGCGATCTGATACCCGCCCTCGGCGGTCCCCTGCGAGATCACCTGCCCATCGACCTCAATCTTGCACGACACCGATCCACCTCCCTGCAGCTGCGCGTTAATCGCGTAATAGATAGGGGCCTGATCGGGGATCGTCATCGTCTTGTCCATCGGCACCGAGCCAGTCAGGTTCGAGCCCGCCGGTCCGTAGGTGACGTCAGCGTCCGTCCCACTCACGATGAACGTGACCGTATCGGGCTGGCTCGGGGTGGGCGACGGCGCCGCGGAGGCGCTGAACGACGGTGGGGCGGCTGAGGACTCAGCTGACGCGGCTGACGGATGCCACGGGCCCGCAACGACCCGGCCGCCGAGCAGGCCCTGGACCTGCTGGGCGTCCACCTGGCTGGTCTGGATCCACCAGTTCGGGCCGACGTCGCTGTAGATCTGCTGAGCCCCCGTTGAGACCGAATTCTTCAGCACAGTCGCAGTTGAGACGGTGCCTGGGAACACGTCGATCAGGCCTGTCTCATCCGACGTGAAGTTGCAGAGCGTTTCCGAGGTAGCGCCCTGCACTACGGGTGTGTCGTTATCGCCGCCGGTGCAGGGCATCCGGCCATGCTTAAGTGCCGCGACGACCTGTGCGGCTGAGGAATACCGGACTGCAGTGGCGTTGGCGGAGGAGCTTCCGGAGCAGCCGGCCAGTGGCAGGGCAGCGATCACCATGGTTCCCCCGGCGATGGCTACGGCCGCGGCGCGGTGCCCGCTACTGGCCACTGTCGCCGTTCTCCGACGGCTCGAACAGCACGTAATTCTTCGCCAATTCCACCGTCGCATACCCGTCCACCACGTCCCTGTCGGAGTAGGTGGCGGCGCAGTCAACGGTGTAGTCGCCGCTCCCGTCGCTTTTGACCGTTGACTCGTAGCAACCGGCCTTAGTGATGACAGAGTTGTCTTTCGCCACTGCGCCGGGCAGACCCTGCTCGGCGTCCTCGGTGATGCAGTGATGGCTCGTGCACGGGCTGGACTCGGCTTGGGCGCTGGACGGCGCATCTGATGGTGACGCAGACGCCTGGGTGCTCGCGGACGGTGCGGGGGCGGCGCTGCTGTTGCTGTTGTTGCCGCTTCCCTGGGCGATGGCGATCACCACGGCGACGAGGATGACGACCGCCCCGCCAATGATGAGCAGCTTGGGCGGCCGGTTCTTCTTCGGTTTCTGATGCGGGTGCATGGGGGTGCCGTAGGGTCCAGGTGGCCGCGGCGGCTGGTATTGGTGACTCACGGGCATGTTCCGATCAGGTCGATGTGCCGTACCGAGAAGCTCCAGAGCCGTCAACAGGTCGGGTCAGTGCCCCCCTGCGACTCGCAATTTGAGCTGGACGAGGAACTGACCGAGCTCGACAGCCCGTTGAGGGCATGTTCGACGGAGACAAGCTGGACGGCCATGATGATCGTGCCGACGAGAGTCACGACCGCAGCGACGCCTGCAAGGACGGCGATGAACACGACGGCGTTGCGGGTGTGCCGGGCATAGGTGAGCTCGACCGACTCGCGGGGGGCCGCGTGGGCGGCCGAGGCCGATTGCTGGACTGAAGACTCGGTCATTTCCGTGATCCTCTCAGCGGGTCCGCGTCGCCAGCCGGTAGACAGCCCACGGGATCGTCACCAGGAAATCGACGACTACCCAGAACACGATGACGAGACCGAAGCCAATCGCGTTCCCCGCCTCCCCGGCTTGCTTCAAGCCGCTGGCGTAGTGGGTCATGCAGTCGCTGTACGACTTGAACAGCCCCTGCCAAGCCCCGTTCGCGCAGCCCTTCAGCACCTCAGCGTGGGTAGGAGTGGCGTGGGCCGAGGACGCGGCGGTGATGATCCAGATCAGGAAAATGACCTGGATAGCCAGGAAGAACCACAGGAAGATCCGGCGCTTCTTTCGTGGCTTGGCTGCCGCGGGCGGCGCGTAGGCGGCTTGCTGCTGTGGTGCTTGATGACTCACGAGTATCCTTTCGCTGCGATGCGTTATCGGATGATGACGCGGGGTGGCCAGCGGAAGTTGGCGGTCCCGCTCATCTGTAACCGGCTCGTTGCGTGACGCGACTTAGACCCAGATGGGTATGTCGTAGTCGGGTCGAACACTCGGCTTAAGACCGAATGGCCGCTCTTCTGGGGTGATCGTGATGACGACTGCGCGGGAGCTAATCGACGCGATCACCGAGCTTGCCGCCGGTCTGCCTGACGGCATGGAGACCGAGGTTGAGCTCGGGATCTGCGACGGCAAGAACGTCCAGATGGTCGACAAGATGGACATCGATCACTGGACTCAGCTGAAAAACGGTCGGCCGGTCAGATGGTTTGTCCTACTCCGCGGTCACATTCATCCGGGCGAGAAGGCGGGCGACTTCATGCCTGGCCTAGCGAACGACCTGGACGAGGAACTTCGCCAGCTGACCGACGACGACGAGTGCGAGTAGCCGGGCGGCTTAGAGACTGTGCTCGGCAGGTGGTCCGGCAGAAGCCGGACGATCGTGTTCCTCTGCTCTGCGGATAGAGGCGGCCATGTTGCGACCTCGGCGACAATCCGCCGCCGCTGCTCGGGAGTAACGCCTACGACGCTCATGCGCCCGGCGCGAAAGTAATTCCGGTACGCCTGAGTTTTAGGTGATTCCTACCGGGAAGGCGTGGCGGGCTGCAGGAGAGCAGATCCATCCTGGCAGCGCAATCCGGCGCTATCTTGTCCCGCAGTTCTCCGATCAGGCGTGCCGCGGCGAGTGTTGACAGGCATTCGCCGCCTCCGGTGTAGTCGTCCACGGCCTCTTCGAGCAAGGCCGCCTCAGCGCGGCTCAGTGCGTTTAGGACGTCTGCCGGCCGAACATCGAGGTCCAGGTGGAGTGAGTAGCTCATGTGAGACAAGACGGTTCCTGAGCTTTATCATGACGCCGTTTTCGTAAGAAAAGTAAACCGAGAGTAATCAATCAGAAGCTTTCGGTAACACTCATCTTTGAACCCGGAAACCCGTAGCGAGTGGCGGGCGCCATGACAGGCCGGTCACGGTGCGATCGCACCTGAGGGGATCACCCCCTGCCGCCGATCGCCGCTACCGGGAGCGAGCCTTCTTGCCGCGGCCCTTGGCCGGGGTCTGCTGGCCAGAGTCTTCCTGCGCCTCCGACATGATGCGCGTAGCCGCACTGATAACGGTCTGCACGATTTCATCGGTCAGGGCCGGATACTCGAGCAGCGCACGCCAGCCGTCGCCGAGCAGGGCATCCATCACGAAGTCCTGCGCAACGCCTGCGCCGTTCTTCCACCGAAGATGCGTGTACTGCAGCCGCTCGTTCGGCCGGAGCCTGGTCCGCATCGTGTAGGCGGTGCCGTCGAGGCTGAACACTGGGACGCGCTCGCTAATGTCTTCCGGCGGGACGTCCGTCCTGATCATGATCACGTCGGGCTTGCTGGCGTCATCCTGAGCCTCGGCGCCCTGGTCGCTCTTGGCGGATGCGGTGGCGGTCATTTACTTCCCTTTCGTCTTCCACTGCTCTGACTGTTGGCCCTGGCTTGTGCCTGACTCGGCCCAACCCGGCGAGCCGTGCGTCTCGCCGCGTTGCCCGAGTGAACGTCGCGGAGCCGGTCGGCGACTGCCCGCGTGATCTTCTTGGCGGCCGGGCTTTTTGCCGCCGCCGCGCGGCGTTCCGCCCCGGCGACTTCCTTACGCCCAATCGGGCCGACCGGCTGCGGCTTGGCCTTGGCTGCCTTTTTGCCGCTGGTCTTCCCGGCGGCCCGATTGGGCGGCATCGTCACCCTCGCCGCTTCTGGGCCGGAACGCCGAGGTGGACGAGTTTGCCCTGATGTCCCCACTCGGTGACAACGTGCGGGTCGGCATCCTGGACGTCTTGCACGGTGATCTCGCCGTCATAGTCGGCGGTCAGCTGCCTCCGGCGAACTGCCTTGCGGACACGAGGGTCACTGATCTGATCGGGGTCAAGGATGGGAACGACTTCATCGCCGGTCGGCGGATATCCGAGTCCGCGCAGCTGCCCACGCTGCTGGGCGTCGAAAATCAGCGCCGGATTTTCCTGCTGGGCACGGTGTACGTCATCCATCGTCCACTGGCGCTGCTCGTCAGCGACTTGGTGCTGCGGCTGCTCGGCAGGCGCGGTGCTGGGCGCGGTTGACCGGATGGCCTCGCCAAGCGCCTCGGCGAATCCCTCGGCCGTGGGGTCAAGGCTGCCGACCTTGGCCAAGAATGCCCGCGAGTCGAGCAAGCGGTCGGGGTCGGCCCCGGCGGCCATGGCGGCACGGTAGGCGGCGAGCTCCGCCTGCGCCTGGCGGCTGCCCTGCTCGGCTCGTGTCGCCTGCTGCTGGGCTGAGTCGGCGTCACGGCGGAGCTGGGCCGGATCCGGTGGCGCTTCCTTGACGCCGAGCGCGACCGCCAGCTGTTCGCGCTGCGCCTCGGGCAGGTCGGCGAACGGGCTGGCAGCGTCCCAGCTCATGAAATCGCGCCTTCCATCCAGAGGTCGATTTCGTGCTCGGAAAGCGCCGACAGCTCTCCCGAGGCGATCTGAGCGGCCATCGGGTCGCTGATGTTGTCCATGGCGATCAGGACGCCGTTCGGGCCGCGCGCGATGACCTTCGGCCGCCACGCTGGCCGCGTCGAATCCACGGCCTGCAGCAGCGCGAGCGCGCCGTCTGCGTTGCCGTCCTGAGCCTGGCCGAGCACGGCGAGGATCTGCCCGGCGACTTGCTGCACGCGGTTCCGGCGGTGCGTGATGCTGACCGCCGAGCCTTGCCGCTTGACCGCGATGTGCCCCGAGCTTTCGCGCGGGCCGGATGGCGAGGGCGGTTCGACGCTGAGCGCCTCGGCCGTCTGGGCGAGCGCGGCCACAGCGGCGTCATGGTTGTCGGCGAGGCGATGCACGCGAGCGCAGGCGTCGGCGACGTCCCTGACGGCCTGGCGCATTTCTGCCAGGTTCGGACTGACTGCGAGCGCGTCGATTTCTTCGCCGAGGTCGCCCAGGTCGGCCGTGCGCTGTTCGGCTCGCTTGCGCTCAGCCCTGGTTTGCTCGCCTCGGGCGGCCAGGCTGGTATGCCGGGCACGGTCGGCGAGCGCGTGCAGCCGGTCGAAACTGACCGTCCGGCCTTCCGCTAGCTGGCGTTCGGCGTTGCTGAGATCGGCCTGCGCCGCGGCGGCGTCGGCCTGTGCTGCCTCTGGTGTCGTCATGGTCATTAGCTCCCCTGCGGCCATTGGTAGACGGCCACGTTCATGCCGGTCGGCGAGTCCCAGTCAAGCCACACCGATCCGTCGCCCTGCGCGAACCGATGGCGCGTGAACGGGCCGATGAGGCGGGTCGTACCGGCGGCCACGGGGACGATCAGGTCGTCCTGCATGGTCCGGCCGATTGCGAACGTTCCGCCCCGGACGACGCAAGTGTGAGTCATGTCGTCGTCGTTGGAGACCATCACCTGCAGCTTGTCGGCGCCGAACGCGAGGTGCTCGCCGTAGGTGGCCCGGTCCGTGGTGATGACGTTGCCGCCAATGGCGTCCACGGGGGATTCTGGCTTGAGTGTGACGCTGCCGTCCCTGGTGAGCGGCACGGGTGCGAGCATCGTGCGAAACGACTGCTCGGCCTCGTCAGGCTGCTCGGCGATGGCTGACCCGTTCACTGTCTCTCCGCTCTCGGCCGTAGTCCTCGGCGGACTGGCGATCTATCTGCCAATCGCGCCCGGCTCGGCGGGCGCGGATGCGGCCCGGTTTTTCCAGCTGACCGCGAGCAAGGCGGCGAACCGATCGGGGGATGACTCCCATGACGTCAGCCGCTTCGCTCACGGTCAGCCAGGACCGCTCCGCCACGAGTCTCAGAATGACGGCAGGCTGACCGCTAGCGGTCCTTGCGGCAGCGCGGAGTTCCTCGCGCAGCTCATCTACCTCTGGCGAGTTGGGCATGACGCCGTTAAGGCGCATCAGCCACTCGTCGGCCGTCGCGAACCTGCGTTCGCTGACCGCGGCCAGCGCGGGCGGGATGATCACGGCACCGGGGCAAACGGCCGCGCCTGGCGGCACATGATCGGCCGGGACGATGGCCACGACGTGACCCTCCGGGGCGATCACCGGCCAGCCGCCCGGCGGTTGGGCGCGGTCGTGTCCTGATTAAGCAAGGCCGACCGCCGTGCTCAGCTTCATTACGATTGCCTGATATTCCTCGGGAGTGGGTCGCGCTCCGCTGAAGCTGAGATTGAACGTGTTGTGATGGTGGTGAATCTCGCTGGACGTTTGCGCAGGCATCGCAGTGTTCCCGGCCGCAATGTTGCTTCGCACCATTCCCGCGAATTCGGAGGGAATTACCATTTCGCCCTGATGGATGATCGCCGGGCCGGTCTGCGGGATCGACCAGGAGCCGTCCTCGTACCAGCCGTACGCCTGCTCGTGCGCAAGCGCGGCTTCCGGCGTTCCATACCTTTGGGCGATGTAGTTCGCCATCGCCGTAGCCTGCCCGGCATACGTGGTCGGATTACCGCCATACTGGGCATACTCAGACGCGCCCGAGATGAACTGGGCCATCCCGTAGGCATCGCTGGTGGGGTTTTTCGCGGTCAGGGAAAAGCTCGCGTCTTCGCGCGCCTCCACACCAAGAAGCGCCTGCAACTGGGCGCCGGTCCAGCCATGTTTCGCCGCCGCCGACGTTAGGGCCGCCACCCCTGAGCTGTTGGCGACGCCGGCCATGCCGATCCCGCCGCCGCCTGCTGCGGACACCGCCGCAGCCTTGGCTGCAGCCGCCTTAATCGCCGCCGTCACCATTGCTTCGAGACTCTGCTCGGCAGCGGTCTCGGTGGTGCCGTACTCGCTGTCAGCGAATTGCCCGAGCGCGGACGCCGTACCGCCGAGCGGATCCGTGGCGTTGACCAGCCCCCCGGCACCGAATCCGGGGAGCGCCCCCCGCAGGTGGTCGACCGCACCCGCGTTGACCATCGCCGTCGGGACAACCAGCTCGCCAGGCATCGCCATGATCGGGACGCTGTCCTTGCCGGGAACGCCACCTGTGACAAACATGCCTGCTGCCGCTGGCTCGAATGCACCCGACGCCGATCGGGTGCCCTTCACAACCGAAGTGCTGATCGACTCCTCGTTGATCGACCACTTGCCCTCGGCGTTGAGCACCAGCTGAATCGCTTTGCTCAGCGGGATCTTCTCAATCCCGCTGACCATCTGGGCGATCTGTGTTGTGTTCTCGCCCGCCGCCTTACCGGCCGCGACCAGCGAACCAGTCAGATTGTCGGTCATCTTCTGGGCCTGCTGCGATTTCGGCCCATAGTCCACGTCAGCTTGGGCAACCGCGTCGATCGCCTTTTGCACACCGGCATACTTCAGGACTGCCTGGTCGAGAGAGCTTTCCAGCGTGCCCGTGATCGCGTTGGCTTGCTTAGTCATCGACCCGGTGAGTTGGTCTTCCCAGCCCTTGAGATCCGAGACGGCCTTTTTCGCGTCCTCGTTCTTACCCGCGTAGGGCGTGAGCTTGTCGATCTGCTGCTGAATGTAGCCGGTGACCTGCTTGGTGCTGTCACCGTTCTGAACCATGGCGTTCGCGGCTTGCTCGATCGCGGACGCCTGGGAGTAGAACGACTGCTGCAGGGTGACCGAGGCGCTGTTGGTGCCCCGCATGGACGCGCCAGCGGCCTCCACGTTCGACTTGAGGGTGTCGAACCCCTGAGCGACCGTCAGCTGCGCCTGCTGCTCGGACACAAAGTTACCGACCAGTTGCGTGTACGTACTGTCCAGCGCCGTGATTCGCGTCTGGGCACTTAGCGCACTGTTCCCGAACTCCATCAGGTTGCCGCTGAGCGCCTGGCTCGAGCTGGCCATCGCGCCGTTCTTCTGCAGCCACTTGTCGATGGCGTCGACCGCACCGTCCGCGCTGTTTTTGAACTTGCCAGCACCGACCCCCGCCAGCGTGGCCATCTGCTCGACCTGCTGCCCGGACAGCCCGTACTGCACTCCGAGCGTGGTCAGCTGACTGCTGATGTTACTGGCAGCCTCGGCGGCTTGGTGCTGAGCTTCCGTTACAGCGGGGATCGCGGTCGCGTACCCGTCTATGCCGTCGTGCATCTGCTCAAACGACGTAGCGGCGGCACGGTTGGCGAGGGTCGCCTCCACCGTCGCGCCCTGGCCCTTGACGGTGGAGTCAGTGACCTGCTCTTGCGCGTCGTAAACTGACTGCAGATTGTCCGCGAACTGGCCGGCACTATCCCCCGATGCCGTGATCTTGGCAGTGAGGTCACTAGTGGAAACGCCGACCTTGCCGGTTACCGTGTCGGTCATCGACAGCTGATCGGCGAGCTTCTGATACCCGGCGACGTTCAGGCCAGTTGCGTTGTCCTGCTTCGCCATAGTGCCGATCAGGTCGTTCTGCTTGTTCTCGTAATCGGCGACCTTGTAGCCGATTACACCGATCGCGGCAGTGAACAGCAGAAGGTCCGTCAGCGGATCCGCGAACATCTTGAGCAGCATCCCGGCCATGCCGCCGCTGGCAAGCTCCATAATCCCGGTGCTGGCTGCCGCCGCGTCGGCCGAGGCGGCAACCTCGTCCATGGCTACCGCTTCGGCGTTAAGGGCTACGACGGATTCCGCGAACCGCTCATCGGAGGCGGTAAGCGTGGCGTCCAGCTCGACCAGGGCGCCCGGGAGTTCGCCGATGGTGACGCCGAGGCGCTCGGCCTGCTCCTGCATGGTGAAGAACGAGGCCGCGGCCTCGGTGACCGCACCTGTCGTTTCCGCGAGATCAGACTCAACCTCACGGAGCATCGTGGCCATCGTGCCAAGCTGCTCATCCATCCCGGCTATCCCGCCGGTCTCGAACTCGGCGGTCATGGCGGCCAGTTCCCCGGAGACTGCCGCGATCTGCGGGTACATGGCTTCGAGCCGCTCGGACAGGCTGAGCAGCACCTCGTCGCTGGCGCCACCTTCGGCAGCGAACGCGGCGAACCGGGTGTCCAGGGAAGACAGCTCAGCGGACAGGTCGGCGGCCTCGGTGGCCATGCCGAACAGCTCGGCCCGCATTGACTCGGCGTCGGCTGCGGCGGCCTTCTCCGCGTCAGACACCCCGTTGAGGCTAGCGGTCAGCGGCCCGTAATCCACCGATCCGAAACTGTCGGCGGTCAGTTCGCGCAGCGTGGTCATTTCCTCAGCCACACCGGCCGCCGCCTGCTCAACACCGAGCAGCCCGGCGACAGCCTCGGCGGATTCGGAACGCACCCCCTCAAGGGCGGAACCAATCTCGCCGATCGTGCCCGCCGCGTCACCCTCGGCGTTCAGGCCGACGTTCGCCGAGACGGAACCGAGCTCCTCGTCTAGCCGTTCCTGAAACTCGGCCACGTCCGGAATTGCGGTGACCCGGACGACCATGCCGCCGGTTTCCTCGTCCAGCGCGGCTTCGAAGTCGGCAGAGTCCGGCAGGACGGTAACCCGCGCGGTCAAGCCGGCCGTTTCCTCGGCGAGCTGATCAGCAAACTGGGATAGGTCCGGGGTGATCGATACGGACGCGCTGCCCGCGGCGGCACCTTCCAGGGCGGCGCCGATCTGCCCGGCGGCCCCGGAAACGTCCCCGAGATGGGAAACGAGCCCGGCACCGAATCCAGCGCCGAGGGTGTTGAGCCGGTCGTTAAGGCCAGCGATTTCGTTACTGAGCACCGGGACAACCCCGGAAGCTCCGGTGATGGAGGCGGCCAACTCGTCAACGCCACTCTCGGCCGACAGTGATGCATCGGCGAGGCCGTTCATTGTGCCGTCGAAACCGGTCACTGCTCCGGCGGCGCTGTCTGCCGCGCCTTGCACACCGGCCAGCTCATCGGCGAGCCCGGCGATCCCGGCTTGGGCGTCGCCGGTACTGGCCGACACGTTGAGGTCGGTGTCCAGTCCGGATATTTCCTCCGCGAGCGCCTCGGCGCGGCCAAACGCCGCTCCCGTGTTGGCGTTGACGAACAGGGTTGCCTGCTCGCCGTCCGTGCGCTCAATGAACGCATCGACCTCGGATTGGGCCAGGGTCGTGTTCGCGGCTACGTCGATAGTGGCGGACAAGCCGCCGACCTGCTCATAGACGGCGGCCTCAAAGTCGGCCATGTTGGGCAGGACCCGGACGGCGAGTTGCAGGCCGCCTAGTTCCTCGTCTAGAGCTGCCGCAAAGTCGGAGGTGTCGGGAGTGACGTCAACATAAGCTGACGCGATCTCAAAGCCCGATTCGCCCGCCATGTCCGTCATGTGTCACCGCGCACCTGGTAGAGACTTGGACGCAAGAAAGGACTTGCCGGTACGGTCTCGGGGCCTACATAACCGGTTGACGGGTGGTAGACCCTATGCCCTAGTTCGACCCAGGCGGCGTAAGTTCGCCCGCCTGCGCCGCCGGTCGCGGACACGATGAGCGTGTGACCGTTCAGGTGGTGCTCAATCGAATCCCGCAGCTCGCCCGTCTCCACCGGGCAGTAACGCTGAGCGTCCCCGGCGATCTGCGGGCCGAGCTTGGTCTCAAACAGCCGGTCAGTAGCCGCGTGGACGTTCTCAAGCCAGTCGGCGCGCATCTGCACCCGGCCCACCCGGCGGCTCATGCAGCGGCCCCAGAGGCGGCAACGGCGGTTCGCGCGCGGGTTCGGTGGGCTGCGGCCTCGGCGCGCAGCTGCCGTATGTAGTCCTGGGCCCACTCGGGAAGATCCGCCAGCGCGCCCAGCTCGGGACCAGCCGGGGCGTTCGCGTCCATGAAATCGCTGATCTGGGCGCCGAGCGCCTCGGCGAGCGCGAACGCGGTATTGACGCCAGGCGTCATGCGGCCCTGCTCATACCGGGTGAGCGTGCCGACTGTGATGCCGCTGATGACGGCGAGCTGCTCGCGGGTCAATCCGCGCGTGGTGCGCGCCTCGGCGAGCTTGTGACCGGCGAACCTGGCCATGGGCGGGAGTTCCTAACCGCTTACGGCCACCGGGCGACGCCGCGGCCTTCCGATGGCCGTCCGCGTTGCTCAGCTACCCGTCATCAGGCACCGCCCGGATGCCCTCAAGGTTTTTCCCGCCCGGAGAATTGCGCTGTTCGCCGTCATGACGGGCCTGTCGGCATCCGCCTCGCCTCCAGGGCGGGCACGTCAATTTGGCTAGCTTGATCCGGTGTCCAGTTGTTATCACCCATTGTGACAGGTCGAACACGTGTTCCGCAAGATCAAGTAGGCGGATACGCCTGCCCCGATCCATGTATTCAGTTGTGCTTTTGCTGGCGAGTCGCTCGCACTCCCGGTAACCGCTCCGTACAGTTGTGCTTATGAGTAAAAGCACAACTAGACGCTTCGGATCGGCTCCCGGGCAGGCTCCGGCGAACAAGGGCCGGAAGTTCCGGGCCCAGGTACTCACCCGCGGTGAGGCCGAGGCGCTTATCGGGGCCTGCTCGGCGACCTCGAGGACGGGAGTGCGTAACCGGGCGCTGATCGTCGTGCTGTGGCGCGGTGGCCTGCGCATCGCCGAGGCGCTCGCGCTGGCGGTCGCCGACGTCGAGCCCGGGCGCGGCACGGTGCGCGTGATGGACGGCAAGGGCGGCAAGCCCCGGACGGTCGGCCTTGACCCGGGCGCGATGGCGACCGTACAGCGGTGGATAGACATGCGCCGGGCGGCAGGCGGACGTCGCGGGCCGGTGTTCTGCACACTCGCCGGGGATCCGCTCTCGCCTCAGTACGTGCGGGCGATGCTCGCGCGCCTCGCCGACCGGGCCGGTGTCGACAAGCGCGTCGCGCCTCACCAGTTGCGCCACACGCTCGCGGCCGAGATGGTGGCCGAGGGCGTGCCCATGCCAATCATCCGGGACCAGCTCGGGCATAGCAGCTTGGCGGTCACTGACAGGTATCTGCGGGACGTGGCACCAGGCGAGGTGATTGCTGCGATGCAGCGACGGGAGTGGGCCGAGCCGGGGCGGCAAGCGTGACAACCTGCACCGCGCCAACTACGACGGAGTTGGTCGGCGCGGCCGGGTGAACCGAGCCGGACACGTAAGTCGCAAGTAGGCTCAGGGCAAGCGCACGAAAAACTGGATGCTGGCCGTCTCTTTTCCGTCGACGTCCAACTGCCAGACATACGTTGCGCCTTGCTTAAGCGGCATAGGTCCCAGGTTGACGGCGAAGGAGGCGCCCAGGGTCGACGCGCCATCCCATCCGGCAGGTTCCTGCATTTCGATCTGCCCTGATATCTCAACCCGCTGCACTCCCCCGATGCCTGGCACCTCTACCACCTGACCTGATGGATCAAGCAGTCGGATTGCAACGACAATCGGGGAACCGAGACGATCAGGGGGGACCTGCAGGAAGGCGACAACCCCCTGCGGGGCCGGATCTGGCCCTGTGAATGCCCAGCCTGCTCCGAGCATATGAACTTTGCCGGAGGAGTCTGCCTCCGCGAAGTCACAGAGGACCAACGTCGCTTGCATCAGGTTTTGGCCCGAAGTGCGCTAGGTGAGAAGAAGGTTCTCACACGTCCCGTCGTTGGCGTCGGCAGCAATAGGAAGCCCTTGGTCTGGACCGTTTGGCGGCTGACGCCTGACGTTTCAGACCCCTGTGCCGGCATGCGCTCATCCAGCTCAACTGCAGGATCTAGGTAGTCGTTAAGAGCTTCTCTCACCAACTGCTTGGTCTCGTACAGACTAGGACCTGATACCTCGAAGCCCTTCAGACTGGCTGAGGTCGCGTGAAACTTCCCGTCGACGTATCGGTAAACAACGATGATTTTGCGAGGTGGGCGCTTCAGGTCAGCGGGCTCAGCCGCGTCCCACATTGCGGCGGCATCTTCCCAGCTAGGTTCTGGCTCAGCAGCGCTCTGTCGCCGCTCGTGCACGTCCATATCCTCCACAACGTCCATCATGCCTCGGCTAAGTCCCGGTCGACCAGTACTGGTTACTCGATCGTCATCGCTGTCCGAAGCACGAAGGTGCCCTCATTTTCGTCGTTGGGGTTCAGAGGGTCCATAAAGGCGGTCACCGGCCGTCCCGCATAGGTAGTGCCCCTTGCCATCACACGGCGCCCGTTCTTCTGGTCTTCGACCCACCTCGCCTCGGCGTCCCTAGCGAGCAGCACGGCCTCTCGTACCTCATCGCCAGTCAGCCAGTGGTTCTCCTTCTGCCTGATCTTGGCTTCGACCGCAGGTGGGATGTCGAGACGCGCGATCACCACCTCGGCCATAGCTTGCCAGGCTAGCGGGCCATCGGTGCGGACGGTCAGACTTCGGCTCTGCCTCTTCATGCCCCTTCCGGGGCTAAAACAGCTAGTCACGCATATACACATCGGCAGCACGCTGACGAAGCCGCGAAGCACAGCCAGGGCGACCCTTCCGGAAGCCTGTCTTCAGGGCTCTGCCGCCTCAGCCTATGCTCGCGAAATAGTAAATCCCCGCTGCTCACAGTCTTGCTGGACTTCCTCAAGGCGATACACGGCGTTCTCGGCAACGCCCCCTCGATGGGTGATGGTCACATACGAGTCGTCGTACTCCTCGTGGCCGCGGCGTCCGGCGTACTGCAGGACCCTCATCGGATCGCGCGCCTCAAAACGCTCACCACGCTCAAGATCGTTAAGGTTGACCGCCATGGCCGTCAAAGTAGCTGACTCCAACCCTGGTGATGGGGATTTCGAAGGGCTCGGCACTGTCCGTAGGTGTGACGCTCACTGTGGTCGTCACGTGATGGTCAAGGTTGCCGTAATTGCCGACTGGCTCCATGGGAACACCGACGCCGACCTTGCCTTGGTCCGGGAGTGGGCTGCTCGAGCTGACCTCTGGAAACCCGGGCACTGTCGCCTAAACCACGATGAGCTGGTCTCAAGGATCAGGACGGCAGGCGGCGTTGATTGCGAACATGCGCTGAAAGCGACGGTGCCAGTTACGGGCGTCATCAAGCTCAATGATGGCGTACACCGATACGCGGTGGCGGTGGAACTTGGACTTGCCACTGTCCCGGTAAAGCTGTCGACTAACACTGAATCCCCTATGGCTTGGCCGTGACTAGCGCTGATCAGCCCCGCGTCTTCCCATCGCGAATCTTGGCGATGTACTCCTTCGTCCAGCCTGCGTGACGTGCGATGCGTGACGGCCCGCGGCCGTCGCTGAGCGCTTCCCTGATCAGCTTCATGAGATCAGCGTGCGCGGTATCGAGCCGCCGCCTGGCCTGCTCTAGCTTGCGGTCGAGTTCGTCGGGTTCGTCTGCCTCTGCCATAGGGCCATACTAACTTAGTTAACGAACAAAGTTGACTCGATGCGTCTGGCAAGCTAACTTTGTTATTGAACAAAGTTGACGCTATGGGGGGACGAGATGACCAGTACGAACGGCGCTGAGCGCAACGAGCAGCGGTGCCTCCGCTGCGGACGCAAGATCACTGCGGCAGCGAGCCGCGCGGCGGGCATGGGCCGCACCTGCCAGGCCCGCGTCAGGGATGCGCTCGCCACGGCCGTGCGGCCCGGCGTCAAGGCCGAGCAGGTCGCCAAGGCCGTCGAGCTCATCGCGCAGGGCGGCGTCGTCCCCCCCTCCCGGCCGGCCGTGTTCCGCACGGTCGGCAGCGCCGGAGACGTCATCTACCTCACCCACGCGGCGACCTGCACGTGCCCGGCCGGGCTGCGCGCGCGGCGTTGCTACCACTCAGTTGCCGTCGAGCTGATGACCACCGCGGCGACCATCCAGCGGGCCGCGTGATGGCCGTCCGGCTCGAGGAACTGCGCGCCAGCCTTGCCGCAGCAGGCATCACCGCGACCTCGCCCGCCCAGCTGGACGCCGAGGCCGAGCAGCTCGCACAAGAGGAACGTCAAGGCTGATGGATTGCTACTACTGCGACGAGCCGATTACCGGGACGCCGGTCACGGACGCGGGCGACCCGCTACGGCGTACGTGGTGCAGCGACGAGTGCCACGATGACAGCGCGCAGGCGTGGATGGAGCAGCACTACCAGGCATGATGCGCACCGCGGCCAGCGCCGGGACGGACACGTTCCGGCGCTGCGCATTTCCCGGCAAACGCGTCAGGTGAGATCAGCCGTTCCGATCACCTGGCGCATTTCGCAGGCGTCGCAGACGGTGAACACAACCGTCAGGTGACCGATGCCGGCCCATGCCCAGCCACACGATGGGAACTGGCCGCAAAGGTCGCACAGGCGGTCATCGATCGGCACGACAGCCTCGCGCGGGTAGCAGTCCTGGCACCATGCAGCAGGAACAGCAACGTCCGTCCATATCTGGCCGCTGGTCGCCGCTTCCCGAAGATGAGGGCAGCCTGTTGCTTTCCCGCTGCTGAGGTCACCGACGAGCTTGTCCGCGTACGTTCTGATGATCTGGCCAGCGTCGGGAGTTGCCGGACCCGTGAACATCGGGCCTGGCGTCACGCGTCGCCGCCCGCGTCCAGGTCTTTTAGGTCGGACCCGAACAATCGCATCTCCTCGTGCGTGCGCGGCTTGACCCGGCCCGCGCGGATCCCCTGCTCGCGATCAGCCTTGCGGAACGCACGGAGTCCCGCGCGGACGCGTTCGCGCTGCTGCTCGATGGTCGCATCCTCTGGTAGCGGCTCGAGCCCCTCCAGTGCCGCTTCAAGCGCAGCACGATTCGCGCGCCGTTTCGGCCGTCCGGCCATGGTCATTCCCCCCTCAATAGCCGATCCGCCGCCATCAGGCGGTCGGTAGCGCCCTGCAGCGTCATCGCCTGGGCGATCAAGTTTCCCCACTGCGACCGCCTCGGCGATGGTGCATGGCGGTGTAGGACTCCCGTTCGATCGCCCTGAGCTTCCGCTGCCGCCGCTGCCGGGCCTTGAAGGCGTGCCAGTCGTTGATGGCATCTGCGTTCCTGCCGATCTTGGCCAGGTTGCCTGACGTGAGGTACATCAGGTGATCAGCAATCGCCACGGCCTCGCCCGACCCGATCAGACCGGGCGGCCATGGCAGGTCGCCGCGCCGAGCGGCGACCTGCGCCTGGTGCAGTCGGTCAATCGCATCCGGGTAGAGGCCGCCGAGTGCGGCCACTGCGTAGGGCGCGAGCAGCACGGCCGGGACCGGAAGGCCATCGCCGAGGTTTCGCAGAGCGTGCCGCTTGTGCGTTCGTTCCGACCATGGCGATTCAGCGATGAGGGACGGACCTGCGGCGTCGCACAACTCTCGGGTGAGCGGCACGACGTTCTCGCAGTCGATCGCCCACGCGAGCCATGCCAGCGTCGAACGCCTCGGCCGCCGCTGGCCGCGTTCAAGCCGGGAGATGGTTGACCGGGCGACCCCCGACCGCCTCTCCATGTCGAGCGTGCTCATCTCCCCGGCGATGCGCATCTCGCGGACGAGCTTGCCGACACCGGCCGCGATAAGTTCCTGCTCGAAATCTGGCGGGCGCCCGGTGACCGGTACGCCGTTGACGCAGCGCACGACATACTGCGGACCCGGCCGAGGTGCCGCAACATTGTTCGTCTGGTCATTGGATTGATCCAGAGTCGCTGACCTGCGGTTATGCGATATAGCCATGGATCAACCGACCATCCGGCTCGTTGCCCAATGCGCACGCGCACGCATTTACAGACTCGTTGCCCCCGCGCGCTGTGCTCGTCATGGTGCTGCTCGATCAGCCATGGGCGGCCTCGTCGTTCTCAAAGTCTTGAGTGATCGGCACTTCCACGTCTTCCCACACTTCGCCGTCTTCGCGAGTGCAAAGAGCGGTGGCCACCACGGTGCCGTGTGCGTTGTCACCCCGGCCAACTCTCCACCGGGCCGGCCTTCCAAGCCGAAGAGGCGATACCTGCCCTGGCTCTCCGGGAAACCCGAAGTCGTTGGCCATCAGGGATGTGCTCGTCGGCGCTCCTCCCCGTCCGAACCACGCACCCGTGGGCACGGCCAACAGCATCTTCAACAGTGGCTGAGGTGTCGAGGCGTCGAGGCGGACCTCCAGCCAGGCGTTAGTCGGGCCGCCGCTGGTGGAATCCGGAACGAGACGGCCCGTCAGCTTCGGACACGTCCGGTCGTATTCTCTGCGCTTCTCGATGTTCAGGATCTCTCTAGCCGACCTAGCGCTGTCCTCGGCGGCCTTAGCGCTGTCCTGAGCCGATGCGGCGCTGTCCCTGGAGGTTTTGGCGCTGTCCTCGGCGGACTGGGCACTGCGGCGCTGATAGTAAAGAGCACCACCGGAAAGCAGCAATGCGACGATCGATACCACGAGTGCCACGTGCCCCGCGGTGATCATGCCTTTGTGTGTCACTGGCTGAGCGGCCTGCTGTAGCGGAATCATCCGGTAATGCTTCATGCGCGGATAGTAGCGGTCGGCGCACCGGCATCGGCCATAGTAAATGAACGCATCATCGTCGTGCGGCTCGCGGCAGCGCGTTTTCTGGTCATGCCAGCAGACGAACGTCGCAGTCACTTCGGCGCCTGCGAGCGTGATGCCGCAGCGGGTGCGACGAGCTAGCGATAAACGCCGTGTGCGAGCGAGTACATGCCCGAGTCGCAAGGCTGCCAGGCACCACGCATAAGGCGGTCGTCCCCGTAGGTCGCGCTGGCGGCTGCTCCGTCCGCACTTCGGTAGATGGCCTTACCGTTCTCGGCGTCCTGGCCGTCGAGCGGACCGCCGACGTACCGGACAGACGTTGCTGTATCGGTCATTCCTCTCCTTCCGACCCTGGCTTGCGGGGTTTAGCTTTTTTATTGCGGGGTTTAGATCGGTGAAAATTCCTAAACCCCGTAGGATCTCGACTCTCTGACCTGCGGTTACGGGGTTTGCGGTGTTTACGGGGTTTAATTTCCACGCGCGCACACGGGACGATGCCCTTAGTAGCGCTGGGCCCAAAACAAACCCCGCAAACCCCGTAAACACCGCAGCGGTACCCCTGACCTGCGGAAACATGGGTGCGGGGTTTAGAAAAGCCGCAAACTCTAAACCCCGCAGACGCTCTAAACCCCGCAGCGGTCACTCGGTGGCCTCGTCCACGCGCCACGTGTTGACCTTGGTCCGCTTGTCCTGCTCGCAGCGCAGCACGAACGATCCGCGCCAGCGGCCGATCTGCCCGGCGAGGATCTTGCCCGCCGACCTCGCGGGCGACTGCATTGCCTTGCTGCGTGGGAGGTTGAACGTCCCTTCCCACGGATCGAGGCCGCCGGGCGGCACGTCGGCCGAGGCGCACAGCTCAGCCGCGGTGAGCCACCGTTCGCCGTGGATCGTGCGCCACTGGGCGAAGAACGCCGTCCACTGGGACTCTTCATCGTCGATGTTCCGCACGGTGTCGACGTTGGCGAGGAACCCGCCGATGCCGTGGTGAGCGAGGAACCCGCCGACCGCCTCGGCCCACGGCGTGAACTGCCGCATGGTGAGGCCCTGGTGCCGGGGTGCCCCGTTGCGTGTCCAGTCGGCGACCAGGACGAGCAGGTGCCACAGAACGTCCCGCTGGTTGTCCGGGGCGAGGATCCACTGATCGAGGTGGGGGATCTCGAATCCGGTACGGTCTTCCGGCCGCGGGGTGTCGGGGTTGAGGCCGACCAGGACCGCACGTGTCCGCATGTCGCCACCGAGCCGCAGGTTATTGCCCGTTGCCGTCCATACGCGGTCATTGGCGAACGACGCCGTTGAGTTTTTCCCGAGCAGCCGGTCGGCCCACGTCCGGTCAGTGATCAGCCGTGCGAGCACGGGTGAGTCAATGGCGGTTCCCTCGGCGAGGTTGTCGAAGATGATCGTGCCGACCGGATCGGCGAGAACCGACGTGATCGCCTTGCGGAGTTCCTCGTCCGAGTTCGTCCACGTGAGCACGCGCTGCCCGTAGAGCATCCCGAGGCCGCAGGTCAGGATCGTTTTTCCTGAGCTGGGCATGGTCGACGTGACGACGCCGAACGGGATGAGCGTGCGCAGATAGGACCGCAGGACGGGGGTTACCAGCAGCGCGAGGTAATTCGCCTTGTCCGCGTCGCCGACCCATGGGAAGTCACCCAGGAAACGGTGCAGGAGAAACTCGCGCGCGGCCCGTACCTGCATCGCGCTCGGCTCGGCCGGGACCGGCTTGAGCGGCACCTTGCTGGCCAGATACAGGCCGGTCGCCCGGTCGTACCCGGCCGTCTGCAGCAGCGACCCGTCAGGCCGCAGGACCGGGGCCCCGACGATGCCGTAGAGCGGCTGCAGGTCCGGCCACTCTTTCGGCGCGAGCGCGGCGGCGAGCACACTCGGCGGCGGCGTCACTTCCTCCCGGTCAGCCTTCGGCCGGCCCTTGTCGTCCTTCCGCATGACGGTCTTGTAGGTGAACGTGTTCGCGGCCAGGAGGGCGGCCAGCTCAGGCGCGCGTATCTCGCTGGCCGTGACCGGAAGCGGCGAGTCTTCATCGCCCGACGCGGCACCCGGCGTTCCCGATACGCGCTCCACGTGGACGACCTGACCGGCACTGACGTAGGTACCGGGGATCGTGCCCGCGTCGATCGCGTCGCGCAGCGCCCGAATGGTGACCGGGCCCGTGCCCGTCTCAATCGGCGGCTTATCCCCGCCGGGGCTGACGGAGTGCAGAACGAGAGCGCTCGTCCCGTCAATGTCGCTCACGCGGCCCCCTGACGGGGCGTGCTGGCGCCCGCGCGGAATCCCGATGCGATCGTGCGCCGTGTCTCGCCCGGCCGCTGGCCGACCTGCTGCGCCGCTGCCGCGAGCGCCTCGGCTGCGGTGTCCTCGTCCAGGGCCCCGGCCGCGACGACGCTGCCGACCTTGAGCGCCGCCGTGAACAGCGCGTCATTGTGCTGGCCGTCCGGGGAGTCGAGCACCCGTTGCACTTCACCGCGCAGCACTGCCTCGGCGTAGCGGTTCGCGCGGCCAAGGTCGGGCAGCTGGGCGACGTTGTTCCGTGCCGGGCGTTCCGGCTCACGCAGGCGTTCCGTCCAGACATCAGGCAGCGGCGTAAGTGCCCGGCGCCAGTCGGCACGCCACTCGTAAGGCTCACCCGTCCGGGGATGCCGTGAGGGCGCGACCACGATGTAACCGCCGTCTGCCTTGACGTCGACCCCGATGCCGCCTTTACGGGCGCCTGACGGGATCCGCACGCCGGGGTGCGAGTAGATCAGGTGATATCCGCCGCCGCCGGTTCGCTGGGCCAGCGTCCGGGGCAGCTCGCCCGCTTCCATCGCCGCCCGCATGGTCGGCAGGCCGTGCGGCGCGTCCACGTCGATTACCACCGTGCCCGAGGCGGCCCCGGTGCGGACGGCGAGCAGGCCGCGCGGGTAGCGGCGGATCATCTCGGCCGCCCGGTCGGCGTCCAGCGTGGCCGCATAGAGCGCGTGACAAGACAGGCACGTGCAGGCTTCCATTTGCTCGGCGGTCGTGTGCTGCTCGCGGCACGGATCGCACAGCGCCACGGGCACCTTGCTCGCGGAGAGCACGAACACGGGCCAGCCCCGGCCGATGTACGCTCGCGCGGCGGCGAGCTGGTCGGCCGTCACGCCGCTGCCTCATTGCCGCCGGTCCGGCCATACGTGCGAGCGATGGCGATAGTCACGCGGTGACCGCACGGCAGGCGCCTCGGCCCGGTCACGTCGGCCAGCTCGCGGGCCCGGCCGAGGTGTGGATTCCGGCAGTGCGGGCAGGTGGCGAGGTACCACCAGCACCGACGCCGGCCGGACGGCACGAGCAGGGACACGCGCGCGGTGAGCGGCGGTTCCGCTGCTGCGCTGCGCCGCCGCTGTCGCGCGGTCGCTAGGCGATTGTCAGCCCCGGCGGTTATGCTGGTCGCCTGGGATGCAGTTGCGGTGACGTTCTGGTTTGGGCCGGTCTCGAGGTGGCGACCTCGGGGCCGGTCACTGCTTTCAGGGGACATCGGTCATTGCCTCACTTCCGTTACGTGAGGCCCACGAACCCGCCAGGGGCTACCCGTGTACGCGCTGTATGACGAGTTCGCTAGTCGTCGTGCTGCGGGGGCTGCAAGGCCGCCAGGACCACCCTTCCCCGCCCGACACGTCACCTTGGCACTAGCCATCGGTGGTGGTTACGCGCTCAGTGCCTCGGCGGCTTCGGGCCGCCCGGTGGCGAGTTCCTCGTCCACGCCCAGCGCCCGGAAGATGCTTGAGCGGGACACGCGGTACTTAATTCCTACAAAAAGCACCTCGCACGGGAACTTGCCAGCCCTTGCGAGCTCGAACGCCTTGGTGCGCCCGAGGCCGAACGTCCGGCCGGCAGTCACAAGGTCGACGCTCACGGGCAGCGCGAGCAGCTCGGCGCGGCTCATTTCTTTGATCATGGCTCCGTCTCCAGATCGAAACTAAGGCGATTGCATAGTTTTGCATCTGCTCTGCGATCTGCACACGCTCAGAATGCCCGGGACGTGCCAAGAATGCAAGCGACTCGCACAGTCGCGCGCCAAAGTCTGGCGATTGCATAGAACCGTGCCTTACAGTCGGCACGTGGACGCGGACGAGGAACAAGAGACGAACGGGGACGGCGACGGCCAAGACCGGCCCCACCAGCACGTGACCGTCAATCAGATCGTGGCCGACAACATGGCGTATTGGCGTAAGGTCGCCGGCCTGACACAGGAGCAGCTCGGCGAGCGTCTTGGGTGGAGCAACGTCGTCGTATCTGCGGCTGAGCGATCGGCGCACAGCAACCGGCCGCGGTCGTTCACGGTTGATGACCTTGTGAATCTCGCCATCGCGCTCGGCGTTCCGCTGGCTGCCCTTTTTCTGCCGCCCACTGACGACGGCATGCCTGCCGACTTCATGTTCTCGACCGGCATGGGGGATGGAAACATGGGCGGTCTGCTGCTGCTGGTCCTAGCGGACGACGGCAGCGATAGCGATGTCATGGACGCTTACCGCAGGCGCCTCGGCGTGGCGGTTAACGGCTACCTCGACCGGGGCTTGGCCGAGCAGATCGCCAAGATGCTGCGCGACCCGACCAGCGCCGAGATGAACGCCGACCGGATCGCACGGCTCCGCTTGCACCAAGCCGAGCTTGAGTCGACGTTCACGGCGGCCAACACCGCCGCCCTGACCGCTGCTGCTCAGTTTGGCGAGATAGCCGACGTCCTTGAGAAGTGGGACGCGGAACACGGCGACGACCAGGAGGTGACCGAATGAGGGGATCGGTCTTCCCGCTGTGCTTCTGCCGCGACCCCCAGACGGGCAAGGCGCTCGGCAAGAAGTGTCCCAAGTTCGGCAAGAAGGGGCACGGTAAGTGGTACTTCCGGTACAGCGCGCCAGCGGGCGCAGACGGCAAGCGCCGTCAGCCGAGGATCGGGCCGTTCGACACGAAGACGGTGGCTGAGGAGGAGCTGACCGCGGCGCTCGCACGGATCGCGGGCGGAGGCCAGGTGCACGACCGCTCGCTTCTGGTCGGTGCCTACCTGACCGCGTACGCGGCCGGGAAGCTGGACGTTAAGGCAAGCACGCTCGCGTCGATCCATGAGGCTGTCCGGCTGTACTGGATTCCGGCGCTCGGTCACCTGCGGCTCGTTGACCTGCGTGACCACCACGTCTCCGAGGCCGTGCGCGAGATGATGAAGATCAACCGGCCGCTACCGGAGGACGAGAAGCCGTCCGAGGTGCTCCGCCGGATGATCGCCGCCCGGGCCGACGATGTGCGCCGCGAGCTGCCGCCCGGCGAGAAGCGGCGCAAGAAATCGACCGTGCCGCTGTCACCGGCACGAATCGCGCTCATGTTCGCCGTTCTGCGTGCGGCACTCAACGACGCGGTGCCGGGCAAGATCGAGCACAACCCGTGTGCCACCGTCAAGCTGCCGAGGGTGGCCAAGGTCAAGCCGCTGCCCTGGACAGCGCCGCGCCTGGAGGGGTTCGGCAAGGCGCTCGCCAAACGGGTGTCGGCCGCCTTGGCAACCCGCGAGCTGACCATCGCCGAGCGCCAGGTGATATGGGGCGAGCCATCGCTACGACCGTCCCCGGTCATGGTCTGGATGCCCGCCCAGACCGGCGAGTTTCTCGACTTCATCGAGGGTGAGCGGCTGTTCGGACTGTTCTGCCTGGTCGCCTACTGCGGCTTGCGCCGGGACGAAGTGATCGGCCTCAAATGGGCCGAGGTCGACCTAGCCGAGGCAGTCGCATGGGTGCGCGAGACAGGGCACGGCGAGGGAACCAAGAGTGAGGCGGGGGTCCGTGCCGTGCCGCTCGCTGGGCCCGTGCTCGAGGCGCTCCGAGCATGGCGCAAGGTCCAGGCCGCCGACCAGCTCGCGTGGGGCCGTGACTGGGCAGACACCGACCTCGTGTTCACCCGCGAGGACGGTACGGCGGTACCGGGCCCGTGGGTGAGCACGAGGTTCGAGACACTCGCCTACCGGGCCGGCCTGCCGCCCGTCCGGTTCCACGACCTGCGGCACGGCGCCGCGAGCCTGGCCAAGGCCGCTGGGCTGGACTCCAAGTACATCGCCGCGCTTCTCGGCCACGCGCGCAGCTCGTTCACTGATGACGTGTACGTGCTGCTGTTCCCCGAGGTCGCCAACGCAGCTGCGGAAGCCGCCGCGGCGATTGTTCCTCGCCGGGGTATTGCTCAGAGCAGAGCAGATGTGTAGAGTGTTGAGCATGGCACCGGACGAGCTGACACTGCGGCAAGCACGCGAGCTGCTTGCCACGTGGGCGGCCGACTTCCATGCCGTGCTTGCTCGGCGCGACTCCACGGTCCGTACCGCCGTTGCGGCTGGCGTCAGCGTGTCCGAGGCACACCGCCTCACTGGACTCGCGCGGAACACAATCAGCAACATCGTGGCCGGTGAGGCATCATGACCGCCGCGCCGTCGTGTGCACGCGTTGTGCACGCGTGCCCCGGAAATGGAAAGAGCAGCGGCCTCGGCCAAGATGTTCTCTCGGACGAAACCGCTGCTCACGCGCGGAGGCTCGGGGATTTGAACCCCGGATGGGCGGTAAACCCAAACCGCATTAGCAGTGCGGCGCCATAGACCGGACTAGGCGAAGCCTCCAACGGCGGTGCGCGTCAGCTTACCGCGCTCAGCCGGTTCGCGAACCAGCGTATCGCCAGTGCCCACCTCATCCAACCGGGATGGCGCGGTGTGGCTTTCTGGCCGGCCGTCCCGTCGGGCCGCTGCGCCGGGCCGCGGCCGCCGGTCAGCCGAGCTTGATGACCTTGTACTCGCCCTGGGAGTAGGCCTCGCGCATCAGGCGCTTGGAGAACTTGCCCACGCTGGTCTTGGGCACCTCGTCGATGTAGGCCCAGCGCTCGGGAAGCTGCCAGCGGGGCACGCTGGCGGCCAGGTGGTCCCGCAGGTGCTCGGCCGGGAGGTCCGCGCCCTCGCGGATGACGACACAGGCGAAGGGGCGCTCGCCCCAGCGGTCGTCGGGCACGCCGATCACGGCGGCTTCCAGCACGTCGGGGTGAGCCATCAGTGCGTTCTCCAGCTCGACCGATGAGATCCACTCGCCGCCGGACTTGATGACGTCCTTGCTCCGGTCGCTGATCCGCAGGAACCCCTCGGGGTCGATGGTGCCCACGTCGCCGGTGCGGAGCCAGCCGTCGTGGAATTTCTGTGGGTCGTCGTCCTTGTAGTAGGCCCCGGTGACCCAGGGGCCGCGGACCTCGATCTCGCCCACCGCCTCGCCGTCCCGGGGCAGCACCGCGCCGCTGTCCCCGGTCAGCCGGGCTTCGACGGTGCAGAAGAACCGGCCCGCGCTGTCCCGGTAAGGCCAGGCCGCGGCGCCGGTGACACCCCCCGGCGGGTTGGCCACACTGCCCAGCGGCGAGGTCTCGGTCATGCCCCAGGCCTGGACCAGCTTGACCCCGAGGTCGTCGTAGGCGCTCATCAGCGCGTGCGGCACGGCCGAGCCGCCCGCCACCAGCAGGCGCAGCGACGACAGGTCTCCGCCCTGGGCGCGGATGTGCTGGAGCACGCCCTGCCAGATGGTGGGGACGCCGGCCGCGATCGTGGGCCGCTCAGCCTCGATCAGGTCGACCATGGCCGCGGGCTGCATGTGCCGGTCCGGCATGATCATGGTGGCTCCGGACAGCAACGCCGCGAACGGGAAGCCCCACGAGTTCACGTGGAACATCGGCACGATGGCCAGCACCCGGTCCTGCTCCGACAGGGCGAACGAGTTGCCGAGGGACGGCGCCAGCGCGTGCAGGTAGAGCGACCGGTGGCTGTAGACCACGCCCTTGGGGTTGCCGGTGGTGCCGCTGGTGTAACACATGGAGGCGGCGGACAGCTCGTCCAGCTCGGGCCAGTCGTAGGAGTCGGGCCCGGCGGCCAGCAGGTCCTCGTACGAGTGAACCTCGCGTCCCGGGCCGGCCAGCTCCGCCGCCTCCGGCGGCAGCTCACCGGTGACCCCGGTGACGAGCACGTGCCGGATGGTCTCGGTGTGCGGCAGCACCTGGGCCAGCACCGGGATCAGGGAGGCGTCCACCATGACCACGGCGTCTTCCGCGTGGTTGGCGATGTAGCCGACCTGCGCCGGCGCCAGCCGGATATTGAGCGTGTGCAAGACCGCGCCCATGGACGGAATGGCCAGGTACGCCTCGAGGTGCTCGGCGTTGTTCCACATGAAGGTGGCGACCCGCTGGTCACCGTCGATGCCGAGCCGGCTCAGCGCGTTGGCCAGCCGGGCGCACCGCCGGGCGGTCTCGGCGTAGGTCCGGCGCCGGACGCCGTCCCCGGTGTTGGTCAGTACCTCTTTGGCGGCGAACGTCGTGGTGCCGTACCGCATGATCGACGTGACCGTCAGCGGGACATCCATCATCGTGCTGCGCACGGCCCACCTCCTCGTGGCTATTTCGCTGATATTCCCACAGCGCGCACGAGGGCACCACGCCAGGATGCGGCGTCCGTCACATCGGGCTCGGCCCCGCCGGCCAGCTCGGTGCCGGACCGCAGCTTGGCCGCGGCTCGTGACACCGTGCTCCTGACCGTGCCCCGGCTCACCCCGAGGGCGGCCGGTTCCCGGGCCCATAGCCGTACGTTACCGAAAGTAGCCGCCCGTGCACCTGCACACGTCGCACTTGCGTCGTTACCGAGAGAACAGACCGGTGCCGCGCCGAGGTTCGGACGTAGTTTCGAAAATTGCTGATGGTGCCTCTGCGTGAACACTGCAAAAAGGTTGCGAATCCGCTTGACGCAGGCCACCGATAGTAAGCATCGTCAAGAGAGACAATGCAATCCCATGGGGGGCAAGTGCGCAGTCTGCGCGGAAATAGCCCGTCCGTAGATAGTGCCACGGACGCTATTGGTCCCGCACGTTTTGCCCGTCGGCGGCTGCTCAAGGCGGCCGTCTTCGGCTCGCCGGGCTCGCGTGAGGACGAGCTTACGGCTGATGCCGCATACGCCGTGAACAGCAGCGCAACACATGCAGTTATCGGTACTGTGCTCGATGTTAGCCCACATATCCTGGTCCTTCAGACCGCGGCCGGCGAAGAGCGGCTCACCTTGGCCGCCTCCACGGCCGCTTGGCGCGGGGGGCCGGTCGCCCCGGCCGCGCTCAGGCAAGGCGATAGAGCAATTGTTAAGCGCAATTATGTCCGGAACACGGTCGCTGACCGTATATGGGCGGAGATCGGCCGCGTGACCGGAACGATAGTCGAGCGTGACGCCGGCACCCTGCTGGTGGACGAGGGAACGGAACAGGGACGCAAGATCCTGGTCATCCCGGATCAGGCCAGTGGCCGGATCCAGGTCCGGTTCCCGCGTCTGCAGCCCGGTTATCTGGTGGACGTCATCGGCCTGCGGCACCCGGGGTTCGTGGCGGGCCTGATCCCGGCTACCTCGCAACCACCGTACCGAGCCGACCATCCGCCCAGCCCGCCGCTGATCAGCGGCCACATTCCGGACACGATCAGCGGCACCGCGACCTGGCACGAACCCGGCGAGGAGCCCGAGGATCTGATCGGCCTGGCCTACCCCGCGCTCGACCCGGAGACGGGGTGCGAAGGACACAGCCTGACGCCGGCCCCGGACGACCCCGGGCTGGCGGCCGACGCGGGGCGCGGCCACACCGGACGGCACACCCGGGCGTCACTGGCCCGCACCGGGGCTGGCCAGCCTGACCCCCGGTACCCGCCGACGGCCGGCGGCCACGGGCAGTGCTCCGAGGCGTACCACGCCGATCAGTTCGCGGTCGACCCGCACCTGGCCGGCCCGGGCTGCGTCCGGCTGCCGTACTTGTCTCTCGGCAGCATGCTGCGGATCCGCAACGACTGTGCCCAGCGGGCCCGGGACCTGCCGGTGACCAGCTGCGGGGCATCGGCCCGGCTGTTCTGCGACCGGTGCGTCACCTGCGGCACGTCCCCGCGAGGCCGGGTAGCCGACCTGACCATGTCCGCGTTCGTCGACCTCGGTGGCGACCTCGATCGCGGATGCTTCAACGCGACGATCACGATTGGCGGCTGACAATGCCCAGTGCGGTACCCGGCGCGGTACTCAGCGCGATCCGGGAGGTACAGATCCCGCTGCTCGCCGTGATGCTGCTGAGCGGGTGCGGGGCCAAGGGCATCCGCGCGCTGAAGAGCCGGGAACTGGCCGTGGGCCTCGGGCCGACGGTCCTGTTCCCGCTCCGGCTGCGCCGGCCGATCGCGATGGCCGTGTGCGCCACCGAGTTCGGGCTGGGCATCGGGCTGATCGTGACGGCCGGAAGGCTGGGGCGAGGGCTGCCCGCGACGGTCGTGCGCACCGGCGTCAGCCTGCTGTTCCTGATCGCGGTGGGCGCACTGATCGAACTGCGGGAACGCCGCCCCGACGCGGGCTGCGGCTGTTTCGGCGACCTGAGCGTGACCCCGGTCGGGCCGCGCACGATCGCCCGGTCCGCGGTACTGGCCCTGGCGGCCATCGTGACCGTGGGCGGGCCGCCGCTGCAGATGCCGGCCTCGGGTCAGGCGGCCACGCTGTGGGTCGTGACCCTGGTCGCCGAGGTGCTGCTGCTGGCCGCGCTGTCGCCGGAACTGGGCGAAGCCATGGCCCGGCTCGGCTACTCCGAGCCGTGTGAGGTGCGGCGGATCAGCGTGGACCGGACCCTGGCCGCGCTGACCGGCAGCGCCCCCTGGCGCCGGTACGCCGATCTGGTCACCGAGGCGGCGCCGGCCGACATCTGGCGCGAAGGCTGCTGGCGCTACCTGCTCTACCCCGGGGAAACCGGCGACCGCCGCGTCGATCTCGTCTTCGCGGTCAGCCTGCGGTCACGCCGACCCCAGGTCCAGGTGGCCGTGCTGGACGCGCTGACCGACGAGATCCTCACCGGCGCGCCGCAGTCCAGCCCCGCCCCGGAGCGGCCCGCCAGCCTGCCGGTGCCCGGGCCGGGCCGGCTGCGGCCGCTGCCCGACCTGGACGTCAGCCGCCCGATGGCCGGGCT
>CAXUJF010000007.1:0-34014 GCA_964250865.1 uncultured Streptosporangiaceae bacterium
CCTCTCGGTCGGCCCCGGGCGCCAGGGCGGCCGGCCGTAACGACCTGGACGCCCGCCGGCCCGGGTGCTGGCAGGCCCGCGGACAGCGCGGCCGCGCTGGCGTACCCCGAGTCCCCGGCGGCCGCCGGGCAGAAGGCCCGCAGCCTTTCACCGGAGGGGGCAGCGCGGCGTCCCCAAAGTCAGCGCGGTCAGCCTGCGGGAATCCCTCCCCCGGGCCCCGACCGGCCCACAAGGCAAAACGCCGGTACCGATGTGCCGTTCTGGTCATTCTCCACGCGAGGCCTGGCCACCCAGCCCACCAAATCGTAGGGCTACGCGGGGCGGCACCTCAGAACGAGGACTCCGGCCCGGGGGTCATCGGCCGTCCTACTGGCAATCGTCGTCGGCGAACTCTGTGCTGTTGGCGGTGCGTAGCGCGACCAGCAGGCTGCGGAGCTCGGCGCGCTGATGCGGGGTAAGGCTGGCGAACAGGTCGTCCTCAGCGTCGCAATGAGCCTGCGCGGCGCTGGCGAGGCGCCGCTTGCCGGCCGGGGTAATAGTGACGACGTGCCGACGGCGGTCAGCGCTGCTGCGCTTGCGTGCGATCAGGCCGTCGGCTTCGAGGGGGTTGAGCATGGTCACAAGAATGCTGTGGTCCATCGCCAGGGCCTCGCCAAGAGCGCGCTGGCCGATTGGCCCGCGATCACCGAGCAGGCTGAGAATCCGGAACTGGCGGGGCTTAAGGCCATGCACAGCCAGCGCATCCCGGAGCCGACGGGTGGTGTCCTGGCCCAGAAGCGACAGCAAAAATCCGGCACTGGTGCCGAGATCCTCGGCCGTGCCAGCCTTAAGGTCAGAGGCGCTGGAGGCCATCCTCCTAAGAATACCGTGATCGTAGAGCGGCCTCGATGATTGTGCTCACTGCGCCTAGGCTAACCTCCTGCCACCCGGCATCACCGCCCCGGCCGGCTTGACTTTCCTCGCGCGCTTCCCGGATGGCTGCCTCCGCGGGCGCGGCGGGACAGCAGCTTCACATGGCGCGTGTTGCTGATGACGCCGGAAGCAGTTCTCGGGAGTGCAGCGAAAGCTGTGCGGACGCGTGCGAGGCCGTCCGGGCGACCCTGTCCTCGGCCGACTGGTAGAGCTGCTAATCGGCAGGGTGCGTGACGCCGTGCTCGGCCTCACCCGGACCCTTCCGCCATTTCCGGGAGCGAGCTGCGCGCCGGTCTTACGTCTGGGCTGCCCGACGCAGGCCGTTCAGCGGCACCAAGCTAAGGTCGACGCGGCGAGGCTGTTGATGCCCGCACTTTCAGCTCGGTGGGCAAGATGATGCTCGATCGCTTGTCCAGGCGAATGCGGTCGAGAAGGAGTTGGGCGGATACGCGGCCTTTCTCCACCAGCGGCTGAGCCATGGTAGTCAGGCCTGCAGGCGCCGCGTCGGGGATGTCATCGAAGCCGATGACTGACACCTGATCGGGGACCGCCACCGAGCGAGCCTCGAGCGCGCGAAGCGTCTGCAGCGCCAGCACGTCGGTCGATGCCAGGACCGCGGTCAGCTCGCGCGCGTTGTCGAGGAGCAGGTCGACGGCGCGTTCGGTGGCCAGAGGGTCAAACCCACCGGCCTCTACCATCGGGACGTCGTCCCAGGTAAGGCCGTTAGCCCGGAGGGCCTGCTGGTACCCCGCGACACGCTGGCGGGCCACACCGTCACGAGCGTGCTGACGGCGCGTGTCATCAGCCAGGCCGAACTGCCCGTCCGGGGACAGGCGGTCGACCAATACCCCGATCCTGCGGTGCCCCAGCTCGAGCAGGTGCTCGGCTGTCTGGCGGGCGGCGTGGCGATCGCGGATGCCCACGTAGCCAGCGGCCCGCACTCGTGGTGCGTCGATGACAACGGTGGGAAGCCCGCGGTTGAGCGCGGCTTCGACGGCGGAATGCCGGTCCGGGAGTGAGTAGACGAGAAACCCGTCCACGAGGCTGTCGCTGGACATCTTCGCCTGACGTGTTTCGACCTCCGCAGGGTCTTCAGCGTATGCGGCCGACCGTAGCGGGAGCAGAGTCAGCATGACCTCGGACAACTCCCCAACCTCAGCGACACCGCGCAGCAATTCGATAGTCGCAGGGTCATGGAAAGCGTAAGGCAGCGAGTCGGTGATCATGAGCCCGATCGCACCGACCGACCCCCGCCGCAGCCCTCGCCCGACTGGGTTGGGCCCAGGATAGTTCAGTTCGGCCGCAACCCGGAGGATCCGCTCGCGCACATCCGCCGACAGCTGGTCCGGCCTGTTGTAGGCGTAGGACACGGCGGGCTGTGAGACGCCAGCCACACGTGCCACGTCCTTCATCGTCACCACGCGAGACGCCTCCAGTGCCGATTCTCGCCTACCCCTTGACAACTCTGCCCGGCCGGCGGTGCACTTATTCGAATAAGACGCCGGATTAAGGGGACGCCGATGAAGCAGGCACTGTTTCTGTATGGCGGCTGGCCTGGGCACCAGCCCTACCGTGTGGCCACCTGGGCAACGGAGCTGCTGACTTCGCTCGACTTTAAAGTCGAGGAGGTCCAGGACCCGTTCCGGCTGGAAGATGATCTTACGCGGTACGACCTCATCGTTCTGGGCTGGACGCAGGCGCTGACGACGGAGGATCTGTCCGATGCTCAGGAGCGCAGCTTGCTGAGAGCCGTCAGTCAGGGCGTCGGAGTCGCGGGCTGGCACGGCATGGCAGCCTCGTTCCGCGCCAGCCTCCAGTACTCGCTTCTGATAGGCGGAAGCTTCCTGGAGCACCCGGGCGGGGAAGGCACCCCCGTTCCATACCCCGTCCGTATCACGGACCGCGAGCACCCCGTAACACAGGGGGTGCCCGATTTCACGGCCGCGTCGGAGCAGTACTACATGCAGGTCGACCCCAACAATCATGTGCTGGCCGAGACCGTATTTACCGGTGAGCACATCGGCTGGCTTGACGGCGCGCGTATGCCGGTCGCATGGGTCCGCACCTGGGGCGAAGGCCGTGTCTTCTACAACGCTATCGGGCACACGCCCGAGGACCTGCAGGCGCCTGAGGTAACCCGGCTAGTCCAGCAGGGAATGCAATGGGCGGCCCGATGATCACGACGAAATCCCGGTGCACCGGATTGCTTCGATGGCCAACTCGGAGTTCACGCCAGCGTCCCTCCCGCGGAAAAGATAGTTCGTCATGAAGCTGACTGGTGGGCAGATCGTCGGCCGGGCACTGAAGGAATACGGTGTCCGTTATGTGGCTGGCATCCCCGGGCACGGCGCGTGGAGCCTGATAGACGCATTCATGGAACCTGGCTCTGAGGTTCAGTTCGTCCAGGTGTTCCATGAGCAGAGTGCCGTGCATCTGGCCGACGGTTATTACCGTGCCTGCGGGCAGCCGATGGCTGCGGTTACTTCCATCGGCGCGGGAGCGGCCAACACGGTCATCGGGCTGGCCACAGCTTTTACGGATTCCACCAGCGTCCTGCTGTTCACCGGCGGGCCGCCATCGCACATGCGCGGCCATGGGATCTTGCAAGAGCTGGAGCGCTACACCGCCAACGACTTCCCGAAGGTGGCCGAGGCGGTCACCAAGCGGCACTGGGTAGTGAACCGCGTCGAGGAGCTGCCCTTCGTGATGCACCGCGCGTTCAACAGCATGCTCGCCGGCCGGCCAGGGCCGGTACATGTCGAGGTTCCGATGGACGTGCAGGCTGAGGCGGCGGAGGCTACGGTTCACGAACTCGGCCATAGGCTTCCGTACGGTGTCGTTTTCCCGGACCCCGGGGCGATCAGCGCCGCCGCGGAGCTGATACGGCAAGCACGCCGGCCGGTTGTGGTGGTCGGCGGCGGCGCGATCACCGCGGGCGCCGCGCCGGAGATCCGGCAGCTGTGCGAGGCGCTGCAGATTCCCGTCGTGACCACCTGGAACGGCAAGGGTGCCTTTCCCGAAGACCATTCGCTTTTCGCGGGGAGTGTCGGCCAGACCGGCACGACCGCGGGCAATAAGCTTTCCTCGTCAGCTGACCTTGTGCTGGCGGTGGGCTGCCGGTTCACTGACTGGTCTGCCTCGAGCTACCGGAAGGGCATCTCCTTCTCGATCCCGCCGGCGCGCCTCATCCACATCGACGTCGAGGCGCAGGAGATCGGGAAAAATTACCCGGCTGAGGTGGGCATCGTCGCTGATGCCAAGGCCGCGGTGGCGGCGCTGGCTGACGAGCTCGGGACATCGGGTACGGACCGCTCCGAATACCTGGCCGAGCTAGCGGACCTCAAGGCTGATTGGGAACGGAAGCTCGCGCCCCGCCTGAACAGCGATGAGTTCCCGTTCACTTCCCAGCGGCCGCTGCGCGACCTGCGCCGGGTGCTGCCACGCGACGGCATCATCGTCGTTGGCTCCGGCAACAGCCAGGGCGCGGTGAAGCAGGCATTCCCGGTGTACGAGCCACGGACTCACCTGACCTCCGGCGGGTTCTCGTCCATGGGGTGGGCGGTTCCGGCGGCAATCGGCGCGAAGCTCGCGGAGCCCGACCGCAAGGTCGTGTGCGTGCTCGGCGATGGCGACTTCCTGCAGACCATGCAGGAGATCGCGATCTGCGTCACCAACGATCTGGCCGTGACCTTCGTCGTGCAGAACAACTCGGGCTACATGTCGATCCGGGGCGGCCAGCGGAAGCTGACGGGCCGGCAAGTGGGCAGCGAATTCAATCACCCGGACGGCTCGCCATACAGCCCCGACTTCACCCAGCTGGCTCGTAGCTTTGGCCTGGCGGCCTGGCGGGTGGACTCACCTGAAGAACTCGAGCCGACCCTGGCCAAGGCGGTCAACAGCGGAAAGGCTGCGCTGGTTGAGGTGCCCACCGCCCGGGATACGGCCGGCCCATTCGTGCCAGGGTGGTGGGATTTCCCTATACCCGCCTACATCACCGACGATCGCCAAGACGAGTACTGGGCCGCGCGGGCCGAGGAGCAGCACCTGTGAGTGACTCACCGACGACCCTTCCCCGATCCGACCGGAACCTTCCGGAATCGGTGCAGCCTGGCCCGGACGGGCTGGTGACCGCGGACATCGCGATCATCGGCGCCGGGATGGGCGGGGCGACCCTCGCCCACGGACTGCGCGGCTCCGGAGCCGACGTCCTGGTGATCGACCGGGGCGACTTCCTGCCTCGGGAATGGGAGAATTGGTCCCCGGAGGCAGTCTTCGAGCAGGGCCGTTACAAGAATGCCGAGGCGTGGTACGGATCAGACGGATCCGAGTTTTCTCCCGGCAACTACTACTACATCGGCGGCAACACCAAGCTGTACGGCGCGATGCTGCCCAGGCTCAGGGAACAGGACTTCGGCGTCATCGAGCATCACGACGGCCTATCACCAGCGTGGCCAGTGAGTTATGCCGAGATGGAGCCGTTTTACGTTCAGGCCGAAGACCTCTACCTCGTCCACGGTGAGCCGGGAACAGATCCTACCGATCCGTGGCGTTCCGCGCCGTATCCCTATCCGGCTCTGCCGCATGAACCGGCTATCGCCGCGCTCGCCGAATCTTTCCGGCAGCAGGGCTTGCACCCGTTCTCCATGCCGGCCGCCGTCGACCTGCGGCCCGGGGGCACGTGCGTGCGATGCCGCACGTGTGACGGCTACCCGTGCATGGTCGACGCGAAAGCCGACGCCGATGTACGCGCCATCCGGCCGCTGGCAGCGTCAGGAGAGATACGCCTGCTGACCAACACGGTCATCTCCAAGCTCACCACCACCGCAGACGGAAAGACAGTCGCAGAGGGCACGGGCCTACGGCACGGCCAACCGGTGACGGTACGGGCCGAGAAATTCGTCGTGACCGCCGGTGCGGTCAACAGCGCCGCACTGCTGCTGCGCTCGGGTAACGAGCATCATCCAGACGGCCTCGGGAACAGCTCCGGGCTGCTGGGCCGTAACTACATGGTGCACAACAGCACGTTTTTCGTCGCCGCCGATCCCCGCCGGCGCAACCGGACGCGGTTCCAGAAAACACTCGCCGTCAACGACTGGTACCTGCCTTCGGCCAGCCATAAGTACCCCCTGGGCAACGTGCAGATGCTCGGCAAGCTTCAGGCGCCCATGGTGTCGGGCGCCCGGCCGAACATTCCGCACAGCGTCCTGCGCACGGTCACCAGCCACAGCGTCGACCTCTACCTCACCACCGAGGATCTCCCGCAACGGGACAACAGGATCGAAGTGAACCGGCTCGGCCAGATTGTCGTGCACTGGACCCCGAACAACATCGCCCCCCACGAGGAACTGGTCCAGCTGACCACCAAGGCGGTCAGGCGGGCCGGCTATCCGCTCATCCTCACCGAGCGCATGGGAATTGCCACCAACTCCCATCAGTGCGGTACCGCGGTGATGGGCGAAGATCCCGCGCAAAGCGTGCTCGACGTGACTTGCCGCAGCCACGATGTCCGCAATCTGTGGGTCGTTGACAGCGCCTGTTTCCCGTCCTCGGCGGCCGTCAACCCGGCACTCACCATCGCGGCCAATGCGCTTCGCGTCGCGGCTCAGGGAAGCATCGCCACCTGAACCGGGCGTGAACCCTGCGTACCTGCGGGCGCTGGTGGCTGCTGCTCGGATAAACCGTTTCTGATTCGTCCAGCCTTCACCCGCAGCAGCTTCAGGCCGGCCAGGGCAACATGGAGCCGGATCCGGTCATCCGGGGAGTCGAAGTCGTGACCCAGCGCGGCGGCGATCTTGTCCATCCGGTAGTAAAGCGTTCGCCGCTGGATGTGCAGCCGGTCAGCCGATTCGGCCTTATTGAATCCCGTCTCGGCGTACACGTACAGCGTCGGCAGCAGGCCCCGGTCCGTTGCCGCGTCATGTGACATCAGCGGGCCGAGTTCGGTCTCGACGAACTGCGCCAGTTGCGTGCCTTCCACCAGCTCGGCGAGCAGCCCGTAAATCCCCAGCTCAGCCGAGGACAGGACCGTACCTTTGATGCCGCTGGCCGCGACGGTGAACGCACGCCGCGCTTGCTGGATCGCGGTGCGCGCCCGCTCGGCACTGACCTCCTCACTCATTCCCGCTATAACGTCCGCCTCAGTCAGTGCCGTGCGGACGTCGCCAGCCGATCGCCGGTTCCCCAGGCCCACGACGAGGAGCGAGTAGTCAGACGCCTCACCGGCCAGGACGGTGAACCCGCCCCGGCGGCGGAGGCCGAGCGCCACCAGATCAGACTTGTCGGGGCCACTGTCGGCAACGGGGCGCGCATCTCTGTCCGGGCTTGGCGCCATGACAACGGCGATCATCGGAATGCTGCGCAGGTCCCCGCCGAGCGTAAGGGCGAGCTTGACGAATTCCGTTCCGTCCAGCTCACCGTTGAGCAGCCGGTTCAGCAGTGCCGTCTGGCGCAGCGTGGTGCGCGCCCGCGCGACCCGATCGTTCAGCAGCACTATGGCGATGAAGGTAGCGGCGCGCTCGGCGGCGTATGGCAGCACGGCAGGAGCTGGCCCACCGCCATGAAGGACATGCAGGTAACCCCAGGACTCTCCGCGCAGCAGAACGGAAACCCGCAGGCAACGCCGCGAGGCCCCTTGGTCAGCATGCACCGCGCGGGAGTGGGTGTTCCATGCAGAAAGGAGATCATCCGATTCGCCGTCTCCGCCGGAATATGCCCGCACCTGACGCGCGCCATTCTCCAGGACAACCGGGACCCCGACCAGCTGGGCCAGCGCCGCCACGATGGCTGAATAGTCACCGTCGTTCGCGACGACTTCCTCAAACCGCTGGCTAATGCCCTCAACCGCCTCCAGCAAGTCGACCCGCTCATTGACGATGCGCTTATGCAGTTCGCTGGTGACCGCCTGGAAGGGGAACTCTTTAGCCACCGCGATGATCGGCAGGTCCGCCTCCCGTCCGGCGCGGATGAGCACAGGCGGCAGCTTACGGAACGCCCGGCCCGCGACTTCGATGACGAGAGCCGCGACCCCCGCCTGAGCCAGGGACGTGACATAGGCGATTTGCTCGCGCTCAGTGAAACCGATGCCAAGTCCCGCGGTGAGCACCACTTCACCACCGACCAGGAACCTGGCAATATCCGGTATCTCACCGACGTGGACCCAGCGAACAGGCCGGTCCAGTGCATGTGCGCCGCAGACCACCGTCGGCTCCGCCGCGCGGATCAGCTCCAGTGACAGGACATCACGGATTGTGGTGGCCGCGTAACCGCCCGGGGGCTGCATCTGCCTACCTCCCCTCAGGCCTGCCCTGCCTGGCGCACTGCGGGCACCTTAGCGTGCAGTTACACAGGTAAACGCTTCACATCATGCGTCTTACCAGCATCGAGACCCCAGCTTAACGTCCTCTTTAACGAATAAGTAGGCGCCGCCGGGCGCACCCGCGAGAACGGGGTCCGACATGGCTTCCACAGTTAGCCCGACACATAGCACGGCCGACACCGCTTTTGATGCCACGACAGTTAACGATGACGAATACTTGCGGGAACTGGGTTACGAACCCAAGCTGACCAGGGTGCTGGGGCTCTTCTCGAGCTTCGCGATACAGTTCGGCGAGATCGCACCGCTGGGCGGCATCGTCTTCACCCTCTCCGTGGGCCTGATTGCGGTCGGGCCTGCGACCATGTGGCCGTGGATCGTAGCGGGCGCACTGCAGGTGCTGATCTCGGTCCTGGTGGCCGAGGCCTGCTCCGCTTACCCTGTCGCAGGCGGCGCCTACAACATCGTCTCCCGCCGCGGCGGGAGGTTCGTCGGATGGCAGACCGGCTGGTGGATCGAGCTCGCCCACATCATGTCGGTCTCCTCCTCCTGCATCGGCATCACCCCGGTGATCCTCGCCTGGTTCGGAATTACGCCAAACCACTGGCAGACGGTCGGGATCGCCGCCGTGCTGATCCTCGGGTCCACCCTCATCAACCTGGCCACCGTCAAGATCGGGTCCATTTTCGTCAACGTCTCGGCCATGGCGACCATCGCGGCGTGCGCCTTGGTGACACTGGGAGTGGCCGCCGGGCTGATTTTCGGCAGTCACCACGCCAGCGGCCTGAACACGCTGTTCACCACCAGCGGCCAGGTGAAGGGCTCGATCCTGCTCCCGCTGCTGTACGCGGCGCTGCTGCCGGCCATCGTCATCAATGGCTTCGATGTCAGCGGCAACGCAGGCGAGGAAACCAAAGATGCCTCCCGGGCGATCCCCAAGGCGATGATCCGGGCGAATGTCGTCTCCTACGCCTTCGGCACCGTCATGATCCTGGTGCTGCTGCTGGCCATGGGCCGGCTCACCAATACCCTGGCCGCGACCCAGCCGGTAACCCACATCCTCAACCCGGTTATCGGGCACGTGCTGGCGAAGACGTTCGAGGTCATAGCGGTCGTCGGGCTGTACGTCTCGGCAGTTGTCCTGCAGATGGCCGGCGCCCGGGTCCTATGGGCCCAGGGCCGTGACAACAAGCTGCCGTTCGCCTCGTTCTTCACCCACCTGAACAAGGAGCACGTGCCCTCCTACGGCATCTGGTTCACCGCCGTCGTCGCCGTCCTTTCCACGCTGTGGAGTTCGCTGTATGTGGTGCTGATCGCCATGACAGTCGTCCTGTGGGTGGCCGGCTACGGGGTCCTGCTCGTGGTCATGTGGATCGGCCGCCTGCGCAACACAGTCCCGCACGGCGCGTTCCGGGCCCCGGCCTGGCGCATCGCCTATCCGGTGGCGATCGTGTGGTCTGCGCTCTTGTGCTCGGTCCTGATCTACCAGAACGTTCGCCAGGTCGGGATAGGGGTGCTGATCGCCGTGGTCGCGGGCCTGATCGTCTACCAATTCATCCCCAAGACCGCCGCGGCCAGCAGCGTCACCCAGAACGCCCCGGAGTGACGAGCCGCCCTGCGGCGACGGTGCCGCGACGTCAAGCGGGAACCGGTGTCTCATCCGGGCGCCACGTTCTCAACGGTCAGAACAGGGCTCCAACAAGATAGGAAGCACGACAGTGAGCAAGATCCTCAAGGGCGCAGTACCGCCGGCCGTGGTCACCGACCGCCTGCAAGAAGTCTCCGATACGGTCGCCGCCATCATCGACGACGTACGCCGCCGCGGAGATGAAGCCGTACGGTCCTACAGCGAGCGGTTCGACGGATACGCCCCCGCGTCCTTCCGGCTCGGGCCGGCCGAGATTCACAAGGCGGTCAGCGGAACGCCGGAAACGGTGCTGGACGATATCCGCTTCGCTCAGCAGCAGGTACGGACCTTCGCCCAGCGCCAGCTGGAGTCACTGGCCGAGTTCGAAACCGAAACCCTGCCCGGGGTGATCCTCGGCCAGAAGAACATCCCGGTGGCCGCCTCCGGCGCCTACGTGCCCGGGGGCCGCTACCCGCTGCTCGCCTCCGCGCATATGACCATCGTCACCGCCAAGGTCGCCGGAGTACCCCGGGTCGTGGCGTGCACCCCGCCCATCCGCGGCGAACTCCCCACTGCGTCGATTTCCGCTATGCACCTAGCCGGCGCAGATGAGATCTACCTTTTCGGCGGCGCCCATGCCATCGCGGCGCTGGCGCTTGGCACCGAGACCATTGAGCGGGTCGACATCCTGACCGGCCCGGGCAACGCCTACGTTGCCGAGGCCAAGCGGCAGCTGTTCGGGGAAGTTGGCATCGATCTGCCGGCCGGCCCGACAGAGACGCTGATCATCGCCGATCAGACCGCGGACCCGTTCGTCGTCGCCGTCGATCTGCTCAGCCAGGCCGAACATGGCCCCGATTCACCCGCGGTTCTGATCACCACCTCCGAGGATCTCGCGCATAAGACGATCACGCAGATCGACGAGCTGCTGCCTGGCATGCCGACGGGAGATATCGCTTCAGCTGCGTGGCGAGACCACGGCCAGGTGCACTTGGCCGCAGACCTCGAAGAGGCCTACGCGCTGGCCGACGATTTCGCCTCCGAGCACGTCCAGGTGCTCACCGAGAACCCGCGGGACGCGCTCGATGCGATGACCAACTACGGTGCGCTGTTCCTGGGCAGCCGGACCACCGTCGCGTTCGGCGACAAGGTCATCGGCACCAACCACGTCCTGCCCACCCGCGGAGCCGCTCGTTATACCGGCGGCTTGTGGGTCGGCAAATTCCTCAAGACCGTCACCTACCAGGAAGTCAGGAACGATCGCTCCAGCGCGCTGCTCGGTGAGGTGTGCGGACGTGCCTCCCGGGCCGAGCTGTTCGAGGGCCATGCCCGCGCCGGCGACCTGCGCGCCGCCATGTACGGCGGAGCGGAATTGTCCTGGACGGACGCCCGGCCCAGAGGATGACAGAAGCGGGGCAGCCCTTTCAAGCCCCGGCGAAATGGGCCGGCCCAGCCGGCGGCCGTCCAGTGACATGCACCAGCCGAAGCCCACGAGTACTTGCCGGAGGGATGAGCGCATGACTGCCAGCACGGATCTCGCCCACCATGTCGTGGCAGGCCAGGCCCGGCCGTCTGCCTCCGGTGACACCCTTATCGTCGTAGACCCGGCGACCGGACGGCAGATCGGCACGGTGGCCACAGCCGGGCCGGTGCTCGGGGCCGACGGGATAGCCGGCGCTTGCCGGGGCCGCGCCCGCACAGGGGCTGTGTGCGCCCTGAACGGCCTGCTGGCGGTACGGCGGGGTCCGGGGTCGCAGGACCGGCCCGAGTGAGAGCACCTGGTAAATCTCTGCCCGCGCTGCGCCCACGAGGCCATGCTCCGGCCCGACCCCGACACGGGTGCCTCGTGCCTCGTCTGCAGGCACATCTCGGTGATAGTGACTGACCTGCACCAGGAAGGTGCATCGCAGGTATACGGCTACCTGCCAGATATTTCGCTACTGATCTGCGGCTATCCGGCGCATTACGAGCCAGCCCAGCCGGGTAACGCGAAGCGGCGCGGGGGGCGGCGACGCACGGCCCGGGGGGAGACGGCACATCCACGGGCGGTACCGAAAGCGCGCCCGCCCACGCCTTTACGGCCGAGGGCGGCCGCGACCACCCTACGGCGGTGCTCCCGGTGAAGCTGACGGTCTGCACGCGGGGCGAGTCGACGAGCAGGCGGGCGCCGTCGCCATGGGACTCGGCGAAGATGTCGACCGCGCCAGCGGGGATCTCGGGGACGCTGGCGATGATCTCGCTCATGATGGCGGCGGTCTGCGCTTCTTCACCGCCGCGCAGACCCGCGACATCCAGCACCTGCGAACGACCTCGCCGCGCAGTCCGCCGCCACCAGAATCTCGTTCGAGCCCAGGATGACCGTCGTTACGGCCGGCGCGGTGTGCACCCTCAGCCGCGGGCGGCCAGCGCAACAGCGCCCCTGGCAGCCTAAATCGTCTTGACTCAGATTATCTCGTGTCATACATTCCGGCTATGACACCGCTCCCCAATCCTGTGGCCTGGCAAAGGCCCCTTCCGGAGGCCGCCCCGCCGTCAGACATGGCCGTCTACCAGCTGCCGACCGGCACCTACGACACCCGGGCCGCGTTCGCGGTCAAAGGCGGGTCGTTCCGCGACATGCGCCACTTCGCCGCGACCGCGGTCCTGGTCCAGCACCCCAAAGGCGACCTGCTGATCGACGCCGGCTTCGGCTCCGGCGTCGCCGCCCACATTGCCGAACTGCCGCGGATCGCTCGTGCTCCCTACCACGCCGCCAAGACCGCGGCCGAGCAACTCGGCGCCAGCGGCTATGACCGCAGCCGACTCCTGGGCGTGCTGCTGACCCATTCGCACTGGGACCATGTCAGCGGCCTGGCCGACCTGCAGGTGCCCATCTGGATCAACCCGGGGGAACTGCTGTACGCCGCCGACGACCCCGACGGGAAGGTCTACCGCACCGTCTCCCCCGGCCACCCGGTCCGCGAATACGAGGTCAACGGACCGCCGTATCTCGGCTTTACGTCGAGCTTCGACGTGCACGGCGACGGCTCGGTGGTCATCGCCCTCGCGGGAGGCCACACGACCGGCTCAGTAGTCGTGTTCGTGACCGTGCCGTCCGGCCAGCGGTACGCCTTCATCGGCGACCTGACCTGGCAGCTCGACGGCATCCGCCAGCGCGCGGAACGACCGCTGCTGATGCGCAGACTCGCCGACAGCGACCCCGCGCAGGTGAGGCAGGGCCTGCTCAAGATGATCGCCCTGGCCGGCTTGATGCAGATCGTGCCCGCTCACGACGTCGGCGCCTACGACGGGATTCCCCTCCTGCCCGCCCGGCTGGCTCCCGCGCCCCCCCAAGGCGCCGGGCAGCCGGGCTAAAGGAGCGCTGGTCCCGGTGCAGCGCCCGTCCTCCCCCACCCAGTCTCCGCCGGACCCGGCACCGGCGACCGATATCAGCATCGGCCCCTCAGCCGACTCAGAAATCACCTGGCTCCTGCACCGCGCGGCACAGCGGATGCGCAACGCGACCGGCGAGCAAGCGGAAAAACACGGGCTTCAGCTGCGTGACTACATCGTCCTGAGCGCCCTGCACAAGACGCCGGACCTCACCCAGATCGAACTGGCCAAAGCCCTTGGGCTGGACAAGACCACGCTGATGAGCCAGGTGGACCGGCTCGAGCGGACCGGGCTCGTCGTGCGCCGCAGCGACCCGCGCGACCGCCGCGCCCGCATCCCCGAGATCACCGCAGCCGGAAACACGCTGCGGGCAGAAGTGGCCAGCGACTGCGCCAGCGCCGAGGCCGCGGCCGTGAACAGCTACAGCCCCGGCCAGGTACGGCTCTTCCGGCGCATGCTCTTCGACATCATCGGGAGCAGCGAGGACCCGGGATCATGCCTGTGACCCGCCGTGCCGCCCAGCCACCAGCCGGCAGCACGTGCAGTACCCCGTCTCCCCGTAAGGAGCATGACCATGACTACATGCGCGAACGGTTGCCCGGTTCTCGGCCCCGGGCTATCACCACCGGCCGCAATATCCGAATGCCTCCGCGCGCGGGCACGTTCACGGCGGGGACAGCAGCGATGACTGACCGCGTCGCCAGGGGACGCGCGGTTTACGCCCGGAACCTCGGAGTGGACGGCGAAGAAGCAGAACGGATCATGACTGAGCGCGCTGGCGCAGACTTCGTCCAGGAAGCCTTCGACGCGGCCGGCGGCCCGGGATGGCAGAGCACAGCCCTGACCGACCGTGACCGCAGCATCGCCGTCATCGCCGCGCTCGTCGCCCAGAACGTCACCGACGAACGGCTTACGGCTTACCTGTCGCTGGCCCGCCGGAACGGAGTCGGCGAGCAAGGCCTCAACGCACTGATGATCCTGCTCACCGCCTACATCGGGCAGCCGTACACGTCGGCCGCGATGCAAACAGTCCTCCGCTCAGCGGACCCGCGCCAGGGTTGCTGACCGGGCCCCGCTGGGCCTAGGCGGAACGGGCGGCAACGGCGGGCGGCCGAGCGATCCCAGCAACTTCACCTCGACCTCGCCGTCGATGACCTCGACGCCGCCGAGGCCCGAGTCCATCAGAGCGGAGGAGGCCAGGTAGGCCTTGCGGCGTACCTGGCCGCTGAGGTTGTAGCCGCTCAGCCGATGCCTCGCGAGCACCGGGCCTCTAGCGTTGGTGGCGCAGGTCCTTCAAAGCGACGTCTCGTTGCTACGAGGGAAGCCGGCACCGACTCAGACGTACTTCATTGACACGAACCAGGTGACGCTATGACGGCTTTCATTACGCACTTGGTCCAGTCCTACGGGTATTACGCGGTGTTTGCGCTCATCGCCCTGGAGAGCATGGGTGTTCCGCTGCCAGGCGAGACTGCGCTCATCGCCGCATCGATCTACGCCGGCTCGACGCACCATCTCAACATCGTGGTACTGGCGGCCGTCGCGGCGTCCGCGGCCATCATCGGCGATAACGCTGGGTACTGGATCGGCAGGACGGGCGGTCAGCGGCTGGCTGAACGCTACGGACGTTATGCGCGCCTGGACCGGACGAAGCTCAAGGTCGGGCGCTACCTGTTCGCCCGGCACGGCGTGAAGGTGGTTTTCATCGGACGATTCATCGCCGTGCTTCGAACCTACGCCGCGTTCTTTGCCGGGATCAGCAAGATGCGCTGGTCCCGCTTTCTGGTCGCCAATGCGGCTGGCGGCCTGCTGTGGTCGGGCTTTTACGCATTCGGTGCCTACGCGCTGGGCGGCGCCGCATCGGGCGTCTCAAGCACGCTCACCATCGTCGGGTATGTGGTTGCCAGCGTGGTGACAGTGACCACGATCGTGATGGTGCGAGTACTGTTGCGGCGTCTTGAGCAGCGAGCCGAGACCGCTTTCCCCGACGAGCAGCCGGCGGCTCAAGCGCCGCCGCAGCACCAGGCCACTGCCAGGTAACGCGGCGATCGCGTCCTGGGCACGCCGCTCTGGCCGGACCCCGTCGGAGACGGGCACGAAGTCCGCCTCAAAAGACGGGTTCCAGCACTAGCTTGAGCGCAGCCTGGACCACCCGGTCCGCGACGGCGGGGATACCCAGCCTCCGCAGTTTCCCGGACCCACCCGGCTTGGGAATCATGCGGTCCCGACCGGCAGGGGCCGGAACGAGCCGTCCTTGAGGGCGGCCCACAGGTCGTCCAGGAACCGGGGCGCTCCCGCCCCTCGACGTATTCGGCAGTGATGCCGTCCACGCCGGGAGTGTTCGCACCCTGGTTGCCCGCGACCCGTTCGAACGCCACGATCAGCGTCGCCGCGTCGTGCACGAGTTGAACAGGTCATCAAACCGGCGGCCGGGATCGGCCGCCGCCCAACAGTGAAGCTTGGCCTGCATCTCCGCTACCCACGACCACGGCCCCTCCGGGACCGGCCCGGGAGCGGTGTTCAGCGCTCCCGGCCCCGGACTACTACGGCGGCTCCGCCCTGCCCGCCCCGTTCGGCGGTCTGCCACGCTCGCCGGACCCGCCCTATCTGGCAGTACTGGGCACGTCCCGGTTTTGTCGGGCTGCTCCCGCCCTCCCCGCCGCTACGCGGATCAGCTGCCCACAGCTACAGTGAGCTGCTGCGACAGGCCACCGGCGAAGGTCTCCCACCTCCACCCAGATCACAGCGCTCACGGCGCAAGCCGTTAAGTTGACAGGCCCGACCAAAGATCGCTAGGCCTCTGGTAGTAGGCGGCGGGTCAAGGTGTGGCCGGATGGCTGACGCGGCGGTCCCGGCGGCGGCCCTAGCGTCAGTGAAGTCAGCCCGGTGTGACCGGGTGAGCGATGAGCTGATGAAGGAGTTCGGATGATCGAGGTGGAGAACCTCAGTAAGCGTTACGGGGAAAAGCTCGCGGTCGACGGCCTTGACTTCGTGGTGCAGCCCGGGGTGGTGACGGGTTTCCTCGGCCCGAACGGGGCGGGCAAGTCAACGACGATGCGGCTGATCGCCGGCCTGGACGAGCCGACCGAGGGCAGCGTCCGGGTCAACGGGAGTGACTACCGGGCGGCCGTCGCGCCGATGGCGGAGCTGGGTTTGCTGCTGGAGGCCAAGGCCATGCACACTGGCCGCTCGGCCCGTAACCATTTGCTCGCGCTGGCCCAGACCAACGGGGTCAGCCGGCGGCGGGTGGACGAGGTCATCGACATGGTCGGGCTGCGCGAGGTCGCCGGGAAGCGGGTTGGCGGGTTTTCCCTCGGGATGGGTCAGCGGCTGGGGGTCGCCTCGGCGTTGCTGGGCGATCCGAAGGTGGTCGTGCTGGACGAGCCGGTGAACGGCCTGGACCCGGAAGGCGTGCTGTGGATCCGCAACCTGCTGAAAGCGCTGGCTGCGGACGGGCGCACGGTGTTCGTGTCCTCACACCTGATGAGTGAGATGGCCCAGACCGCGACCCGGCTGATCGTCGTCGGGCGGGGCCGGCTCATCGCCGACACCACCGTCGATGAGTTCGTGGACCGGGCTTCCGGTCGTTCGGTTACTGTCCGCACGCCCGAGGCCGACCGGCTCCGGGCGCTGCTGCTGGGACCGGACGTCACCATCACGAGCGAGCGGGCCGGCATCCTGCACGTTCAGGGCCTGAACGCGGAGCAGATCGGCACCGTGGCCTGGCAGGCTCACGTGCCGGTCTTCGAGCTGTCCAACCAGCAGGCCTCCCTGGAGCAGGCGTTCATGGAGCTCACCCAGGATTCGGTGGAGTACCGTTCCGCCGGCACGAGCGCTCCGGTGGAGGTGGCGGCATGACCACGACCATGACACCCACGGTCACGACCGCCCCGGCGGGCGGCCAGCGCGGGCTGCGGGTCACCCAGCGGCGGGTCCTGCGGTCGGAATGGACCAAGTTCCGGTCGCTGCGCTCGACGGTCTGGACGCTGCTGACCGCAGTAGTGCTATCCATCGGTATCGGCGCGCTCTTCTCCGCCGTGAGCGCCAGCCAGTACCACACGTTCAGTCCGGCGGACCGGGCGAGCTTCAGTCCGATCTCCACCAGCCTCGACGGCATGATGTTCGCGCAGCTGGCGATCGGCGTCCTGGGAGTGCTGCTGATCAGCGGCGAGTACAGCACGGGGATGATCCGGTCCTCCCTCACCGCGGTGCCCCGGCGGCTGCCGGTGCTGTGGGCGAAACTGGGGGTCTTCGCCGGGGTGGTGTTTAGCCTCACGCTGGTCACCAGCTTCGTGTCGTTCTTCCTCGGGCAGGCCCTGATGAGCAGCCACCACCTGAACGTCGCGATCTCGGCTCCCGGCGCCCTGCGTTCGGTCATCGGCGCGGCCCTGTACGCGACCGTCGCGGGCATGATCGGGATGGCGCTGGGCGGTCTGTTCCGTAACACCGCCGCCGGGATCTCCACGTTCGTGGCCGTGTTCTTCGTGATCCCGCCGCTCACTGACCTGCTGCCCGTCTCGTGGTCGTCGCATTTCGCGCAGTACCTCCCCTCCAACGCCGGGGAAGTGCTGTTCGGGGGAGGGAGAGGTTTGGCTCACCCGCTGGCGCCATGGACCGGCTTCGGCGTCCTGTGCGCCTATGCGGTCGTGATGATCGGCTTCGCCGCGTGGCGGCTGCGCCGCGCCGACGCCTGATCGAGGAGACAATCGGTGGAGTGAACGCGTTTCCGCTGTTCGGGCATCCACCAGCGCGCTCCGTGCGCTGGTGGATGTTCGACGTCCTGGTGGCCGTGCTCGTCGCGGCGTTCTCGTTGCCCTATCTCGTCCAGGACCGCGTCACATCGATTTCGACGCCGCTGGCGTTCGCCGTGCAGGTGGCGCTGACCGTACCGCTCGTCGTGCGCCGGGTCTGGCCGAGCGCGGTTTTCGGCTGGCTCTTCGCCGTCTCGGCGGCGGCGGGGCTGTGGGATGTCCGCCTGGCTGTCAGCTTCGCCCTGGTGGTCGCCTTGTACACGATGGCGGCCTATGGGCCCCGCCGCCGCGCCCTGGTGGCGGCCGGCCTGCTGGAGTGCGGTGTCGTCGTCGCGGTCATCCGGCTGACGAGCAGCAACTGGTGGCACGCCGGGATCCTCGGCTCGGGTATGGTCGCCGCCGCCCTGGGGCTGGGCCTCTACACCGCAACCCGCCGCGCGTACCTGACGGAACTGCAAGACCGGGCCGAACGGCTGGAACGTGAGCGAGATCAGCAGCAGGAACTGGCCGGCGCGGCCGAACGGGCCCGAATCAGCCGCGAGATGCACGACATCGTCGCCCACCATCTGACCGTCATGATCGCTCTCAGCGAAGGGGCCGCGGCCGCGTCGGCCGGTTCCGTCCCGCGAGCCGCCGACGCGATGCGGACCGTTTCGGCCACCGGGCGCCAGGCTCTGGCCGATACCCGGCGACTGCTCAGCGGACCCGGGGACCCGGCCGGGCAGGACGGCGGCCGGCAGCCGCTGCCCGATCTGAACGGGCTCGATGCCCTGGTCGCGGCCGTCCGCGCGGCGGGCCTGCCGGTCAGTTACGAGATAAAGGGTTCCCCCGCTCCGCTTTCCGCCGCCGCCCAGCTGGCCGTCTACCGGCTGGTGCAGGAAGCGCTCACCAACACCCTCAAGCACGGCGGGGAAGGCGCCAGCGCGGTCGTGCGCCTGTCGTATCTGCCGGGGGAGCTACGCGTGGACGTCGAAGACGACGGAGCCGGCGCAGGCGCCCCGGTGCCCGAAACCGCCGGGCACGGGCTGGCCGGAATGCGCCAGCGTCTGCAGACCTTCGGCGGTGAGGTGCGGGCCGGCCCCCGGTTCCCGGACGGCTGGCGAGTGTCGGCCCGGCTGCGGCTGGACCAGGAGGTACCAGCGTGATCCGGGTCCTGCTCGTCGATGACCAGTCGCTTCTTCGCATGGGCTTCCGGATGATCCTCGAAGCCGAGGCCGATATCACCGTCGTCGGGGAGGCCGGGGACGGTGCCGCGGGAATCAGCATGACCGCGGCCCTGCAGCCCGACGTCGTGCTCATGGATGTGCGCATGTCCGGCGTCGACGGCATCCAGGCCACCGCGGCCATCACCGCCGCCGGGGGACCGGCGAAGGTCCTGATCCTAACCACCTACGACCTTGATCAGTACGTCTACGCTGGGCTGCGCGCCGGCGCCAGCGGTTTCCTGCTGAAAGACGCACCGCCCGCCGATCTGCTCGCTGCGATCCGCACCGTTGCGGGCGGCGAGGCGGTCCTCGCGCCCACCACGACCCGGCGGCTCATTGACCGGTTTGTCCCGCTGCTTCCGGACCCCGAGCGCACCACCCGGCGTGACAGCCTGCTGGAGGCCCTCACCGACCGGGAACGCGAGGTGTTCCGGCTGCTCGCACGCGGCCAGTCCAACCGCGAGATCGCTTCCGGGCTGCACCTGTCCGAAAGCACGGTTAAAATCCACGTCGGGCATATCCTCGCCAAGCTCAACCTCCGCGACCGCGTGCAAGCCGTCGTGGAGGCGTACGAGTCAGGACTGATCACCCCCGAAAGCCAGTAACGCGGGCGACGCCCCCGATCGCTCAGCAACACGTCGAGGACAGGGTGCCCGCCTGGACGGCCGCCTCGTTCGTGGTCGCGGCGGCGCGGATGCCGCGGACGTCGTCCCTACGCCACGCCCATCAGCAGGCCGGTCGGTACACCACTCTGCAGGACGCCACTGGTCGTGCCTTCCGCATTTGCGACACTAGCCAGCGGGTTGGAGGAGCAGCAGCCGGACGTGTCCAGCAGACCAGAACTCCAGTCATCCTCACCGATATCGTCCTCGACGCCCTGGCCGCCGGTGAGCAGGACACTGACGACTTCGTGGCCCTGCTGCCCGGTGATGGTGTACCAGATGGTCACATCGTCGGCAGAGACGTGCAGCTCATACCAGGCCGGGTCGGCGGCCAGGTGGCAGGCAGCGGCAGGAACCGGTCTGTCGAACAGGCCGAAGATCGTTCGCTGGACGGTGGTCCGCGGCGGATCGGGTAGGTCATTGACCTGGTTCCACACGTCGGCGGGGAACCGGGCCAGGCGGCCGCCGGCGACTGACGCCGGTCCGCCGCGCATGCTCGTCCTGACCGTGAACCGGGCGATCCAGGGTGCCTGACCGGGAGGGATGGTACTCGGCGCGGTGGCGGGAATGATCAGTGCGACGCTGGCCGGGACCTGCGCGATGGTCAGGGGTGGCTGGCCCGCGGGCGGGGGGTGAAGTGTACGGGCAGGTGCTTGACCCCGCCGACCAGCGGAATTCCGGCGGCTTGCAGGAAGGTGGGGTCGCCGGCGCCCTCGATGTCGGGCAGGCGCTGGAAGAGCTGGCGGAAGGCAACCGACAGCTCCCGGCGGGCCAGGTGGGCGCCGAGGCAGTAGTGCGGTCCCGGGCCGCCGAAGCCCACGTGCGGATTGGGCTGGCGCCCTATGTCGAACCGGTCCGGATCGGGAAACACGACGGGGTCACGGTTGGCTGCCCCGTAGAACAGGGCGACCCGGTCGCCCTCGCTGAAGTGATGGCCGGCGATCACGACCGAGCGGGCCGCGGTCCGGCGCATGAAGGTGACCGGGGAGGCGACCCGGATGATCTCCTCGACGGCGGAAGCGGTCAGCTGATCCGGCGCGGACTGCCAGGCGGCCCGCTGGCCGGGATTTTCGCCGAGCAGATGCATGCCCAGGCTGATCGCGGTCCGGGTGGTGTCGTTACCGGCCACGGCCAGCAGAATAAAGAAGGCACCGAGCTCGTGCGGCGCCAGCGCCTCCTCACCCACCTCGGCATGGACCAGAGCACTGGTCAGATCATCGCCAGGCTCGGCGCGCCGCTTCCCGGCCAGCTCGTTCATCAGCTCGCTCAGCTGGACACCCGCATCCAGCAACGCACCCAGCACATCCGGCCGCCCGCCGGTGGTGTCCGGGTCACCAGCCCCGAGGATGGTGTTGGTCGCATCCAGCACCGTCTGGTATTCGCTGCGGGGAATACCCATCATGTCGCAGATCACCAGCAGCGGGAACGGCACCGACAGGCTCTGCACCAGGTCGGCCTCACCCGCCTCGCAAAAACCGTCGATGACCTCGGCGCAGACCGCCTCGACCGAGGCCATTACCTGTTCGAGCCGGCGCGGGGTGAACGCCCGCGACACGATCCCGCGCTGGCGGGCGTGCCGGGGGTCGTCCATCACGATGAACGACCCGAAGAACTCCATGGCATCCGCGGGAAGGTCGGCGATGGCGATCGAACCACGGCCAGAAACAAAATCCCGGGGACGCCGGGAGATCTCCACCACGTCGGCGTAGCGCGTCACCGCGTGGAACTCAGCGTTTTCACCGGTCAGCGAGTCCACCACCCGCGCCCTGGTGAATGGGTCCCGCTCCCGCATCGCGGCGAAACGGGCCATCCGGGCACCCAGCGGCAGGCGCCAGAACCGGGGATCAGTGAAATCCAGTTCCTCCGCCACCATGGCCTCATTGTCCGCCGCGTCCTGCGCCACGCCAAGCATTGGTGGCGTATTAAGCGCGCCCTGCTGTACTTGATCTTCGCCCGGCCCGGCGACTAGCTGGTCCTGCATCCACCCGCCAGAAGGAAGGCATCACCAGGACCGAAATACATGATTAGCATGCCGGCCGTGTCTGGTGTACCCGGATACTCGCGGCCGGCGTGCCTTGCGAGATGCAGCACTGCCAGCAGGGATCATGAATCGTGACGGCGCTGGCAACGGCGTTTGCTCGGATGTCGCGGTACGGGCCGGTAGCAAGCGGCACTACGCGGCACCCGATGTCCCAGGTCGTCGCACAAGTTTGGCAGGTCACAGCATTTTCGGCCGCGGACGATCTCGGTGATCCGGGGCAGCGTCCAGCACTGGTCCTCATCCCAGCCGTGCACCGCGGGCCCGGCATCCAGCAGCGTCTCCAGCTCCCGCAACTGACCGGCAGTGAGCTTGCATCTGGCCCCGCCCGCACCCCTGGAGGCCAGCGCCACCCGGCCCCGGCGGCCCCCCGCCCGCCGCCATGTCACTCCTTTGCGTGGCTCAGGTGGTGCGGGGGTCATACGTCTCGCGGTTGGCGAGCACACCGTCCATGTGCGTCTCGGCCCAGGTTTTGATGCCACGCATCATCTGGTGCAGTGACAGGCCGAGGTCGGTCAGCTCGTAGGTGACCGTGACCGGTACGGTCGGGGTCACGGTGCGGGTGATCAGGCCGTCGCGTTCCAGGGAGCGCAGCGTCTGGGTGAGCATCTTCTGGCTGACGCCGGCCAGCAGGCGCAGCAGCTCCGAGTAGCGCATCGGCCGGGGCTCGCCGGCGCAGCCGCCGCCGGGCTGGTGCGAGCCGTCGCTGCCCAGCGCGGACAGGATCAGCGTGACCCACTTGTCGGAGATCCGGTCCAGCAGCTGGCGGCTCGGGCATACCGCCAGGAAAGCGTTGTACTCCGCCTTGGCCTGTGCCCGCTGCTGCGCCGCCGTTGTCGTTGCCATCATCCGCCCCTCTCTTTCCGCAGGGTACCTTACGCACTCCGAGGTGCCTACTTCCTGTTGGAGAGTTTCTTTCTTAGATTGGCGCAAGAGGCCGGTTAGATACCATCATCAGCCCGACACGAAAGCCAGAGACATGAACACGTTCTCCACCGCGCTTCCCGGCGGCACCTGGGCCCTGGGCGACCTGACCGTCACCCGGTTCGGCTACGGCGCCATGCAGCTCGCCGGCCCGTGGGTGATGGGGCCGCCCGCCGACCACGCCGGCGCGCTCGCCGTGCTGCGCGAGGCCGTCGCCCTCGGCGTCACCCACATCGACACCAGCGACGCCTACGGGCCGCGCATCACCAACCAGCTGATCCGCGAGGCGCTGCACCCCTATCCGGGGTCGCTGCACATCGTGACCAAGGTCGGCGGCAAGCGGGACGCCAAGGGCGGCTGGCCCACGGCCCGTGAGCCGGAAGAGCTTCGCCAGCAGGTCAACGAGAACCTCGAGACCCTCGGGCTTGAGGTGCTCGACCTGGTCAACCTCCGGCTCGGTGACGCCCAGGGGCCCCAGCCAGGCTCGCTCGCCAAGCCGCTCGAGACGCTGGCTGAACTCCAGCGTCAGGGCCTGATCCGGCACCTCGGCCTGAGCAACGTTACGGCGGAACAAGTCGCCGAGGCGAAGGCGATCGCGCCGATCGTCTGCGTGCAGAACATGTACAACCTCGCCGTCCGCCACGACGACGAGCTGATCGACGAGCTCGCCGCCGAGGGCATCGCCTACGTGCCCTTCTTCCCGCTCGGCGGCTTCAGCCCGCTGCAGTCCGACGCGCTGTCGGCTGTGGCCGCCCGGCTAGACGCGACGCCCATGGCGGTCGCCCTCGCCTGGCTGTTGCGGCGGTCGCCGAACATCCTGCTCATCCCCGGCACCTCGTCGGTGGCGCACCTGCGCGAGAACGTCGCCGGCGCGGGACTCTCGCTCTCCGGCGAGGACCTCGCCGAGCTCGACAAAATCAGCCACTAGCCAGGAACAGCAGATCCGCAACCTGCTGATGGATCTGGGCGATCGCGCCGCAGGCTTCCGGTTCCTGGTCCGCGTCCGGGCCGGGCAGTTCACCGAGACGTTCGACGGCGTGCTGGCCGGGGCCGGGCTCGAGGTCGTGAAGATCCCACCCCGCAGCCCGCGTGCGAACGCTTGTGCGGAACGGTTCGTGCTCACCGCCCGGACCGAGATCACGGACCGGATGCTGATCTTCGGCCAGCGGCATCTGCAACTGGTCCTGGCCGAGTACGAGGGCCACTACAACGGACGGCGACCCCATCGCAGCCGCCAGCTCCGCCCGCCCCGGCCCGACTATTCTCCCGCCGACCTCTCCCAGGAGCAGATCAAGCGCCGGCCCGTCCTCGGCGGCCTCATCAACGAATACGAGCGAGCCGCATAAAAGCTGAGGTCAGGACCGGTGGCCGAGTTCCGGAACCCCACAGGCAGCGACGAGCGCCTCCGCGCCGCTGGCCTGGGCGGAAGGCGTGAGCCCCTGGATCGGCCCCGCCCAGGCCAGGCCGATCTGCCCGGCGCTGTTGGTACCTTTGGCCTCCATCGAGGCCGCCTGAGCCTGGAAACGTGTCGTAGGCGGTGGTCCCCGGCGGTGGTGGCGAGCGTCCGCAGGTCCCGGCCGAAGACTCCACCAGGATGCCATTGGCGGTGAGTGCGGTGGTGGCCGCGCTGGCTATCGATTCGGCGGTAGTGAGCACCGCGTTATTGCCGGTGGCATGATGGAGAGCGGACAGTCCAGCCAGGATGACGCCCTGATTGTAGGTCCAGTTCGTATTGCTGCTGATCTGGCAACTGCTGGTCAGCCCGTCGTCGACCAGGTGGGAACCGTTGATCAGGCCGCTGCCGCTGAACCAGTCCGGTCGATCAGGCCGGTGCCGGAATTGTAGGACTGCATCATCGTCGCGATGACAGAAGCGGCCGGAGTGGTGGCAGCCCCGGCTGAGTCTGCCGGCATGACCGCCAGCCCCAGTCCCAGCATGCCGCCGATCGCCAGCAAGGCTGGGACCAGGCGCCTGCGCACTGCGCGCTTACGTGGCTGCGGGGTGAATGATGTCATACCGGTCTCATTCCCGAGCATGACGGCCAGCCGTCGCACTCGCCAACGTTGTCACCGCTAATTCAAAACCGGTAACCGCGCGGGCGCCGCTGGTGGGAACTCGCGTGATCTCGGTGAGCATTGGTGTCGGCATGGCTGTCTCTCCTGACGTGAGGCACGGCGCAACCCGGCTCCGCATGGGCGCGATCGGACTTCTGAACAGGAAGAGCGTCAGGAGGCGGTGGTGATGGTGGTGGGCCGCCTGGCGGCGGGATCGGGTAGCAAGGGCACGATTTGGGTGCCTAGCCGCTCGACAGAGTCGGTCACCATCGGGCCCGGCAGGCCGCCCCAGTCGACCAGCGCTTGCACTCGGTCGGGCCGGACCTGGTCGATGAGGGCACCAAGCTTGTCGACGACGTGCTCAGTGGTCCCGATCATGAGATGCCCGCCCGGGGCCAGGCCGACGTCAAAGGCCGCGCGGTCGACGAGGAAGCCGCTTCCACCGGGCCGTTTGGGCCGCAGGAAGTCGCGGTAGTGCGGGTAGCTCGCACCAGCCGCGGCTTCGCTGTCGACCCCGAGGTAGTGCACGGCAACGCCGAGGCGCAGCGAGGACTCGTGTCCTGCGTCCTGCCCGGACGAGCGGTACAGGTCGGCGAGCGCGATCAGGCGCTCGACCGGACCGCCGATGTATCCCACGATCATCGGCAGGCCCAGCTGGCCGGCCCGCACGGCACTGGCCGGCGTGCCCCCGACGCCGACCCAGACGGGCAGTTGCGGCTGCACGGCGCGCGGTGTGACCGCCGCGTTCTGGAGCGGGCCGCGGTACCGGCCGGCCCAGGTAACCCGCTCGGTGTCCCTCAGCCGGAGCAGGAGGCTGAGTTTCTCCTGGAACACGCTGTCGTAGCTCGCGAGGTCGACGCCGAACAGGGCGAACGGCTCGGTGAACGCGCTGCGGCCGACGGTGATCTCGGCGCGGCCGCCGCTGAGCAGGTCGACCGTCGCGAAGTCCTGATAGACGCGTACGGGATCATGAACGCTGAGGGTGGTCACCGAGCTCGTCAGCCGGATCTGCGTCGTCCGGCGGGCGATCGCTGCGAGCACCACGGCCGGCGACGACACGACGAAGTCGGCGCTGTGGTGCTCGCCGACGCCGAAGTGGTGCAGGCCCAGCCCGTCTGCCTGCTCCGCCAACTCGACGACCTGGTCGAGGCGCTGCCGGGCCGTCAGGCGGCGGCCGTCAGCGGCTTGCGGCTGGAGGTCGGCCAGCGACGCGATGCCGATGTCAGTCATCGCCGGCGGCAGCCCGTCGTACGGCGTTCTCCTCGTCGACCGGGATCCAGCCGCGGCCGAGGTCGATCTCGCCGATGTGGTGGTAGGCGTCCGGTCCCTGCCGGGTGAACGTGTCGCGCAGCGGCACCGTTGCCCCGTTCATCGCGATGGTTCCCTCGAGCACGAACGTGTCATCGTCCCACCCGGCGGAACGCTGCCGAGCCCGGCCTCCGTTGCTGTCGTACCAGTCGGCCGTATACTCGCCGGACTGCTCGTCGAACCCCCATATGTAGCGCGCCGTGAGCGGCTGCGGGTTGTCCGGCGCCGGCCGTTCCTGGGTGCGCAAGCTGATCCAGTGCCCGCGGCCCTCCGCCTCCACGGTGATGCGCATCACGATCGGCTTGCGCGGCCCGAACGGCGTCTCGTGGAAGACGCCCGGCGCGTCCCACTCCCCGATGAAGAATTCCAGCTCCTCCATGCCCTTGACGGGCGCGGCGGTGGCGTGCGTTTCGCTGTCGGTCATTTCGATTCCTTCTGAGTGCTTGTGGACTTGCTGGTTACCAGGGGCGGTTTGTCATGGGTTGCGCTGAGCCGGTGACCCCGGGGGGAGGCCGCCGGTGGCGGCCGGCTCAGGCGCTGGCGGAAGCAGGCGCCGCCTGCCTCGCGCCGGCGAAAAAGGTGCGCGCGGCCATCGTCATGGCCGGCTGGAACTGCGCCATGAGCTCGGTGCGGTACGGCGCGTCGGCGAACCTCGGGTCGAGCTGGAACTCAGCCGCGAGCGACCACCAGGTGACCGGGACCACGCCGGACATGATCATCCGCTGGACGGCGACGTCGTGCGCCTCCTTACTCGGGCTGGCCACCGCGTCGACGACTACGTACGCCTCGTACCCTTCGCGCAGGGCACCGAGCGCGGTCTGCAGCACGCAGCCATCGGTGGCGATGCCCGCGATCACCAGGCGGCCGCGGTTCTCCGCCCGCACCGCCGCGGCGAAGGCAGGGTCGCGGAACGCGTTGAAGGCGTAGCCCGCCGGGCGCTCGATCACGGGCTGATCGCCGAGCACCTCCGTCAGCTCCGGATAGAGCGGACCGGACGGCTTGGACGACTCGCCGTTGGTCACGACGAGCCCGCTTCCGTACAGCTTCGCGGTCTTGGCCAGGCCGGTCACGTTCGAGATGTGCTCGCCCAGGTTGGTGGAGCGGAGGATGTTGGCGAAGCCGACCGCGAAGTCGACCAGCACCACGGTGGTGTCATCGGGAGTCAGCGGGCTGAGGTTCATGGCTTGGGCCTTCCTGTCGGCTGGCTCGCGGGCGGGCCAGCGCCCTTTTACTGACCAGATGGATAGAACATACTTCGCATCAACGCTACTGTCCACATGTACAGTTAGGGCATGGTCGGTAACGAGTCACAAGTCACAGCCAGCAGACCGGGTCCGGCGCCTCGGACGCGCGACCCGAAGATGAGGCGCGCCGCGATCCTCGCGGCCGCCCGGTCCGTCTTCGCCGAGCGCGGTTACGAGCGAGCCACCATTCGCGAGATCGCGCGCCGGGCCGGTGTGACGCACGGGCTCGTCGTCATGCATTTCTCGACGAAGGAACAGCTGTTCCTCCAGGCGGTACCGGGCACGCGCGACCTTGAAAACCATGTGCGAGGAGCCCGCGCCGGCCTGGCCGAACGCGTTGCGTCCGGCTTCGTCGAGCGGATGGAATCGGCAGACCGCGCTGACCCGTTCATCGCGCTCGTGCGCGGCGCGGCATCCGATCAGGACGCGGCGAAGGCGCTGCTGGGCGCGATGAGCACCGAGAGCCTGCGCGCCTACGAGGCGGTGCTCGAGGGCCCGGACCTGGCCGTGAAAGTCGACCTCATCGGCGCGGTCCTGATCGGCGTGACCTTCAGCCGCTACGTCGTCGGTGAGGGTCCGCTTGCTGACCTGGAGCCGGACCGGCTCGTGCGGTACCTGGCCGACGTGCTTCGCGTAATCATGGACCGGCCAACGCCTCCGCCCGTCCAGGCCGAACCCCGCGATAGGCAGGGCTCGCGGCCGCCGACAAGCCGCACCTGACCAGGATCGTCACTAGGACGGTGCCGTAAGAATCGCACGCCGGGTGCCGGCGCTCCATCGCAGAATCGGGGCGGTACAGCGCACGGACGGGCACGGACGGCGGGGTGGGGAGCGGTATACCGACCGCAGCAGGAGCGGTGTGCGGACCGCAGCAGGAGCGGTATACCGACCGTCCTGCCTGCTGTATGGCTGCTGACCTCCGACTTCAGGATGCCTGCTCGGGTCATCGTCTTCTGGAACTGCACCGCACAAGGCCGGCTGAGGGAACTCTCCGGGGGCGGCCAAGGTCGGTGTCGGCTACTGCAGGGTTCCTCCGCACGGGACGGTCAGCCCCGCCGGGCGGCGCGACGTCGCCGGCTGGCACCGGCTGGGGATATGACACTCAACGACAACGCAGCTCCCACCAGCGACCTGGCGGACGAGGCGGCCATCCGTAACATCACAGCCCGCTTCGCCGACATCCTTATGCGCGCAGACTACGACGCCTTCTCCACCCTGTGGTCCGATGACGCCGCCTGGGTCATCGGAGGCACTGCGCCGGACCGGCAGCGGCGGCTGGGTGTTTACCAACCGCACCTACCGCTACCTCTGGCTCGACATGTCCCCCTTCACCGGAGACACCTTCCCGATCCTGCCCTGATAGTCAGCGGTCAGACGATCAGCGGCCGGCCGGCCTGCTCGCCGGCCCCCCCGCCCGCAGAGCCCAAGCAACCCACACCCCCCACCGCTTTTTCGGCGCGGCCCGCCCCTCGGGCGCCGCGCGGCCGCGGGGCCCGCCCGCCGATCCGCCTCTGACCTTCACACAGTCTCCGCGAACGTGACCGCGCCGAGCAATCACCGGCACAACAATGCCGTGGACACCCCGCACCCTTCATTCGAAGCGCACCATGCCCACGTTGGATACGCAGCAGACCCCCCGGGATCTCGTGCCCGTCCTGGTCATCCACGGTAAGGGCGACCGGCTCATCTCGCTGGACAACGCACTCGAGACCGCCTCAGCAGGTTGGGGCCGCGTTCAGCGAGTGGGCCGTATCCGCCGACGGATGACGTCCGGGGTCCGTAGGGCCTGTGGGCGGGTTGGACGGCAGGCCGGCTGCTCCGTCACCAGAAGGTGGACGAGGTCAGGCCGTGAGTATGAACGTACGACGCCGAGGGGCACCCTCGCGATGTCGTGCCCGCGGCATCGGGTGAGCGATGCCCCAGCCCAGCACCCGTCACCAGTGCGCGGGTTGGACCGCCCCTCTCGTCTAGACGCCAGTTCCGCTGTGCGGATGCGGTGATATGTGGGCATTGACAACGACGTCATCCGGGCGCAGGCTACCTTGAACAACTTATTTAAACTTTTGTAAGCACAGCCAAGGACGGGTGTGTCGTCGATGACTGCGTTCGAGTGGTTCCGCCGGGCCCGGAAACTGTTCATTGCGGTCGCCGCACTCACGCTGAGCAGCTTCGGCATGATCGCGCTGCCGGCCACCTCGCAGGCCGCCGGGTCGCTGCCGTGTGACATCTACGGCGGTGCTGGCACGCCGTGTGTGGGGGCGTACAGCACGGTACGCGCGCTGTACTCCGCCTACGACGGGCCGCTGTACCAGGTCCAGCGGGCCTCGGACGGCGCGACGGCCAACGTCGGGCTGCTGGCGGCGGGCGGTTACGCCGACGCCGGCGAGCAGGACGCCTTCTGCGCCCACACCACCTGCGTCATAACCGAGCTCTACGATCAGTCCTCCGAGGAAAACAACCTGACCATCGAGGGCCCGGGCACCGCGCCCGGCTTCAGCTTCGGCCAAGACGCCGGCGCGAACGCAGCCGCGCTGCCGGTCATGGCCGGCGGTCACGAGGTGTACGGCCTCGACATCCCGGCCAAGACCGGCTACCGGGACAACAGCACCACCGGGGTGGCGGTCAACGGCCAGCCGGAAGGCATGTACATGGTGGCCAGCGGCACCCACGTCAACTCCGGCTGCTGCTACGACTTCGGCAACGCCGAGACCAACCTCCGGGACAACGGCGCCGCGCACATGGACGCGGTCAACATCACCACGTACTGTGACACCCCGCCGTGTCACGGCAGCGGCCCCTGGGTCGAGGCCGACCTGGAGAACGGCCAGTACCTGGGCGGGGACGGCAGTAACCCGAATGACACCACCAGCAACAGCGACTTCGTCACCGCGATGCTGAAGAACAACGGGCAGACGACCTTCGAGCTCGAGGGCGGTAACGCGCAGTCCGGCGGTCTGTCGACCTACTGGGACGGATCCCTTCCCAGCGGGTACGCGCCGATGCACCAGGAGGGCGCGATCGTGCTCGGCACCGGCGGAGGCGGGGACAACAACGGCGTCGGCTCGTTCTTCGAAGGCGTGATCACCGTCGGCTACCCGAGTGACGCCGCCGACGCCGCCGTCCAGGCCGACATCACGTCGGTGGGCTACTCCGGCGCATCCGGGGGCGGCACCCCGCCCGCGGGCACCATCACCGGTCCGGGCGGGCAGTGCGTGGACGTGAGCGGTCCCGACAGCGGCACCGACGGCGCGGTCGTGGACCTGTACACCTGCCAGTCGGCCGCGATCGACCAGCACTGGACCCACAACTCCGACGACTCGCTCAGCACGCTCGGGCGCTGCCTCGACATTCCCGGCAGCAGCAGCACCGTGTCCGGCACCAAGGTCGAGTTGTGGGACTGCAACGGCGGCGCCAACCAGAAATGGGTCCAGCAGGCCAACGGGTCTCTGCTCAACCCCAACTCCGGGCTGTGCCTCGACTCCCCGGGCGGCAGCACCGCCAACGACACCCAGCTGCAGATCTACACCTGCAACGGCACGCCCGCGCAGGTGTACTCGGTCAACGGCGGCGGCATGATCGACGCGCCCGGCGGCCAGTGCGTCGACGTGTACGGCCCTGACAGCGGCACCGACGGCGCGGTCGTGGACCTGTACACCTGCCAGTCCTACGCCATCGACCAGCACTGGTACCGCAACTCCAGCGGATCGCTGGAGACCCTCGGCCGGTGCCTGGACATCACCGGGGGCGGCACCGCAGCCGGCACCAAAGTCGAGCTGTGGCCCTGCAACGGCGGCGGCAACCAGGTCTGGGTGCAGCAGGCCAACGGATCCCTGCTCAACCCGCAGTCCGGGTTGTGCCTGGACTCCCCGGGCGGCAGCACCGCGAACAGCACTCAGCTGCAGATCTACACCTGCAACGGCACCCCGGCCCAGCAGTTCGCCCTGAGCTAGATGTACTTCCGGCGAAGATCTTGCCGTGCTGGACAAAGGTTCAGGCCGTCATTGACTACCACCTGAACCGCCTGTTCCCGCCGCCCCGCCCTGAGGAACCCGGCGTCACGGGATCCGGGCAACGGTGGCCACCAGTTCGTGGCACGTACCCGCGACCGCCACCGGCTGCACGCTGTTCCTTCTCTACCCAGCGGGCTGAGCCCGGCCCGACGTCGGACCCACGCCAAGCCGGAGGCAGCAGGCCAGCCGCTGCTGCCTGCCCGGCGCCAAGCTGCTATATGCGTACTGCAACGCGACCGTGCCGAGGATCCAGGTCATCCTCCGCAAGGCCTATGGGGGCGCCTATGTCGCCATGGACTCGCGGTCGGCCGGCTGTGATCTGTCGTTCGCCTGGCCGGACAACGAGATTGCCGTTATGGGCGCCGAGGGCGCAGTCGACGTGCTGTTCCGTCGGCGAATCGCGGCGTCCGACGACCCGGGGGGCCTGCGGCAGCAACTGATCGCCGAATACGAGCTGACAACCATGGACCCGGGCTACGCCGTGGCCGCCGGGCTGGTCGACCGCATCATCGAACCAAGGAGACCCGCGACATTCTGCTCGAGTCGCTGGACTTCCTGGAGTCCAAGGAGGGCGTCATCCCACGCCGCAACACGGGAATCAGCCCGCGTGAGCATGGACAGCGTGATCTCCGCCGCCTGCTGAGGCAGGTCATCAGCGACATCCATAACCGTCGAAGATCGATTCGCCTGTGCGCAGCACCCCGAAGCCGAGGGCGGTGACCTCAAGGCGCATGCGGCGAGCGTGGCGGGGGTCCCGTAGCCGCGTTCCCGCAGCACCGTCATGGTTTTCGCCGCTGCCTGCTAAGCAGGGCGCTCGAGCTGACCGCGCCCGTACTCGCGGTCGGTGCAAGCGGAGGCTCCTTCACCGCCGGCACCATGTCCCAGGCCGGGCCGACGAAGCCAGCTTCGGGTCACTCGACGGCGTGGGCCACTACGCCGCCATGGAGGCGTCCGGTGAACTGGCGAAGGCTCTTCTCGACTTCACCGCAAGCGTCGACGCCGCGAGACTGCAAGACCCGTATTTTGATCGGGTTTTCAGCTGGTGGGCAGGACCCACTGCTGGTTGGCGGTGCCGTTGCAGTCCCAGAGCTCGAGCTGGGTGCCGTCGGTGGCGTTGCCGCCTGGGTCGTCGAGGCATTTGCCCGACTGCGGGTTGACCAGGCTCGAGTTCGGGCCGGGCTGCCAGGTCTGATTGGCGGTGCCGTTGCAGTCCCAGAGCTGGACGAGGGTTCCGTCCGCGGTGCCGTCGGCGTTGAGGTCCAGGCACAGGCCGGCAGTCTGCACAGTGCCGTTGCGTACCGCCCATGCCTGGGCCGCGGTGGCGTTGCAGTCCCATAGGTCGGCCTTGCTGCCGTCGACGTTGGAATCGGCGTTGTCGTCGAGGCACTTGCCGGTGATGCCGGAGGTCACCGGCCCCAGTCCTGCGGCCGCCCATTGCTGGTTGCCGCCGCCGTTGCAGTCCCACAGTTCGAGCTGGGTGCCGTCCGTGGCGGACGAGTTCGGGTCGTCGAGGCACTTGCCCGAGGCCAGGTTGAGATAGCCGCCGTTGTACGGCTGCCATACCTGGGCTCCGGTGCCGTTGCAGGTGTAGAGCTGCGCCTTGGTCCCGTCCGCGGTGCCGCCGCCGGCGGCGTCCAGGCACTTGCCCAGCGCGCGCAGCGTGTCGTCGGTGTAAACGGTCCAGGTCTGCGCCTCGGTATGGTCGCAGCCCCACAGCTGCACGGCCGTGCCGTCCGCGCTGTTACCTCCGTTCACGTCCAGGCACTTGCCGGCGATTCCGGACAGGGCTTCGCCGGACGCTCCCCCGGTCGCCGCGCCCAGGCTGACGGGCGCGGTGATCCAGCCGGCGGCGGCCGCCGCCTGCACGCCCTTATTCCAGGCGTCGGCCATCAGCTGGTAGCCGGCGTCGTCGGGGTGAATACCGTCGGAGACCAGGTCCGCTGTGGTCACGGCGCTCATATCGACCAGGGCAACGTGCTTGCCCGCGGCCTGCTTCGACGCGATGATCCCGGGAAGCGCCGCGTTGAAGGCCGGTCTGTCCGCCACGACGTTGGCGTTCGTGGACACGGTGAGGTTAGCGACCAGTAGCGTGACGCCGGGGTCGGCGGTCGTGACCTGGTCGATCAGCGCGCTGAGCCGGGCGGGGGCGTCGGCTACGTCGTCGTTCTGGATCAGGTCGTTGGCGCCGGCCAAGAGCGTCACGACATTGGGCTTGTAGGTGGACACCGACCTGCTCGCGAAACTCTGGAGCGCGTCGATCCGGTAGCCGGGGTGACCCTCGTTGCTGGAGTCGGCCATCGTCCCCTCCAGGACCGGGCCGACGAAGTCCAGCGGGTACCCCTCCCCGGTCAGCTCGTTCCACAGCGGTCCCCGGTAGCCGTTGCCGGTGCTGCTGTGCGAGCCGTAGGTGATCGAGTCGCCCAGCGGTTCCAACCGCAGGCCGACACTCTGCTCGGTGACCGCGGGGGCGGCCTGCACCTGAACGGACGAGGTCCGGGCGGCGACGGCGGCCGGCCCCCGCGCCCCCGCCCCCCCCCCCCCCCCCCCCGGGCACCGCGCCCCCCCCGGCACAGCGGGGGCTGTTTTGATAGCTGG